>CATVZP010000060.1 GCA_958348565.1 uncultured Collinsella sp. | reverse complement strand
ACCGCTCGGGTAAGATAGTCCGCATGAATACTTCAATTGACATTTCCCACATCCGTAACTTCTCGATCGTTGCGCATATCGACCATGGCAAGTCCACGATCAGTGACCGCATCCTCGAGCTCACCCATACCGTCGATGAGCGCGACATGGAGTCGCAGCTGCTTGACACGATGGACATCGAGCGCGAGCGCGGCATCACGATCAAGTCCAATGCCGTCCGCGTGTCCTATGACGCCGACGACGGCGAGACGTATCAGTTCAACCTGATCGATACGCCGGGCCATGTGGACTTCACCTATGAGGTCTCGCGTTCGCTTGCCGCTTGCGAGGGTGCGGTGCTCGTCGTGGACGCCACTCAGGGCGTCGAGGCGCAGACCGTTTCCAACGCGACGCTCGCCATGAACGCCAACTTGGACATTGTTCCGGCCATCAACAAGATCGACCTTCCCTCGGCGCACCCCGACGAGGTCAAGACCGAGATCGAAGACGATCTGGCCATTCCCGCCGACGATGCCGTGTGCGTGTCGGGCAAGACTGGCGAGGGCATCCACGATCTGCTGGAGTCCATTGTCTTTTTGATCTCGCCTCCCAAGGGCGATGCAAATGGCCCTCTCAAGGCACTTATTCTGGATTCGTACTTCGATGAGTACCGCGGCGTCGTCGCCACGGTGCGCATCTTTGACGGGTCCATCAAAAAGGGCGATACCCTGCGCATGATGCAGGCCAAGGGCGACTTCTTGGTCGACGGCGTGGGCGTCAAGCGCCCTGCCGAGACGCCGGTCGATGCTCTGACTGTCGGCGAGGTCGGCTATGTGGTCACGGGTCTGAAGGACCCCGAGGCCGTGCGCGTGGGCGATACCCTTACGTGGGCTTCGAACCCCTGCCCCGAGCCGCTGCCGGGCTACCGCGAGGCCAAACCCATGGTCTACACGGGCCTGTTCCCCATCGACAACAAGGACTATGAGAACCTGCGCGACGCGCTCGATAAGCTGCACGTCAACGATCCGTCGTTGGTGTGGGAGCCTGAGACGTCGGTGGCGCTGGGCTTTGGCTTCCGCGTGGGCTTCCTGGGCCTGCTTCACATGGAGGTCGTCAAAGAGCGCCTGGAGCGCGAGTTCAATCTGGACCTGATCGCCACGAGCCCCTCGGTCGACTACCACGTGTACAAGACTGACGGCGAGATGGTCGATGTCCGCAGCCCGCAGGATCTGCCCGAGGCCACGCGCATCGAGCGTATCGAAGAGCCTTACCTCAAGGCAAAGATCATCTGCCCGCCCGAGTATACGGGTGCCGTCATGCAGCTCGCTATCGAGCACCGTGGCGTCACGACCGATATGATCCACCTGACGAGCAAATCGGTCGAGATGCGCTTTGATATGCCGCTCGCTGAGCTCATCTTGGATTTCTTCGATCAGCTCAAGAGCCGCACCAAGGGTTACGCCTCGCTCGACTACGAGTTCAACGAATATCGCCCCTCCGAGCTCGTCAAGCTCGACATCCTGCTTTCGGGCGACGAGGTGGACGCGCTGTCGTTTATCGTGCACAAGGATAAGGCCTACGGTCTTGCCCGCGGCCTGTGCGACAAGCTTAAGGAGATCATCCCACGACAGCTGTTCGAGGTGCCTATCCAGGGCGCCATCGGCAACAAGATCATCGCCCGCTCCACCGTTAAGGCGCGCCGCAAGGACGTGCTGGCTAAGTGTTACGGCGGCGATATCTCGCGAAAGCGCAAGCTGCTCGAGAAGCAGAAAGAGGGCAAGAAGCGCATGAAGGCCATCGGCTCGGTCGAGGTCCCGCAGGAGGCCTTTATGGCGATTCTCAAGGTGGACGAGTAGGTCCATGGCGCTTTCTGAATACAGCAAGCGGCTGCTGGGCGCCTATGCCGAGCAGCCGTTCCTTATGGCTCCCATGGCGGGCGTAACCGACCCCGCCTATCGCATCATGTGTCGCCGCCGCGGCGCCAACCTTGCCTACAGCGAGATGGTGAGCGTTGCAGGCCTTGCCTATGCCAGCAACAAGACGTGGCGCCTGGTGTTGCCGGCCGACGAGGAGCAGCAGATCTGCGTGCAGCTCTTTGGTTCCAAGCCCGATCAGTTTGCGGGTGCCGTCGCTGCCGTCGAGGAACGCGTGGGCGATCGCCTGTCATTGATTGATATCAACATGGCCTGTCCGGCTCGCAAGGTCGTTACCAAGGGCGAGGGCTCGGCGCTTATGCGCACGCCCGACCTGGCCGAGAAGATTGTCGAGGCAGCGGTGGGCGCGGCGCATGTTCCCGTGACCGTGAAGATCCGCAAGGGTTTTTATGCCGAGGATTGCAACGCCGCAACGTTTGCCCAGATGCTCGAAGGGGCGGGCGCCTCTGCAGTTGCCGTGCACGGTCGTTGTGCCACGCAGCTCTATACGGGCCAGGCCGATTGGTCTGTCGTCGATGAGGTTGCCGACGCTGTCGAGATTCCCGTGATTGGTTCGGGCGATGTGTTCTCGGCCGAGGACGCGGCGGAGCGTCTGCGCAGCTCCGGCGCCAGCGCAGTGTTTATCGCGCGCGGCATCTACGGCAATCCGTGGGTGTTCGGCGATGCCCGAGCCCTTGCATTCGATGGCACGCCGGTTCCTTCTCGCTCCTCGGTCGAGCGCCTGGAGGCTCTGCGTGAGCACCTGACGTTGACGCACGAGCTTCTGCCGCTTATGTCGCGCGCCCGTACGTATGCAAGCTGGTACTTAAAGGGCGTGCCCCATGCCGCCGCCTGGCGCGCTCAGGTGGTGCGCTGCTCCACGTACGAGGAGTTTATGGCGCTGGTCGATGATATCGAGCGCGACGTGGTGGCCTGCGAGGCCGCGCTTGCCGCCGGTGAGTCGGTGCCCGCTCATCCGCTGGAGGCTTAAGGGTGGCCGTTACCGCGCTGTATGTGCACGTGCCGTTTTGCGCTCAAAAATGCCGCTATTGCGACTTTGACTCGCGCAGCTTTGCTCCGTGCGACCTGGACGCTGCACTCGATGCCTATTTTGAGCACCTGTATGCGCGGCTCGATGCCTTTGGCAACGGTGGGGCACTCAGGCAGATCCGCACTGTCTACGTAGGCGGCGGCACGCCGTCGCTGGCAGGGGAGCACCTCGTGAAACTTGCCCGTCGTGTCTCCATGTGGTGCAAGCCCGTTGAGTTTACCTGCGAAGCCAATCCTGAGTCGCTGACCGCTGAGCTCGCCACCACGCTTGCCGTGACGGGTGTCACGCGCATCTCTCTGGGTGTGCAAACCCTCGACGATACCGAGTTGGCTGTTATTGGCCGTATCCATAATGCCGAACGGGCGCTTGAGGCTATCGCGACGGTGAAGGATGTTGGGCTCGATGTGTCGTGCGACCTTATGTGCGGGCTTCCCGGACAGACTATGGCGAGCTGGCGATACACGCTTGATGGCGTGCTTGCGGCGGCCCCGCACCATGTGTCGGTCTATCCGCTCACGCTCGAGGAGGGCACGCCGCTTTACCGCATGGCGTGCCGTGACGAGTCGCTTGAGCCCGATGAGGATTTCCAAGCCGCATGCATGGACGTTGCGCGCGAGCGGCTGAGTTCGGCGGGCTATCACCCGTATGAGGTGGCGAGCTACGCGCTCGATGGGCATGAATGTGCTCATAATATCGCCTACTGGACTGGTCGGGGCTATCTGGGTTTGGGTCGTTCTGCCGCGGGTATGCTCGATGCCGAGGACTTCGATCGCCTGGCTGGGCTGTTTCCCGGCGTGGCCCCCCGTGGTGACTTTCACCGCGTGCGTCTGGTCCAGCGCAACGATGACGCGACGTCGTTTGAGGCCGAGTACCTGACGCATCGCGAGGCGGCAGCAGAGGACCTGATGCTCGCTTGTCGTATGACGCGCGGTGTCGCGTCCGATCTGTTGGTTCGCGCGGCTCGTGTCATCCCTGCCGATGAACTGACAGCGGCCTGTGACCGCGCTCTTGAGCTTGGGCTTGCCACTTGGGTGCCCGAGAACGGTGATACCCATGCGGGGCCTATTGCCTCTGACGATGTCGTCGCCGGCCGCACCTGTGCCCGCCTGGCGCCGACCCACCTGGGTTGGCTCGATGGAAATGTTCTGTTCGAGCTGTTTTGGGGCCTAGCTTAGGCCGCTCGGGTAGAATTACCGCAATATATACGCTGCTGTGAGCAGGAGGTTGCCACGCATGGCGACGATGAACGAAAAAGATTACTACGAGATTTTGGGTGTTTCCAAGGACGCCACCTCGCGTGATATTCAAAAGGCTTTCCAGCAAAAGGCCCGTAAGCTCCATCCGGACGTCAATAAAGAGCCGGATGCCGAGGAGAAGTTTAAAGAGGTTTCCGAGGCCTACGCCGTGCTCTCGGACGAGCAGAAGCGTGCGCGTTACGACGCCATGCGGTCGGGTAATCCCTTTGCCGGTGCACCGACGGCTTCGCCCTATGGCGGTGGCTATGCCGGCAGCGCCGGTTACGGCAATCCCTTTGATGGCGGTTTCCCCTTCGGGGGCGCCTGGGGCCAGCCCCGTCGCGGCCAGGCGGCCTACAACCCCGAGAGTGGTGCCAACGTGGTCGTCGATATCAAGCTCGACGCCAAGGAGGCCAAGGGCGGTGCCCACAAGACCGTTCGCTACACCCGCTTTGACACCTGCGGACATTGTGGCGGATCGGGCTCCGTTTCGTCAGAGCATGCCCACACCTGTCCGAGCTGCGGTGGCCGTGGCCACATCGACGTCGACTTGTCCTTCCTGTTTGGTGCGGGCACGTTCCAGACGGTTTGTCCCGAGTGCGGCGGTTCCGGCAAGGTCGTTGCCGATCCGTGCCCCGATTGCGGTGGCAGCGGCCGTACCCGCGTAACCTCCGAGCAGACGATTGAGTTTCCCGCCGGTACGCATGATGGCGACGAGGTGCGCATCCCCAACATGGGTCACGCCGGCACGAACGGCGCTTCGGGCGGTGACCTGGTCGGTCGTGCGCACGTTGAGGCCGAGCGCCTGGAGGGTAAGGCTCGCACCGGCTTCTACCTTATGGGTATCATCGCGCCGTTTTTGGTACTGTCGGCCATCTCGGGCGTGTTCTCCGCCTTTGCCATGATGTGCTTCATTCCGTTTGCCATGGGCTTGTTCATGGTGCTGTCGGACGGCGTGCTTCATCGCAGCCTGCTGTGGTGGAAGCGCGGTGCGATGCAGTTTGCCAATGGATTTGCCAACGGTTTTATGTTCGCGCTCGTGTCGGTTTGGTTCGCGAGCTGCTCACAGCGGGCCGTGCTTTCGCCGTACGGAATGCAATAACATCAAACCCTCTGTTTGCGCCCGGCCCAGCTTGGGTATAGGACGCACTGTGACAATAATGAAAGTTGGAAGGATTCGGTCGTGTCGGAAAATAGGGATTACTACGAGGTACTTGGCGTTGACAAGGATGCCGACGCGCGGACGATTAAGCGCGCGTTTCTAAAGAAAGCCCGTACGGTACACCCGGATGTTTCGGACGACCCTGAGGCCGAGGCCAAGTTCAAGGAGCTCAATGAGGCCTATTCCGTTCTTTCCGACGAGCAGAAGCGCGCTAACTACGACCGTTACGGCACCGCGGACGGCCCCGGTGGCTCTGGCTATGTCGACATTAACGATATCTTTGGTGGCATGGGCATGGACGACCTGTTCTCGTCGTTCTTTGGCGGTGGCGCCGGTGGTGGCGCTCGCAGCCGTCGCGAGCGCCGTCGCGGTCGCGATATGGCCATCTCCCTTTCGGTGACGCTCGAGGAGGCGGCGCTCGGCTGCAAAAAGACGATCAGCTACGACCGTCTTGCTCCATGCGAGGACTGCAATGGTACCGGCAAGGCCGAGGGCGCGACCGAGAAGCAGTGCAGCCGCTGTCACGGCACAGGCTATGTGACGACGGTCCAGCGTTCTTTCCTGGGCCAGGTTCAGTCCTCTTCGCCCTGTCCCGACTGCCACGGCGAAGGCACGGTTATCGATCATCCCTGCGAGACCTGTGATGGCCAGGGCCGCACGCCTTCTCACGAAAAAATTGACATCGATATTCCCGCCGGTGTTTCGACCGGTCGCCAGCTGCGCGTGAGTGGTTTTGGCGAGGCCGGCCTTCGTGGCGAGCCGTCGGGCGACCTGATCGTCAACGTGCGTGTCGCCGACCACGAGCGTTTTAAGCGTAATGGCGATGACCTCTATCTGGTGAGCGACATCTCGATTGCGCAGGCCGCGCTCGGTTGCGAGATTGAGGTCGAGGGCATTATGCCTGACGAGGTCGTCAAGGTGTGCGTCCCCGCCGGCACACAGTACGGTGACACCGTGAGCGTCAACAATTACGGCATGCCGCGTATCGGCGGCGGCGGTTCGCGTGGTCGTCTGGTCGTGCAGCTGCGCGTGGTCGTCCCCACCAATCTCTCCAATAAGCAGCGCGAACTGCTTCGCGCCTTTGCCGACGAGATGGGCGATGACGTCGCCTCCGGTAAGAAGTCGGTGACCGACCGTATCAAGAGTGCCCTCGACGACATCCTCGATTAAGGAGCCCGTGTGCTCGCACCCCATATTTCCGTCGTCAACCTCGGATGCCGTGTCAACCGGGTTGAGTCCGACCGTATCACTGCCGATCTTATGCGCCTGGGCTTTGCGATGGTGGAGCCCCAGGACGCCGATCTGATCGTTATCAATACCTGTGCTGTGACGGGGGAGGCCGAGGCCAAGACCCGCAAGGCCGTCCGTCACGCCCTGGCCTATCCGGGCGAGCCTTACGTGGTCGTAACCGGCTGCGTCGTCAACCTGCATCCCGAGGAGCTGCTGGAGCTCTCCGATCGCGTGATCGCCGAACCGTCCAAGATAGACGTCGCCGAGCGCGTCTGCGAGGTGCTGGGTGTCGAATCCGATAGCGTGCCCGCCTGCAGCGATGGCGACGTGGTCGATACACTCAGTCGTTCGCGGCTGGGCGTGAAGATCCAGGATGGCTGCAACCACCGCTGCACATATTGCATTGTGTGGAAGGCCCGCGGCCCCGAGCGCTCCGTGCCCGTCGAGTCCGTGCTCGAACAGGTGCGTGAAGCCCAGGAGGCCGGCGTGCCCGAGGTCGTGCTGACCGGCGTGAACCTAGGTGCCTATGACGGCAAGAGCGCGACCGACGAACATGTCGAGATAGATGAGCTGCTCCAGGCCATCATGGAGCGCACCGAGATCGCCCACGTGCGCATCTCCTCGGTGGAGCCCATGGATATTTCCGAGCGTTTGCTCAAGGTGATGGCTCGCTATCCGAAGCGTATCGCGCCGTTTTTGCACCTGCCCGTGCAGTCTGGCTGCACGGCGACGCTGCATCGCATGGGTCGTCCCTATAGTGCCGAGGCCTTCGAGGATACGGTGCGCATGATTCGCGCCAACCTGCCGCAGGCGTCTCTTTCGTGCGATGTCATCGTCGGCTTCCCCGGCGAGACGGACGAGGAGTTCGAGGAGTCGCTGGCGTTGTGCCGTCGCGTGGGCTTTTCGCGCATGCACGTGTTCCGGTATAGCAAGCGCCCCGGCACCCTCGCCGCCGACATGCCCGACCAGGTACCCCCTGAGGTCATGGCCGAGCGCAGCCGTCGCATGCGCGCCGCCGCACAGGAGCTTGCGATCGCCGATGCCCGCCGTCGCGTGGGCACGGTCGAGCGTGCGGTGCTCGAGTATGGCGACAACCTGACGCTCGGCTCGTTCCATCATGCCCGTCTCGATGATACCTGTGGACTCACAGCCCCGTGCCTGCTCGACGTTGCTATCATCGGAGTCGATGATTCTGGCTTGGTCCATGCACGCAGGGAGGTTCATGGAAGCCTCGAAGATTAGACTTACCGTTCCCGAGGGTATCGATCCCTCGCGCGTTTTGGGCGCCGGCGACGGCGTCCTTCGTGCACTCGAGAACTTGGTGCGCGCCCATGTGGTTGCCCGCGGTGACAGCGTTGCCGTGAGCGGCGATCCGGACGAGGTCGAACTCGTGGCGCGTTTTTTCGAATATGCCTTTCGTGAGGCTGCTGCCGGGCGCACGCTTTCTGCCGATGATGTCTCGCGCTGTCTGGCCGTTCTGCGCGACGGCGAGCATGATGCCTCGTCGTTGCGCGATGACGTGCTGCTATCGTATCGCGGTCGCGTTATCCGCCCCAAGACGCTCGGTCAAAAGCGCTATGTGGATGCCATCCGCTCTTCTACCATCACGTTTGGCCTCGGTCCCGCCGGTACCGGTAAAACCTATCTGGCCATGGCACTCGCCGTCGCCGCGCTCAAGCGCCATGAGGTGGGCCGCCTGATCCTGACGCGCCCGGTTGTCGAGGCGGGGGAGAACCTGGGCTTTTTGCCCGGCACCCTCGAGGAAAAGATCGACCCGTATATGCGCCCGCTCTATGATGCCCTCTTTGACATGATGGATCGCGAACGCATCGATGAGCTTATGGAGCGTGGCGTGATCGAGATCGCCCCGCTCGCCTACATGCGCGGTCGAACGCTGAGTGATGCCTTTGTGGTGCTCGATGAGGCACAAAACACGACTCCCGAGCAGATGAAGATGTTTTTGACGCGTCTGGGCTTTAATTCCAAGTTCGTGATTACCGGCGACCTGAGCCAGCGTGACCTGGTGGGTCGCCGCGGCGGTCTTGCCGATGTCGAAAGGATTTTGGGTCGCGTCGACGATGTGGCGTTTTCTCACCTGGAGCGCGCCGATGTGGTGCGCCATGCCCTGGTGGGCCGTATCGTTGAGGCCTATGATGCATACGACGATGCGCGCGAGCAGCGCGCACACGATCGAAAGGAGTCCCGTTGAGTGTATTGATCAGCAACGATGCCGAGCTCGATACGCTGCTCGATGCCCAGGAGGTGGAGCACATCTGCTCAGTTGCGCTTTCCGCCGAGGGTGTTGAGCGTGAGGTCGAGATTTCCCTTTCGTATGTCGATGAAGACGAGATGCACGAGCTCAACCACGAGTGGCGCGGTATCGACCGCACCACCGATGTCCTCTCGTTTGAATGCGACTCGGCCTTTGACGAGGACATTCCCGCCGACGAGACGCTCGAGCTCGGTGATATTATCCTGGCTCCGCAGGTTATTGCCCGTCAGGCCCCTGGCTTTGGCAATAGTCCTGCCGACGAGTGTCGCCTGATGCTCGTGCATGGCATGCTGCACCTGCTGGGGTATGACCATATCGAGGACGACGAGGCCGAGGTCATGGAGGCACGCGAGGACGCCATCCTGCGCGATCTGGCGCTCGAGCGCGGCGAGGACCCCAAGCTGGTCCACGTCGGCCCCATCACCAACCACGCCCACGACTAGGAGCCGTCTATGATTCCCGGATCGAACAAGGACCATCCTTCCTTTTTAAAGTCGTTCTCATACGCGATGGAGGGCTTCGTCACCGCCGTCAAGACCGAGCGTAATATCAAGGTCATGCTCGTGGCGGGTGTGTGTACCGTCATTGCCGGCTGCATCGTGGGGCTTGATATTGCCGAGTGGGCTACGGTCATCATTTGCTGCGGCCTGGTGATTCACGGCGAGCTGTGCAATACCGCCATGGAGGCGATTGTGGACCTGGCGACCCAGGAGCTGCATCCGCTGGCCAAGCGCGCGAAGGATATCGCCGCTGCCTCTGTATACGTTCTTTCCATTACCGCCGCGATCGTGGGCGTGCTTGTCTTTGCCCACGCGCTCGACTTTATTTAGAAAGGGATTCCCATGTCCGACAATATGCAGCCTACCGATGAAGTTTTGGATGACGAGGTCCTGGACGAGGCTGAAGGCGCCGATTCGTTTAACGAGGTCGAGGAGTTCGACCCGTTTGAGGGTATGAGCGACGAGGAGCTCGATGCCCTGTGTGACGAGGAAGAGAGCCTCGCGGGTTTTGGCGACGTGGAACCCGGTTTTCGCAGTGGCTTTGTGGCCCTGGTCGGTCGCCCCAACGCCGGCAAGTCCACGCTGCTCAACGCCTGTTACGGCAAGAAGGTCGCCATCACCTCTCCGGTGGCCCAGACGACCCGCCGCCGTATGCGCGCCGTCGTCAACCGCCCCGGTTATCAGCTGGTTTTTGTCGATACCCCGGGTATTCATAAGCCCAAGGATGGCTTAGGTTCCGAGCTCAACAAGAGCGCGTTGTACGAACTGAACGATGTCGATGTCGTCGCGTTTCTGATCGACGCCACCAAACCCATCGGCAGGGGAGACGCCTGGGTTGCCGAGCGCGTCAAGAACGCTCGTTCCAAAAAGGTCCTGGTGCTTACCAAGGCCGATGAGGCCGATCCCGCACAGGTCATGGAGCAGCTCAAGGCCGCTCACGAGCTTATGGAATACGATGATGAGATCGTGACGTCGTCGGTCAAGAACTTCAACGTCGATGCGTTTATCGAGACCGTCGCTCACTTCTTGCCCGAGGGCCCGCGTTGGTTCCCTGAGGACATGGGCACCGACGCGTCCGACGAAACCCTTGTGGCCGAGTTCGTGCGCGAGAAGGTCCTGCGTCGCACCCGCGACGAGATCCCTCACTCCGTGGGCGTCATCTGTGACGCGCTCGAGCAGACTAAGAAGGTCCTGCGCGTGCACGCCACGATTTACGTCGAGCGCGAGGGGCAGAAGGGCATCATCATCGGCAAGGGCGGCGAGATGATCAAGCATATCGGCATCGATGCCCGTCGCGATCTTGAGCGCATCTTTGGCAACCAGGTCTTTTTGGAGCTCGACGTGAAGGTCAACGCCGGCTGGCGCGATGACGAGGCTCAGATCCGCCGCTTTGGCTATAACGCCGAAGATTAAGCCTCGGCGTTCATGGCAGGCTCTCGCACATATCGCACAAAGGTGCTCGTTCTCGACAAGACGAAGCTCAAGGAAACCGACCTGATTTTGACGATGCTCGACGAACGGGGGCGGCAGGTGCGTGCCGTGGCTAAGGGCGCGCGTAAGCCTGGCGGTCGCCTTGCGGCCCGCTGCGAGCTTTTCTGCACCGTTGATATGCTGTTGGCGCATGGTCGCTCGCTCGACGTGGTTTCCCAGGCGGAGCTCATGGAGGCGCCGCTCGGTGCTGCTCCTGACTACGAGACGACCTGTGCCGCCAGCGCGATTGCCGAGGTTGCGCGTGTGTGCTCGTTCGAGGATGCCGAGGATCCATTTACCTTTGCCATTGCGCAGCGTGCGCTCACGCTTGTCGGCAGCGGGCTCGACTCGGCACATATGGACCTGCTTGCGGCGGCCTTTGTCTTTAAGCTGCTGTCGCACGTTGGTTACCGTCCCGATTTCTCGGCATGCGTCTCGTGCGGCGATCCCATGCTCTCGTATTTCTCGGCCCAAGCCGGCGGGCTTCTGTGCGGGTCGTGCGCGTCGAGCGTTCCGGGTGCCGAGCTGGTGTCGACCGGCGAGGTCGCATGGCTGCGCGCTCTGATGTCCATGACGTTCGATGAGCTCATGGCCGAGCGAATCGACCCGCATACGGCTGCGTTTTTGCTGGGGCTTTCGCATGTTTGGGCCGCCACGCACACCGATCAGCGGCTCCGTGCGATGGAATTCATGTTGGGTCGGTGATGATGCGCAGGCGCGCTCCGCTTGTGGTAACATACCGACCTGTTGGTACCTCGACCTTGGATGTTCGCTCCACCGGCGGCTTCCCAGTCCGAGGCGAATAGAGTCGCCCACGGGCGACGCGAAACGAAAGGTGAAACAATGACTGTTTCCAAAGAGCGCAAGGCGGAGCTGACCGCCCAGTTCGGTAACTCCCCGGTCGATACCGGTAACCCCAAGGTTCAGGTCGCCATCCTGTCCGAGCGCATCAAGGAGCTGACCGAGC
>CATVZP010000059.1 GCA_958348565.1 uncultured Collinsella sp. | reverse complement strand
CGGCAAAGGAGACGAGCTTCTTGCGCTCGTCAGTGATGGTGTAGGTGGCAAAGACGGCGTCGACCTGGCCGTTCTGCAGGACGGACTCGCGCGTGTCCGAGGTCACCTGGGTGATCTCGACCTTGTTCTCGCCCAGAATGTAGTTGGACAGGAGCTGTGCGATACCGGCGTCGAAGCCGCGGGTCTGACCGTCTTTCTCGTTGAGGAGGGAGAAGAGCGTAGAGGTCTGAACGCCACCGATCTTAAAGACGCCGGCGTCCTTGACGGCCGTCGCCCAGGTGCTGGCGGCGATGGCGTCGTTATCGGCTTTGGGACCGTTGCCGACGAGCTTGTCGAATGCCTTGGCATCGAGCGTGGCGGAAACCTCGGTATCCTCGGAGCCCTTGGAGGAGCCGGCGGCGGAACCCTTGTCGGCCTCGGCGCTGGTGTCGGAGCAGCCGGCAAGACCAAGGCCGGCGACGGTTGCGAAGGTGGCGGCAACGAAGCCGCGGCGGTCGAGAACGACCTGCTGGGAGAGGTTCTTGCTCATGGTAGAACACCTTTCTCAATAAAATCCCTAGCGGTTGAGTAGAGTTATACCCTATCCCGCTCAAATGGGTCAACACGAAATAACTCAGAAACATACTTGTCTTATGGGTAATTCTACCTACCAAAAAGGGACAGGCACCTTTGTGGTGGTTCTTGCAGATGTGGCGGCCTGCCTCGCTGCTTTGTCTCAATCTGTAACAGGTAGACGAGGAAATGGGTTCTAACTGTTACAGATCGAGATTTTCTCTTCAGGGGAATTCGAATGTCTCAATCTGTAACATCTGGACGGCCAAAAGGTCTCTACCTGTTACAGATTGAGACAAAGGTCAGGGACTAAGACGTCTTGTCTAGATCTGTAACAGTTAGACGGGAATTCGGGCTCTAGATGTTACAGATTGAGATAATCGCGTCGCGAAAATAAAAACCTCCGCAGGGGTGCTTCCCTTGCGGAGGTTTTTTACTCGTTGAGCAGCCTCACGGCTTCGGCGGCCATGTTCTCGACCGTCATGCCGTTATGCGCGAGCAGTTCGTTGGGGTCGTAGCGGTCGGGGAAGCCCTTGGCGATGCCGAAGGTGCGCGTGCGCACAGGTGTGCAGGCCAGATAACATGCCACGCGCTCGCCCCAGCCGCCGTCCAAGATGCCGTCCTCGAGGGTGACGACAACGCGATGCTCGGCGGCAAGGCTGTCGAGGAACTCACGGTCAAGCTCGGTTGTAAAGCGCGGGTTGACGAGCGTGGCCTCGATGCCGTACTCGGCAGCCAAGCGGTTTGTCACGCGCTCGCCCAGCTCAAAGAAATCGCCAAGTGCGAGCACGGCAACGTCGCGACCCCGGCGCACCACGTTGTAGCGAACGGCGCTGTAGTCGGTGTCCTCGACGGGTGCCAAATCGGGGCGGCTAACCAGGCCGATGCCCGGTACACGAATCGCCACGGGATGCTCGCGGTGGTCGAGCGACCAGCTCAGCATGGACAGATATTCCTCCATGCAAGCCGGTGCAAGGTAGCGCATGTTGGGAAGTCCGCCCAGCATGGAAATATCAAAGAACGAGAGGTGCGTCTCGGACGTGGTGCCAAAGATCGACGCGCCAAACACCAAGATGGTTGCGGGAGCGTCGTTGAGGCACAGGTCGTGCCACAGCTCGTCGTAGGCGCGCTGCAAAAACGTGCCGTACACACCAAAGACTGGCTTGGCGCCCGAGCGCGCAAGCGCGGTGGCAAAGGTCACGGCGTGCTCCTCGGCAATGCCCACATCGACGAACTGTTTGCCGGCGGCAGCGCGAAGCTCGGGTGTAAAGCCCATGATGTAGGGCGTGGCGGCCGTGATGCCCACGACCTGCGAATCGCGCTCGATGGCGGCGCTGAGCGCCTCGCCCGTAATGTCGGCATAGGTGCGCGGCGCAGGCTCGCTCGGATGGCCCGGGCAGAGCTTGCGTCCAGTTGCCATGTCAAACGGACCCACGTGATGCCAGCGTTCGGGGTCGTTCTGGGCTGGCTCAAAGCCCTTGCCCTTGGCGGTGGAGACGTGCAGCACGATGGGATGATCGATATTGCGCAGTTCCTGCAACGCATCGACGAGGGCCAACACATCGTTACCGGCGTCCAGGTAGCGGTAGTCGAGCCCCATCGCGCGGAAAACGTTGCGCTCGCAGGTGCCGTTGCTGGCGCGCAGTTCGGCCAGATTGCGATACAGGCCACCATGGTTCTCGGCAATGGACTGGTCGTTATCGTTGACAATGATGATCAGGTTGCTGTCGAGCTCGGCGGCGTTGTTAAAGCCCTCAAACGCCAGGCCGCCCGAAAGCGAACCGTCGCCAATGATGGCGATGACGTTGTACGCGTCACCCGCCAGGTCGCGCGCGTGGGCAAGGCCGCAGCCCAGGCTCACCGACGTGGAGGTATGGCCCATGGCGAACAGGTCGTGCTCGGACTCGTCGGGGTTGGCAAAGCCAGAAGCCTCACCATAACGCTCCGGATCGATATAAGTGTACGCGCGCCCAGTCAGCGCCTTGTGGGCGTAGGTCTGGTGCGAAACGTCAAAGACAATCTTATCGATGGGGGAGTTAAACACGCGATGAAGCGCAACCGTAAGCTCAACGACGCCCAGGTTGGGGGCAACGTGCCCGCCGACGGCGGCGGAGCTTTCGAGGATGGCATGGCGAATCTCGCCGCAGAGCTGCGGGAGCTCGGCGCGATTAAGAGCCTTGACGTCCTCGGGCGTTGTCGTTTGCGTAAGCAGCATCGTTGTGGGTTACTCCATGCGAATCGAGCACCGGCGCTCCCTCGGCCGGCACAATTGCACAAAACAGTCTCGCACATTTTGGCGTTTGATATGTGACGGCGGCGCGGTAATTCGCCAACTGGCGGGGCAAAACGTTTTGTCCGATGCCATACTGGTAAATTCGATGATGATTTATTTCAATGCGTGCAGGCCGTGGCTTGTTGTCGTGAGTCGCTGGAAGGAGGCAGCATGTCCGATGTCGTTCGTGCCGAGAAAATCGCGTGCGAAGTGGACCATGCTGCCCGCCAACTGGCACAGGCGGGCCGCTTGGACCTGACGCACGAGTTCATCCAGCATGGCGACGTGACGGTCTATGCACATGTGACCTCGGTAGCGCGGACAAGCTTGTCCCTTGCCGAGCGCTTGGGCCGTGCTGGCATCTCGGTCGACCGCGGCTCGCTGCTGCGCGGGGCTCTGCTGCACGATTACTTTCTCTATGACTGGCACGATTCCGATCCAAGCCATCGGCTGCATGGCTTTCGCCACCCGTTTTTTGCCCTGGCACGTGCGGAGGAAGATTTTGAGCTGACGCCGCGCGAGCGGAATATTATCGTGCGGCATATGTTTCCGCTGGTGCCAGTGCCGCCGACGTGTCGTGAGGCTTGGATTGTATGCCTGGCAGATAAATGGTGCGCGCTGCGCGAGACGGTCTCCGGTCGTCTGCGGCGCAAGGACGAGGCAGACGATGGCGTGAGCAGCGAATCGAGCGAAAAGAGGAGAGGGTAGACGGTGGAAACCGCGATTGATATGGCGTTCGGCGGCGCGACGCTTGCCGCCTGTCCGCTCTCGGCGCTGGTGCTCTCGTTTGCCTTCTACGGTTTTTGCGGTTGGGCATGGGAGTCGACAGTATGCGCCATGCTCAACCACGGACGCTTTGCCAACAGCGGCTTTTTGCTGGGGCCGTGCTGTCCCATCTATGGCGCGGGCGGCATTGCCTGCTGGCTGCTGTTGCGTGGGATTCCGGATGCCTCGAGCCAGTTTGTCGCTGCGGCGCTTGTGTGCAGCGTAATCGAGTACAGTGTGGGCCTTCTATTGGAAAAAACAACAGGCGCGCGCTTTTGGGATTACTCGCACCTGCCGTTTAATTTGCATGGACGCATCTGTCTGTACTGGGCCTGCGCGTTTGGCTTGGGTGCGTTGTGCATTTGCCGTTTAGTGGAGCCGGCATTGTTGGGGCTGCTTGGCCATCTGCCGGTGCTGATTGTGCGGCTGTCCGCCTTTATCGTCGCGGTCGCGATGATGGTCGACGCGGCGTGCTCGTTGGCGAGCTGGCGGCGTCTGTCCGATCAGCTGGAGCGCGTGCGCGCAGACCTTGCCGACCGCATCAACGAGTCGCTTGCCGATGCCTCGGACTCAATGCTCGAGCGCATTCCCGAATCGACGATTGACTCGGTGACACAGACGCACATCCGTAGCCGTGCCGTTAACGCGTGGCTGGCCGAGCTGGGTGACGCGACGCTCGATGCTCTGCGCGAGAAGGCTTCGATGCCGACGTTTATCGCGGACGGCGCTCGCGGCCTGGCGCTCGCTGCCCGCCGCGTGGCCGATGCCGCGCCGAGCATGCCGCGTCCGTCGCTCAGTCGTCGCCTTGCCGGCAAGCGCATGAGCCGTCCGGTGCCGAGTGTATCGCTCAGTCGTCGCGACCTGCGCTTCTTCAATGCCTTCCCGCGCTTGCGCATCAACCGCTACGAAGGCGTCATCCGAGCTACCGACCTCCGCGACCGCGCCCGCGAGCTGTTCCGACGCTAGCCGGGACGGGTACGCTCGCGGCTTCCTTGCTCGCGTATTTCCCGTTCGTTTCGCGCCCGTTGCCGCGCCGTTTCCAAGATTGCGGCACCGTTTCCATTCGACAACGCAGCATTTAACAACGCCGTATCTGGTCTACACCAGTTGCCCCTCGGCCGCATTATGGGCGCCGACAACGTTCATGCGATCAAGGGGGAGCGAATGTACGATACGGGATCGACAACGTTTATGCTCATCTGCACCATGCTCGTGTTTTTAATGACACCGGGTCTGGCGTTTTTCTATGGCGGCCTGTCCAGGCGCAAAAATGTCATCAACACCATGCTCATGTGCTTTGGCGCCATTGGTCTGGTTGGTGTGCTGTGGATTGTTGCCGGCTGGTCGCTGGCCTACGGCGGTGACGGTTCCAGCCCGTTTATTGGAGGCCTTGACCAGCTGCTGTGCTTGCCGGTGCTCAACCAGGTGCTGCAGGCGGCTGAGGGCACCGCGTCGGACGGTGCCGTCTACCCGGAGATTATCAACATCGCCTTCCAGATGGCGTTTGCCATGATCACTGCTGCTATCGTCACGGGTAGCCTGGCCGGCCGCGTTAAGTTTGGTGCCATGACGGCCTTCCTGGGCATTTGGCTGCTCGTGGTCTATGCGCCGCTCGCCCACATGGTCTGGGGCGGCGAGGGCTCCTTTATCGGTGACATGATCGGCGCGCTCGACTTTGCCGGCGGCGACGTGGTGCACATTTCGTCCGGTCTCACGGGCCTGATTCTCTGCTTAATGCTCGGCCGTCGTCGCGGCTTTGGCATGGTGAGCTACCGTCCGCATAACGTGCCGTTTGTGGCGCTGGGCGCTGGCCTGCTTTGGTTTGGCTGGTTTGGCTTTAACGGCGGCAGCGAGTTTAAGGCCGACGCCGTGGCGGCGCTCGCCATCCTCAACACCGTGACGGCCAGCGCGGCTGGTATGGTCTCGTGGCTTGCCGTCGAGCGCGTGCACACCGGTCGCCCCACGCTGGTGGGCGCTAGCACCGGTCTGGTCGCGGGCCTCGTGGTGGTCACGCCGGGCGCGGGCTTTGTCGAGCCGTGGGCAGCGCTGATCATGGGCCTGATCGTCTCGCCTGTCTGCTACCTGGCCATCAGCCATCTTAAGACCAAGTTCGGCTACGACGATGCGCTCGACGCGTTCGGCTGCCACGGCATCGGCGGCATCTTGGGCGGTGTGCTCACGGGCCTGTTCTGCGTGCCGGAACTTTCGTGGACCGGTAAGGGCGGCCTGTTCTACACAGGCGACGTGTCGCTGCTCATCTCGCAGATTTTGGGCATTGTGGTGACGGTCGTCATTGTACTGATACTCGATCTGGTGATCGCTGCGGTGGTCAAGGCACTGTTCCGTGGCAGCCTGCGCGTGGACGAGGCCGACGAGGCGCTGGGCCTGGATGCGAGTCAGCACGGCGAGAGCGCGTATCCCTCGTTCTCCGGACTCGATTAGCAGCTTCCCCAAGCACCGCACCTTGCCGTTCAATCGTCGCTCACGTACTTAAGTACGCTTCGCTCCTCTTTCACGGCAATCTGCGGCACTTGGGAAACCTGCTAAGACCAGTCAGTTGAACTTTTTGATTTCTGAGGTTGGTTTGCGGCACCTGGGAAACCCGTGCCATGTGAAGGACAATTCATTTCTTTATTAAAGAGAGGAATTCACTATGAAGAAAATTACGGCGGTCGTTCGTGCCGAGAAGCTTGAGGTTCTCAAAGACGCGCTGTTTGCTGCTGATGTTCGTGGTATGACCATCAACCAGGTGCAGGGCTGCGGTGCGCAGCATGGCTGGAAGGAATACGTGCGCGGCAACGAGTTGCTTGTCAACATGATCCCTAAGGTGCAGTTCACCCTCATCTGCGCCGACGAGCACGTCGACGGCATTGTCGAGATTATCTGCAACGCCGCACGCACCGGAGCCGTCGGCGACGGCAAAATCTGGGTCGAGCCGGTTGAGGAAGTCATCCGCATCCGCACCGGCGAACACGGCCCCGCCGCGGTGTAGAATCGACCGCCTGCCATCCGTAACGTTAAAATGCTGCAATGAGACACAAGGCTTGCGTTGCGGATGGACGGATTATGGGTCGTAATAAATATCCCGAGGAGACGGTCGCGAAGATCCTCGACGCGGCGCTGGAGCTATTCTGCGCGCAGGGTTATGAGGGCACGAGCATTCAAGACATCGTCGACCGCCTCGATGGCATGACCAAGGGTGCTGTCTATCATCACTTTAAGAGCAAAGAGGAGATTTTCAACGCCGCATTTGATCGGGCAATGGCTCCGATTGTTGAGCACCGTCGCTCAACGCTTGGTATCGGTAATATGACCGGAGCCCAAAAGCTCAAGCGGCTGTACGCGCCCGAGTCCGTTGTTCCGCAAATTGAGCTATGGGCACGCATGCATCCTGCGGCAGATCCGGTAAAAAGCTCGCGTCTACTGGCGATGCAGTACCAGGGCTCGTTTGACGAGTCGGCCGATGGCAATCTCTTGCAGGTAATCGAGGAGGGCATCACTGACGGCTCCATTGTGTGCGAATGCCCGCGCGAAGCGGCGGAGGCGGTGTCGTTGTTGGCGAATCTTTGGCTGTTGCCGCTGTTCCGTCCGCTCGAGCCCAAGGAGCGAATGCTTGCTCGCGCACAATGTTTGGCGCAGATGGCGGCCGCGGTGGGGCTTGATTTGGGTAATGAAGTGCTCCAGACAACGGCCCAGATTTGGGACGTATGGAACCGTGCTGGGTGGTAATATAGATACCAACGGTATGTAATTGATTTGTGAGGGTAGCCACGGCTGCCCTTTTCAAGTCATTAAATACATACTAGCAGTATGTATTTGGGGGCAGGCTTATGGCTGGGATGCGAAGAATTAGCGTTTCGTTGGCGCCAAAAACAGTGCGATCTATCAGACTATTTGGCCTTCTTGTTGCACAGCTGTGTGCGTATTCAATGTTGTCAGCACTGTGCTTTGCGTGTCCGCTCTACTTGTTCGATTGCAGCGGCTCGTCAACGTTATATGGCGCCGTCGCGGCGATAGCGTTCATACCAGGCGTGCTCGCGACTCCGGTTGGCGGGATCTTGGCGGATCGGGGAAGACATCGCGGGGTTCTTGTGGTACTCGGCATTGTTCTGATGGCTACATCACTGCTGTTTATCCCCGTGAAGCGTTCGCTGCCTCTTGCGGTTGTCGTGGCAGCAATGCTTTGCGTCCAATATGGCATCCAATCGCTGTTGAAACCGATGCTTCAAATTGAGACGGTGCGCATGACGGGCCAAGAAAAGGTTGAGCGTGCCACTGCGTTGGTCTCGCAGATAACCATGATGAGTAATATCTTGGGGCCTGTAGTCGGGACGGCAGTCTATGGGTGCTTCGGTATCGATGCTCTATGCGAAACTGCGGCGTTGACGTTTGCGATGTCAGCCCTGCTGTTCGGGGGCGCACTCAAGCAAAATGCCTCATCTGGAATGACGGGGGACAGTACGACTTGCTCGACATGCCGAAACGATTTTCGGGAGTCGATTCGGTATCTGTCTCAAAACTCATCATTGCTCGTTGTGTTTTTGATTGCGGCTATTTTGAACCTTGCGTTGGTTGGGCTAACGATTGGCGCTCCCGTTATTGTTGCAAAGCATCTCGGAATGCAGTCATCCTTTGTTGGGATTATTGAGGTGGCTATGGGCTTAGGTGGTCTTGTCGGCAGTGGTTTGGTCGGTATTTGGCCGCATCGTTTTTCCTTCAAGGGCATATGTCGATATGTTGCGATGATCTGTTTTGGAGTCGTACCGATTATTGTCACGCTACTGAGCGGTCCTGATGAATTAGCGTTTGCCGCGCTTGCGGCCGGCTCGGCATGGGTCATGGCGTGGGCAAGCATTACATCGGTCGAAATCGTTTCATTTGTTCAGCGGTCAGCGCCAAAGGAACTCTGCGGAAAAGTGCTGGCACTCGTTTATATGACGCTTTCCTGTGCAACGCCTATTGGCCAATTGGTTTACGGACTCGCATATGATCGATGGACACCGGCGATTGTATTCGCAGGCATGCTGGCGGTGCTGACGTTGACGACGGCGCTGTTTTATCGGCTGAAAAGTCGCTCGTGGCGATTGTCTTAACGCGCTGGGGCACCGTGAATTTGTGGAGGCGGTGGTACGCCGCGCCGCGACGGCATTGTTTAGGCACGCCTCTCCTTCGTCTACAATATCGTGCAGACGAAGGAGAGGCGTGCCCATGATCAAGATGTTTGCGAGTGACTTAGACGGAACGCTGCTGAACGCCCTACACGAGGCGGATGGGACCATCCGCCGTGCCATTCGCGAGTTGACCGAAGCCGGCCTGCATGTGGTTCCCGCGACCGGACGCTCGACGCTGCCGATCGGCGAGCATGGCTTTACGGGCCTGGCGCTTGACGCCTGCTGCTCCAATGGATCAATCGTGCGCGACAGCCATGGAGAGGTGCTCAAGACCTGGACCATCGATCCGCAGACCACCGAGGAGCTGCTCAAGGCGTTCCCGGACATTTGCTTTGATTGCTCCACGCCCGATGGCATGTTCTCGAGCGGTTCGTTCGAGATGCACCAGGCGGGCTTTAAAAAGGACAGCCCTATCAAGCGCATCGTGATGCGCGGTATGCGTGCACGCGGCGGGTATCACGAGGAGCAGTATTTCGACCAGTCGATCGGTGACATCCTGCGCCACGATGTGTGCAAGATCAACTGTCGCGTGACCTCGCCCGAGCTGGAGCGCGAACTTAAGGCGTATTTGGCCGAGCGCTCGGACCGCGTGGTCAACGCGCCGTTCGATCCGGTGATGTTTGAGATCACAGACGTGGCGTGCAACAAGGGCGAGAGTGTGGCTTGGCTGGCGGGCTACTACGGTATTGCCGAGGATGAGGTCGCGGTCTACGGCGACGGCGGCAACGACATCGCCATGCTCAAGCGTTTCCGCCACAGCTATGCGACCAAAAACGGCAGCGACGCGGCCAAGGCCGCCGCGAGCGCGACCATCGGCAGCTGTATGGCCCATGCCGTCCCCAAACACATGCTCGCCACCATGCGCAAGCAAAACTCCCGCACCGTCATCGAATAATGTGACAAAGGGACAGCCCCTTTGTCGCGGGGGCCTGTGTTCTTGGAATACGAACATATATTCGTATATATAACTAGGCTCTGGTAGAATCGGTATTGTTGACGGCAGTTCCATGTGCCGGGCAGCGCCCTCCATCTGATGGGAGGTGATGCCCATGACCGATTTGATTGATTTCGTGAGACTTCTGACCGCTTTGGTCTCGTTCTTCACAGCGCTTGTCGGCCTTTCCGAGGCACTCAAGCAGCGTTCGAAGCGCAACAGAAGGGGTCGCCGCCGCTAAGGCGTTGACCCCCTAATGCAAACAACGGCGCTGCCCAGCTAGCTACAACTTGGGCTGCCGTCGACACTATTCTACCCACGAATGCCATTTCGGACAATTGGTAATGCCGCTTCAAAAGCCAGGCACAACTGGTACAACCTAGGCGGTCGCTGAATGCGACAAAGGGACAGCCCCTTCGTCACAACCCAAATATTGCCTTTACGTGTTGATGCACACGGTGTGCAATAATACTCGCACTGTGCAATAGCGCACAGGCTGAGTAACAAGGAGGACGCTTGTCCCAGCTCGAGAAATGCGATCGCCGGTCCCTTCGCTCACAGCGTGCCCTTCGCCAGGCACTTGCCAGCGAGCTTGCCGAAAGCGGCGACCTTTCGCGCATTAATGTCGCGTCGCTCACCGAGCGCGCTGGCCTTACGCGCCGCACGTTCTATTCGCACTACCGCGATATTCCCGACTTTATCAATCAAATCGAGGACGGCTTGCTGGCCGAGATCCATGAGCGCATTGAGCTCATCACTGCAGCTCAGCTGCCTGATCTCTATCACAATATCGATGAGCTCGAGCCGGCGCCCGGTTCGGTTGAGCTGCTGCGTTATCTTGCGGCCAACCGCGACTTAATCGGTGCGCTGTTGGGTCCGGGCGGCGACCAGGCCTTCATTAAAAGGATCATCGACACCGCTCGTGAGGCTGTGGTGCCGCGTGCGCAGACGGGCATTTTGGGCCTGGCGCTGGGCACGTTCTTTGACTACTACGTCACCTACGTCGTGAGTGCCGAGGTCGGCATGATTCAGCGCTGGTTTGAGCGTGGGCTCACCGAATCGCCCGAGGCCATGGCGCGCATTATGACGGTGCTCGCTTTTGTGCGCCCTGGTGACCTGTATGGCCAACCCATCGATATCAACGTGCCGGAATACGGCATGAAGCTATTGAACTTGCAGCTCGAGGATGCGGCTGACACCGCCGCAACCGTCGGGTCCAACAACTAAGAGGAGAGACAGATGAGCAAACTCGTCGAGGGCATCAAGGACCGCATGGTCGCTGCTGCACGCGAGGCCGCGCCCGCCGTGGTGGACGCCGCGCAGAAGGCCGCGACCGCGGCTGCCGAGAAAGTTGCCGAGGCAGTTGCCGATGCCAAGAACGCGGCAGGGGAGACGTCCGTCGCTAGCGAGCCCGCCACCGCCGCTGAGCCCGTAGCCGCCGCCCACGCCCCCGAAGGCGCGATCTTCAACCCCGACAACGCCCACGGCAACCTGCACCTGGGCATCGACGTGGGCTCCACCACCGTTAAGCTCGCCGTGCTCAACGACGACAACCAGATCGTCTACGCCAAGTACCAGCGCCACCACACCGACGTCCGCGTCTGCGCCCGCGACCTGTTCGAGGGCGCTGCGACCGTGCTGCCGACGGCCCAAATGACCTGCGCCATTACCGGCTCGGGCGGCCTGCTGCTGTCCCAGTGGCTCGACCTGGAGTTCGTCCAGGAGGTCATCGCCAGTAAGCGCGCCGTCGAGACCCTCATCCCGGCCACCGATGTCGCCATCGAGCTGGGCGGCGAGGACGCCAAGATCATCTACTTCGACAACGGCATCGAGCAGCGCATGAACGGCACCTGCGCCGGCGGTACGGGCGCGTTCATCGATCAGATGGCCACCCTGCTGCACACCGACGCGAGCGGCCTCAACGAGCTCGCGGCCAACGCCACCACCATCTATCCCATCGCCAGCCGCTGCGGCGTCTTTGCCAAGACTGACGTCCAGCCGCTGCTCAACGAGGGCGCCCGCCCCGAGGACGTGGCGGCCTCCATCTTCCAAGCCGTCGTGACCCAGACCATTTCGGGCCTGGCGTGCGGCCGTCCCATTCGCGGCAACGTCGCCTTCCTGGGCGGCCCGCTGCAGTACCTCTCCGAGCTGCGCC
>CATVZP010000058.1 GCA_958348565.1 uncultured Collinsella sp. | reverse complement strand
GCCCGTGGGTTATACCCTAAGAGCAAACCACCCTTTTTAAGGGTGGTTCTGATTTAAGCCAGATCTAACAAACTCGCTGTGTTTTATGACCCTCGTTTGTCGCATCTTCCGTTAACGGGCTACAATAACTTAGTCTGTGCAATATGGAGGTGAACATGGCTGAAGCTGGTATCGGCGTTGATATCGTCGAGATTTCCCGCATGAAATCAATCCTTGAAAAGACGCCGTCGTTTGCTCGGCGTGTGTTTACCGAAGAAGAGTGCGCATATTGCGATGCTTCATCGCGTCCTGCGGCGCACTATGCGAGTCGTTTTGCTTCTCGTGAAGCGGTTCTCAAGGCTCTTGGTACGGGCTTTAGTCAGGGCGTCGGCCGCAAAGACGTTTCGGTAACGCGTGATAACCTCGGAAAGCCTAAAGCAGTGCTTTCAGGTCGAGCGCTCGAGATTGCTCAAGAGTTGGGTGTCGTTGAAGTTGCGCTTTCCATTACCTTGACGGGTGATTTGGCCGTAGCCAATGCCATTGCGATCACCGAGGATGCTCGACCTAAGCCTAAGGAAGAAAAGGTGAGCACCAAGGAACGCGTTGCACAAACGTTTAAAGAGGCTCGCTCGGTTTTAGATGAGCTTGAGCAACTGCAAAATTCGGCTTTAACGGAGCACCTGGGCGATGCTTCGCGAGATACGCTAGGAGCATAGATGAAACCGGTTTTGAGTACCGAGGAAGTCGTTCGTCTCGAGGATATTATCGAACGCGAAGGAACTTCGAAGGCCGAGCTTATGGAGCTGGCGGGTGAGTTTGCTGCTACTGAAATTCTAAAACTCAATCCCGATCGCGTCCTTGTTCTGGTCGGTTTTGGCAACAACGGTGGCGACGGCTGGGTCGCGGCTGATATCTTGAGTCACAAGGGCGTTGACGTAGACATTGTGTCTCCGGTTGAGCCGGATGAGATTCCTGCCGCTCTGGCTCGCCATGTTGCCCGCCGTACCGCCGGTCGTGACGTTCACGTGTGCGTCGGTCCCTCGCGAGATGAGCTTGAGGTTTTGATCGATAAGGCCGACGTTGTTGTTGACGCTATTTTTGGTACCGGTTTCCACGGTGACCTGCGTGCACCGTTTTCCATCTGGATTCCGACAGTTAACGACTGCGCCGACCATGTGGTGTCTATCGATGTTCCTTCAGGTCTGAATGCCGAGACCGGTGTTGTTGACGACGACTGCATCCGTGCCGAGCGTACGGCCACGATGATCACGCCCAAGATTGGCCTCTACAGCGCTGATGGCCCTGAGTACGCCGGTGATCTGGTGTGCGGTAGCCTCTATGATCGCCTTGATGAGGTCATCGATGATGTCGACCATGCCGCCGAGATTGTCGAGCCCGGTGACCTGGTGGATTTCTTTGCTCCGCTGCCCTCGAATATCGATAAGTATTCTCGCGGTTCCGTCCTTATTGTTGCCGGCTCGGCGCAGTATCCTGGCGCTGCCATTATGGCTGCCAAGTCTGCTGCCCGTGCGGGTGCCGGCTATGTGGCTGTCGCGACGCCCGATGCGTGCGCCAATCTTATTCGTATGGCACTTCCCTCGATTCCGGTTTTTGCTATTCCGTCCGATTCCCGCGGCTCTTTTGGTGCCGCTGCCCGTATGACCGTGTGCGAGATTGCAAAGAAGTACAGCTGCGTACTGTGCGGTCCCGGCATGACGACGTCTGCCGGTGCCATGCAGGTGGTTTCGGGCTTGTTGGAGCTTGATGTGCCGCTGATCCTTGATGCCGATGCGCTCAACTGCCTTTCTAAGATTGCCATCGACGGTATCGATAGCAACCCTGAGATGTACCGCCGCGAGCAGCCGCTCGTCATGACGCCGCACTATCGCGAGCTTTCGCGCTTGGTTGCCGGTGACGAGGTTAACGATCTGGGGACTGCAATTGCGGCAGCGCAGAAGGTTGTCTGGGCTGCTGGCTCCGACAATCTCGTGGTTATTGCCAAGGGGCCGACGACGGCTATCTGTGGCGTTGAGCGCGTGCTTTTGCCGCTCTCGGGTCCGGCGTCGTTGGCGACTGCCGGTTCGGGCGATGTTCTTGCGGGCATTTTGGCTGGCACACTGGCTACCATGCGTGATGAGATGGATCGCTGGGAGCTGCTGTATTCGTATGCTGTTGCGCTTCACAGTTACGCGGGTTTTGCCGCGGCGACGGAGTATGGTGAGAAGAGTGTTATTGCGACCGATTTGATCGACTTGATCGGTCCTGCCATGGAATTGGCGGCAAAGGATGCACTCGATGATCTGGGAATCATGGACGAAGGGTCGGATGACTAATCATGAATAAAGCCGATTTGACGCGCTGGTCCTGGGTTGAGATTGACCGAGGGGCGCTTCGCCGCAACACGAGGGCTTACAAGAACCTGCTCGATCCACGTCAGCGACTGTGCTGCGTGGTCAAGGCCGATGCCTATGGCCATGGTGCCGTCGAGTGCGCCAAAATCATGTACTCGGCTGGAGCCGACATGTTCGCGGTGGCAACGGTCCACGAGGGTGTTGAGCTCCGACAGGGCGGGATCACGAAACCCATCCTCATCCTAAGCGAGCCGCCTATCGAGGCCATTCCGACGTTGCTCGAGTTCGATATCATGCCTTCGGTCTATACGTCCGATTTCGCCCTTGCCTATGGCGAGTGCGCTGTCGCGGCAGGCAAGGTTGGCAAGTACCATCTAGCCATCGAGACGGGCATGAACCGCATCGGTGTTCACTACACGCAGGTGCTCGACTTTGTTCGCGGTATTAGCTTCCATCGCGGTATCCAGTGTGATGGCGTCTTTACGCACTTCGCAACGGCCGATGAGCCTGGCGGTTGGGACTATAAGCTGCAGTGCCAGCGCTTTACCGAGGCCGTTCAAGCCATTAAGGACGCGGGCTTTGAGTGCGGTATCGTGCACTGTGCCAATACGCCGTCCTCGATGCTCGATCCCTCGATGCATTTTGATATGATTCGCGCCGGCATCGGTCTATATGGCCTGCAGCCGTGCGAGCTGAGCAGCCGCGTGATGCAGCTGGACCCTGTCATGAGCGTTCATGCGCGCGTGACGCGTGTGGCACATCCTGCAATGGGCGAAGGCGTGGGCTACGGATTTACCTATCGCGTGCCGCGCACACGCGTTCAGATTTGCACGCTGCCGATTGGATATGCCGACGGTCTTTCGCGTACGCTCTCCAATCGTATGGACGTGCTGTATCGCGGTGAACGTGTGCGTCAGGTGGGTAACATCTGCATGGACCAGTTTATGGTCGCCATCCAGTCCAATCCGGCGCATGAGATTCCCGAGGCCGAGTATGGCGACGAGATGATCATTGTCGGCCGCGACGGTGATGCCGAGATCACCATGGATGAGATGGCGCGCCTGCGTGGCACGATTAACTACGAGGTTGCTTGCGGCTTTGGCATGCGTCTCGACAAGGTCTACGTGTAGGAGCCACTATGGGTGTCATGCACATCCCCGGACATAGTCACCAGGCGCCGCGCGAGGTTGCGCTCGAGGAGATTGAGGCTGTTCTAGGCGACTGTCATCTCTGCCAGCTCTATCAGTCGCGCCATAACATCGTGTTTGGCGTGGGAAACCCCCACGCCCGCGTAATGTTTATCGGTGAGGCGCCGGGGCGTAACGAGGATCTGCAAGGCGAACCGTTTGTGGGGGCGGCGGGCGAGGATCTCAACGGCATTCTGTCGCTGGCTGGCCTCAAGCGCGAAGACATCTACATTGCCAACGTGCTCAAGTGTCGCCCACCGGGAAATCGCAATCCTCGGCCCGAGGAAGTGCTGGCCTGTTCGCCGTTTTTGCGTGAGCAGATTCGAAGCATTTGGCCCGATATCATCGTGACGCTCGGTAACCCCGCGACGCACTTTGTGCTTAAGACCGAGATTGGCATCACCAAGCTGCGCGGCAGGTTCCATCAGATGGGGCATTTTGTGGTGATGCCCACGTTCCATCCGGCGGCGGCGCTGCGTAATCCGGCGTGGCAGGAGCTGCTGGAGGAAGACTTTAAGATGCTGGGCGACTATCTGGAGCGGCATCCCGCGCCAGAGGGTGCCTCGGAATAATAAGGAGCATATATGTCCCTGGAACGCCTGGGGGTAGGTATTTATAAAACGGCTTGCTCTGCCGATACGGAGCATTTTGGCGAGCTGGTCGCGCCGTGCCTGGAAGATGGTGATGTGCTGATCTTGACCGGCGGCTTGGGTGTGGGCAAAACCCACTTTACCAAGGGCGTTTCGCGTGGTCTGGGCGACGGCCATATGGTCACGAGCCCCACATTCGCACTCATGGCTGTTCATGACCAGGGGCGTATTCCGCTGTTTCACTTTGACCTGTACCGTCTAGAGCATGCTTACGAGCTCGAGGATACGGGCATTTTCGATGTACTGGGCTATGAGGGTGCCTGTCTGCTGGAGTGGGGCGAACAGTTCCAGGACGAACTTACAGACGAGTATCTTTCGGTAACGCTTAAGCGTGATGAGAACGATAGCGACGTGCGAACGGTAACGCTCGAGGCGCACGGCGAGCGCGCAGCGGAGCTTTCCGATTTGATTGATAAGGCTGTACAAGATGAGCTTGCATAACGATTACGCGCTGGTGGTGGCGCTCGATACTTCGACCGATATGCTTGCCTGCGCGGCAAGCTGGATTGATGGGCAGACGGGCGAGGCGAAGCTGGTGAGTGGCGACCATATGTGCCGTCGCCATGCCAATGTGGAGCTCGTGAATACCGTCGACAGCGTGCTTGCTCAGGCTGGCATGGACCGTGCTGACGTGGGCAGTTACGTCGTCGGTCGCGGTCCGGGTTCGTTTACCGGCGTGCGTATCGGCATTTCCACCGCCAAGGGCCTGGCGCGCGGTGCCAACGTGCCGCTGTTGGGTGTGTCGACGCTCGATGCCTGCGCATGGACCGCGTGGAAGGCTGGCGTGCGTGGCAAGCTCGGCATTCTGGCCGATGCCATGCGCGGCGAGGTGTATCCGGCTTTGTATGTGCTGGGCGACGAGGGCCCCGAGCGTCAGTTTGAGCGCGAGCACGTGGTCAAGGCTGCCGTGGCGCTTGATGAGTGGCGCCAAGCCGCGGACTGGGACCAGGTTAAGCTGACTGGCGACGGTCTCGTGCGCTATGGCAAGCTGCTGGGCGAGGATGAGGCCGCTCGCTGCGTAGAGCGCGGCTTGTGGTGGCCTTCGGGCGAGGGTCTCATCCTTGCGCACGCCGCGGGTGACGGCGACCCGGCCCGCGTCCTACCGATCTATACGCGCCTTTCTGATGCCGAGGAAAACGAGCGCAAACGCCTCGGTCTATCCGAGAGCGCGCAGAGCGAAATTACGGGCGTCGCCGATGAGCTCGCCGGTCGCCATCTGCAATTTCGCCCCATGGGTGCGGCGGACGCCGAGGGTGCGAGTGCGCTGGAGGCCGCCTGCTTTGAAGGCGCTGGGCACGAGGCATGGACGCCGGGCATGTTCCTGTCCGAGTTGGGCGAGGATGTTGCGGTGCCGCGCAGCTGGTGGGTGGCGCACGATGACGGTCAGCTGTTGGGGCTTGCCGGTGGCATGGTCGTAGACGGTGACGTGCAGATTCTGGATGTTGCCGTCGACCCGAAACATCGCCGCGAGGGCATCGCCCGCAAGCTGCTGTCGCACGTGAGCTACGATGCCCAGATGCTCGGCTGTACGACCGCCTCGCTCGAGGTTGAGGATGGCAACGAGGGCGCTATTGCGCTCTATGCCTCCCTTGGCTTTACCGAGGCGGGCCGCCGCCGTGGTTACTACGGTGCTGGCAAAGATGCCATCGTCATGACGGCGCCGCTGCCCCTGGTGCTTCCTCTCGACAATGCCTCGCCCGAGCCGACGGCGGCTGAGCAGCGTGTGTGGCCGCTGCCCGCGCCCGAACGCACCGCTGAGGAGCGTGCCGAAATCGAGCGCCGCCGCCTGGTGCTTGCCATCGAGAGTTCCTGCGACGAGACGGCCGTGGCGATTATCGATGCGGACGGCAAGATGCTGGCCAACCAGGTGTCGACGCAGATTGATTTTCATGCTCGCTTTGGCGGCGTGGTGCCCGAGATCGCCTCGCGCAAGCACGTTGAGGTCATCGTGAGCGTCGTGGACGCGGCACTCGAGGACGCCGCAGCGTCGCTGGGCCTTACGGGCGGAGCCATCGCGCCGAGCGAGCTTGCCGCTGTTGGCGTGACGCAGGGTCCGGGCCTGGTGGGTGCTCTGGTGGTGGGCGTCGCCTTCGCCAAGGGCTTTGCCTATGCCGCCGGTAAACCGCTCGTGTGCGTCAACCATCTGGAGGGTCATCTGTTCGCCAACCTGTTGGCGCAGCCCGATCTCAAGCCGCCGTTTATCTTCACGCTCGTCTCGGGCGGTCATACCATGCTTGTTCACGTCAAGGCGTGGGGCGACTACGAGGTGCTCGGCGAGACGCTCGATGACGCCGTGGGCGAGGCCTTCGACAAGGTGGCCAAGGCGCTGGGTCTGGGCTATCCCGGCGGCCCCATCATTTCCAAACTGGCCGAGACGGGCAATCCCCGCGCGATTGACTTCCCCCGTGCGCTCAATAGTAGGGGAGACTATCGATTCTCGCTTTCGGGCCTTAAGACGGCCGTGACGCTCTACATTGAGCAGGAGACCAAAGCCGGGCGTACGATTCATCTGCCCGACCTGGCTGCTTCGTTTGAGGCCGCGGTCTTTGACGTTCAGTACAAGAAGGCCAAGAACGCGCTGCATGCCACCGGATGCAAGGAATACTGCATCGGCGGCGGCGTCTCGGCCAACCCGCATCTGCGCGAGATGATGATCAAGAAGCTCGGGCGCCAGGGCATCCGCGTGACGGTGCCGCCTCTCTCGGCATGCACCGACAACGCCGCCATGATCGCGGAGGTCGCCCGCCGTAAATTCGACCGAGGAGAAATCTCGCCGTTCGACGTCGACGCCGATCCGAACATGACGTTGTAGTCGTACGGGTGCGGTCCCCGGCGCTGCCCGGCTCCCGCCGCTCTCGGGGGCATCTCTCATGCAAAAACTTTTGTTGGGTAAAGTCCGAGGTCAGTGGCGTTTTATACCGAGAAATTCAAAAAAAGTTGAAAATTCATTACATATTTGCGTTGACTTTAGGCAACTAAAGTTTCATACTCCTTTTCATCCACTGGGGGATGTGAACACGCACGGATCGTTCACATCATGATTGAAGAGGATTTCTCAGACATGTTCACGCATCAGCTAAACATTATCAGCGTAGTAATTATCTGATGCGGGTTAGCACATACAGCTAGCCCGTACGATAACGGGCGGCTGATGAAGATGAGGGCCGTCGAGCGCAACCGACGGCCCTCATTTTTTATGTCTGAGTAGTTCTTTTTAGAGGAGGAAATGTAATGAACGGAGTTTTGCTCATGGTTGTGGCCGCGGCGGTGCTCGCCTGCGGCTATCTGGGCTATGGCCGATGGCTGGCCAACAAGTGGGGCGTTGACAAAGAGGCCCTCACGCCGGCCAAGCGCATGAAGGACGGCAACAGCTTCTCGCCCGTCTCCGCCTTCACCGCGTTCTCGCACCAGTTCAGCTCGATCTGCGGTGCTGGCCCTGTTACGGGTACGATCGTCGCCATGGCCTTTGGCTGGCTGCCCGTCGTGCTCTGGGTCCTCGTCGGCGGCATCTTCTTTGGCGCCGTCCACGACTTTGGCGCCCTGTACGCCTCGATGAAGAACAACGGCAAGTCGCTCGCTCAGCTCATCGAGAAGTACATCGGCAAGACCGGCCGTCGCCTGTTCCTGCTGTTCTGCTGGCTGTTCTGCATCATTGTCATCGCCGCCTTCACCGACATGGTCTGCAAGACGTTCATGTTCACCCCGGCCGTTGACGCTTCTGGTGCTGCTACCGGTGCCATCGACTTCACCAAGTCCTATGCCGCCGGCTGCGCTGGTACCATCTCCATCCTGTTCACCTTCGTCGCTATCGCCTTTGGTTGGGCCCAGAAGAAGTTCAACCTCACCGGCGCTGCCGAGTTCATCACCGGCGTGGTCCTCATGGTTCTCATGTTCGCCGTCGGTATGCAGTTCCCGGTCTACCTGGATAAGTTCCAGTGGTTCGCCGTCGTCATGGTCTACCTGGTCTTCGCTGGCGCTATGCCCATCCAGATGCTCAAGACTCCGCGTGACTACCTCACTTCCATCATGATGATCGTCATGATCGTCTGCGCTGTCCTCGGCATCGTCGTCCTGGGCGTCAACGGTCAGGCCACTATCACCGCTCCGGTCTTTACCGGCTTCTCCACTGCCTCCGGCATGATGTTCCCGGTCCTGTTTGTCTCCGTTGCTTGCGGTGCTCTCTCCGGTTTCCACAGCCTCGTTTCTTCCGGTACCTCCTCTAAGCAGGTCGAGAAGGAGCAGGACGCCGTCAAGGTCGGTTACGGCGCCATGATCGTCGAGTCCTTCGTCGGCATCCTTGCCATCATCGTCGCCGGCATCATGTTCTCCGATATGAACACCGCCGGTACTGGCGCCCTCAACGCCGGTGTCGCTTCCACCCCGTTCCAGATCTTCGCCGCTGGCATCTCCCGCGGTATGCAGGCCTTCGGTGTTGACGGCACGCTCGCTACCGTCTTCATGACCATGAACGTCTCCGCTCTGGCCCTGACCTCGCTCGACGCCGTCGCCCGCATCGCCCGCACTTCGTTCTCTGAGTTCTTTGCCCAGACCAACGACGCCCTGGCCATCGAGTCCAAGGCCGGCTACATGAAGGTCCTCGGCAACCCCTGGTTCGCCACGATTGTCACCCTGCTTCCTGGTCTCGCCCTCGCTTTTGGTGGCTATGCCAACATCTGGCCGCTCTTTGGTGCTTCCAACCAGCTGCTCGGCGGTATGACCATGATCACCCTCGCCGTGTTCTGCAAGTGCACCGGCCGCAAGGGTTGGATGCTCTACGTGCCCGTCGTCTTCCTGCTCTGCTGCACCTTCACCTCGCTGGTCCAGAGCGCCATGGGCTGCATGACCGCCGTCCAGGCCTACGGCTTCTTCGGTACCATCCCGGCTACCGCCACCACGGCTGCCGTCTCCGTCGCCGCCACCAAGGGCCTGCAGCTCGTCTTTGCCGTCCTGCTGATGGTCCTGGGCCTCATCGTTGCCGTCAACTGCCTCAAGGAGTTCTTCGGCAAGGAGGCCGGCTCCATGCCCGACGAGGAGCCCGAGTGGTCCGAGATGGGCAAGGCCGAGTATGGTCGCGCTGCTGCCGCCGAGGCTCCTGCCGACGCTGAGGCCGCCAAGGCTTAGCCGATCGGACGGATTGGATCTTCCATCTCTATGACTCGGAAAGGCCGGGTCCGCAGAACGCGGGCCCGGCCTTTTTTGTAAAGACGGGTGATGTCGGGGTGTTCTCGCAGATGTTTTGCGTGGATGGCGGCGCGCGTTGTACCATATGGACGTATATGTGTGCATATGAAAGGGGCCCCGTGGCCAAGACGGTATATTCCGATAACCAACAAAATGTCGATGCTCTGGCTGAGCGTCTGAGCGGACAAACGTCGCTTTCTGCCGAGCGGGCCAAGCTGGTTGCCTACGACCTGCTCTGCCGCAAGGCACTCAAGATCAAGTCGAGCGCGCTGGCACAGATTTTTCGCTCCGTGGATAAGGAGTGCGATACCAAGGCGATGCGCGATGAGCTTATCGCGGCAAAGATCGTGACCAAGATCGAGGGCAGCGGCATTAACGGCCGCCCGGCGTTCTATACCATCAATGCCGAGATTCATGATGCCCAGGAGCAGCCTGTCGAGGATTCCGTTGAGGTTCCTGCTGCGGAAGAAGTTGCCCCGCGTGAGCATATCGATACTGACGAGCTGCTCGATGAGCATGTCGTGCGTGCCTTTACCGCCAAGGCGGGTCGAGGCGGCTTTGGCGGAGGCGGAAAGCGTGATGCTCAGCGCCGCGCCCAACAGGAACGCTTCCGTCGTGCTGTGGCTCAAAAGGATGGGGCCGTTACCGAGGTTGTCGAGAACGAGCCTGTCGCCGAGCCGCAGGAGCCTGTGAAAGAGCAAAAGTCCGCTGAGCCTCAGGAACCCAAGCGTCGTCGCGGTGCGCATTTTAAGGCCGAGCAGCAGGATGCTGCGCGCGAGGCCGAAGAGGCTGCTGAGGTTGTAGACGATTCTGAGAAAACGGCCAAGAAGGCCTCAGACTCGTGTCGTCCCGGTCGCGGCTTTGCAGGTCGCGCGTATCCCGTAAAGCGTCAGGAGAAGGTTAGTCAGGTTCCGGAGGTGCGGGCCGAGAAGGCCGTGAAGCCTGCCGAGTCGGAAGTCTGTGAACAGAAGCCTGTTGATGAGCAGGCTGCGTCCGATACGGAGACTCAGGGCCAGCAGCCTGCGGTTGAACAGACGGGGGAGGGTACTTCGAGCAAGCCTCGCCGCCGTCGTCATCGTGGCGGTCGCGGCTCTAACGCTCAGGATGCCGCCGAGAATGTGGCGCCGCGCGACGAAGATGCGAAGGTGGATGCTCCGATGGAGCAGCCCAAGCGTCAGCCGGCGAAGGAGAGCAAGCCCGAGCGTTCGCAGAAGCAGACGTCATCTTCGAAACGTGAGCGCAATGCCCAAGGCGATTCTAAGCGCAAGTCTCAGAAGAAGCCCGAGTCTGCCGCAGCAGATACGGCTGCCCAGCAGACTGAGTCGACTACCCATGGCGAGGTTTCGGCGTTTGCCCTGGCCCGCGTTCTGGGCAGGCAGCTGCTCAAGGTCGTCCCCACGCCCACGGCGCTCTCCAAAATTAAGGATCAGCAGACCCAGATCGTTAAGGTCGAGGGCAAGGACGGCAAGAAAGCTCCACAGCGCGCCCAGCACAACGAGATGTCCAATCGCAAGATTGCCGAGGAAATCGCAATCATCCAGGCTTGGGTCGAGCAAAACCGCGGTGCCGATACTCCGGTTGCCTCGCGCCGCCAGCGCGCCTACCAGATTTTCAATGACGAAAAGGCTTTTGACGGCAAGCATGGCGAGCGCCTGATCAGGCGTATGACCGAAAAGGGCATCAGCATGCAGGCGATTAAGGTCGCCCCTAACCGTCCGGTGCACTTTACGGGCTTCTTTACGCTGGGCGCCGACAAGCCGTTCATTATGGTCGAGAACCTGGATACCTATGACGAGATCGTCAAGCTCCTGCGCGGACGTAAACATGCCAAGCTCTTTGGTACCAAGGTGGGCGGCGTAATCTTTGGCGGCGGCTGCAAGGCGAGCGTCTCGCACGCACTGGATGATTACCTGGCCGAGATCGGCTATCGCTTTACCTATATCTACTACGTGGGCGACATCGATCGCGAGGGTGCGCGCATCGTCGAGCAGGCCCGCAACGCCAACGTCGTTGAGATTCGCCTGCATGCCGGAATGTATCGCGCCATGCTTGCCGAGCATAAGCGCCGCGTGAAGGCCGGCGGCGCGTGCGAGCCCGCGGCTGCCAACCAGGGCGTGCCGCAGAACCTGGCGGCGACGATCAAGGATCTGCCCATGGTTACGCGCGTGCAGTTCCGCAACGTGCTGCGTGAGGGCGGACGCATTCCGCAGGAGATTCTGATGACCGCCGACTATCGGGATGGCGACTCGGGAAGCTTCGACCGCATGCTGAACAACTAGGGACGCGTGGCCCCGGCGGGCCGGGCATTAAGTTTGCTGCTCTACAGTCCTGCGCAAGACGAAGGCCACATTAAGTGGCCTTCTTTGCGTGCGGAACTCGCGACAAACTTAATGCCCGGCCCGCCGGGGCCACGCGGCACTTGGTTGTCGCAAGCGGCTCGCTTTTCGGAACTGGGCTGATATTTTCTAGATGTAAGGCGCCCTTGGTCCTAATGGGCCTGGGGCGCCTTCGCGTTTCCTCGGCTCCGCACCCTTGTGGGTTCGAATCCCTCCGCTTGTCCACAAGAAAGCGCCCTGGGCCGTTATGGGCTCAGGGCGCTCAGTTTTAATGGCTGGGACGGAGGGATTCGAACCCCCAACAGCCGGCACCAAAAACCG
>CATVZP010000057.1 GCA_958348565.1 uncultured Collinsella sp. | reverse complement strand
TTTTCCCGATTTTGGTAAAAAACGTTGAATGTTGTGATGGTTTGAGGCGAGGTGAGGGGCACAGAGGGCCAAAGCATCGTGCTTGGAGCGTGACTATTTTTTTTCACCCCGTCGTCAACACAAACCTTGACTCTACAATCGTTGTAGGGTTTTCACTACACTGGTAGCTAAATGAACCAATCCAGAAAGTACCCCACCCATGGAACACGACCTCACACGCGGCAATGTCCTCAAGACCATCGCGGTCTTTGCCCTGCCTTATATGCTCTCGTACTTTTTGCAGATGCTCTACGGCATGGCCGACCTGTACATGATGGGGCAGTTTAGCGGCGCCGCCGGCATCACCGCCGTGGGCAATGGCGCGCAGACGCTCTACATCATTACCGTGACGCTCGTGGGCCTGGCCATGGGAACGACGGTCATCGTCGGCCACGCCGTGGGCTCGCGCCGGTTTGACCGCGCCGAGACCGCCATCGGCAACACCATTACGCTGTTTATGGGCGTCTCGATGGTACTGGCCGTCATCTTGTTTGCACTATGCCCGCAGGTTGTGGCGCTCATTGGCACGCCGCCCGAGGCGGTCGAAGGCACCGCCGCCTACCTGCGTATCTGCTTTGTCGGCATTCCGTTTATCGCCGCATACAACATTCTTTCAGCCATCTTTCGCGGCCTGGGCGATTCGCGCTCGCCCATGTACGTGATTGGCGTGGCGTGCATCATCAACATCGCGCTCGATTTTCTGTTTATCGGGCATATGGGGCTCGGCCCCGTGGGTGCGGCGCTCGGCACGGTAACCGCCCAGACGGCCAGCGTTGCGCTCGCACTCGTGTGGCTTAAGAGCCGCCGTACGAACATCCACGTTAAGCGCAGCGACCTGCGCCCCCAGGCCGAGGTGCTCGGCAGCATTCTTAAGATCGGCGTGCCCGTGGCCGTGCAGGACGGCTGCATCCAGGTGGCGCTTATGTTTATCACCGTCATCGCCAACCATCGAGGGCTCGTCGACGCCGCCGCCGTGGGCCTGGTCGAGAAGATGATCAGCTTTTTGTTCATTGTGCCGAGTTCCATGGGCGCCACCGTCAGCGCGCTCACGGCGCAAAACGCCGGCGCGGGCAAGGGCGACCGCGCACGTCAGGTGCTCAAGGACGCCATGACCATCTCGGTAGTGTACGGCTGCCTGATCACGGTGCTGATGTGGCTGGTAGCACCGGCGTTTATCGGCTTTTTTGCCAAGGACCCCGCGGTGGTCGCGGCCGGTACCGGCTATATGCACAGCTACATTTTCGACGCAATCTTTGCCGGCATCCACATTTGCTTTAGCGGCTTTTTCGCTGCATACGGCAAGAGCTACATCGGCTTTGCGCACAACGTGCTGGCCGTAGCGCTCATTCGCGTGCCGGGCGCGTGGCTGCTGTCGAACGCCTATTCCGATACGTTGTTTCCCATGGGCATCGCCTCGCCGTGCGGATCGATTTTGTCGGCAGCCATCTGTGTTGTCGCGTTTACCGCGCTCAACCGCCGCGGAGCTTTTGACAAACTGATGGCGTAGCGGGGCAACGCAGGCCTGGCACTTCTCCCCTGCTTTTTACCGAAAGGAGCGGTCCCATGACCGACTCGCCAACTGAACATACCGAGGGCCTGCTCCGCATTGGCGAGGTGGCGCGCTTGTTCAACCTGAGTGTGGGCACGTTGCGCCATTACGAGCAGATGGGATTGCTGGACCCGGCGCACATCGATTCGACGAGTGGATACCGCTACTACGGATCTCGGCAGCTCTCCACCCTCAACACCATCAGCCACCTGCGCGTTCTCGACTTGCCGCTCGCACAAATCCGCGAGTTTGTGACCACGCGCGATGTGGACCTCATGCAGCGACAGCTGGCTCAGCAGCAGGAGCTCATCGAGCGCAAGCGCCGCGAGCTGGAGCGCGTGTCGCGCAAGATCGATAACCGACTTGCGCTGCTGCACGATGCCTTGAACACCGAGCTCGATACCATTTGCACAATCGATGCGCCCGAGCTTCGCTGCGCCGTGTTGCGCGAACGCGTCAACCCTACCGACGCCTATGCGCTGGAGTGGCAGATTCGTCAACTGCAGAAGGGTCAGCACGAGACCTTTGTCTTTCTGGGCAACTTGGGCGTTGGGATCAGCGCCAAGCGTCTCGCAGCCGGCGACTTTAACGGCTACGACGAGGTCTTTCTGCTGCTCGATGACACCGATGAGTACTTGGGCGACGTCGAGACACGACCCGCCGCGCGCTGCCTGACCATAAGCTTCCGCGGCACGCACGGGCAAGCGGGCCCGCGCTATGAGCAGCTGCTCGGCTATATGCGCGAACATAACCTGACGCCCGCCGGTCCATCGCGCGAGATTGCCCTGATCGACGACATCATCAGCGACGATCCCGCGACCTATGTGACGCAGATCACAGTACCCGTTGCCCCGTCCAAATAAGATCCACCCGGAAGGCAGTTCAATCATGCTTCCCGGGCGGTTCTTCAATTAGGCTATCAATGCGCTAAGCCTGGGGCACCTGACCAGTCGCCAGGATCTGCTCGAGCGCGTCCTCATCCAACACGGGCACACCCAGCTGCTCGGCCTTAGTGAGCTTGGAGCCTGCCTTGGGGCCGGCGACCAGATAGCTCGTCTTCTTCGACACACTGCCCGAAACCTTGGCGCCGAGCACCTTGAGCGCCGCGCCCGCCTCATCGCGCGTGCGGTTGACGAGCGTACCGGTCAGCACGAAGGTCAGACCCGCAAGCGGCTGTGCGTCGGCGAGCTCGCCCGCCACGCCAGCGTCGGCTGCGGCTTGCGCGTGCGCGGCGCTCAAATCGACCTCGAGCGACAGGCCCGCCTGGCGCAGGCGCTCCAGCACGGCAAGGTTCTCGGGCACGGCCAGGAACTGCTTGACGCTCGCCGCAATCTTGGGACCGATGCCCTCGCACTCGGCGATGTCCTCTTCACTCGCCAAGACGAGCTTGTCAATCGACAGGAATCGCTCGGCGATGACCTCGCCCACGCTCTTGCCCACGTGGCGGATGCCCAGGGCAAACAGCACGCGACCGAGCGGCTGGCTCTTGGACTTGTTGAGCTCGGCGATGATTTTCTCGGCCGTCTTGAGGCCTACCGGAATGGGGTCACCCTTCTTGACGCCCTTTTTGCTGTTGGAGCTGGCATAGGTGCGCCCCGTGTCCAGTCCGGCGATGTCATCAACCGTGAGCTGGTAGAAGTCCGCGACATCGTGGATCAGACCGGCGGCGATCATCTTGTCGACGATCTCGTCGCCCAGGCCGTCGACGTCCATGCAGCCGCGGCTCACCCAGTGGAGCAAGCGCTCCTTGAGCTGTGCGGGGCAGTCGATGGACACACAGCGGTAGGCAACCTCGCCATCCTCGTGGACCACGGGGCTGCCGCACACGGGGCAGACCTCGGGCATCTGCCAGTCGACCGAATCGGCCGGACGCTTATCGAGCACCGGGCCCACGACCTCGGGGATTACATCGCCTGCCTTGTGCACGATGATGGTGTCGCCCTCGCGCACGTTTTTGCGACGAATCTCGTCGATGTTGTGCAGCGTGGCGCGCGCGATAGTGGAGCCGGCAACCGTCACCGGGTCGAACTCGGCGACCGGTGTGAGCACGCCGGTGCGGCCCACCTGGATGCGAATTTCGCGCAGGACGGTCTGCTTTTCCTCGGGCGGGAACTTAAAGGCGATGGCCCAGCGTGGCGCGCGGGCAGTAAAGCCCAGGTCGAGCTGCTGCTGGAAGCTGTCGACCTTTACGACCACGCCGTCGATGTCATAGTCCAAGTCACCGCGATGCTCGAGGGCCTGGGCGCAGAACTCGTGGACCTCGGCCGGCGTGGCGCAGCGTGCCACGTTGGGGTTGACGCTAAAACCGGCACTGCGCAGCCAATCGAGGAACTCGCGCTGGCTGTGGACGTGCAGCGGATCGGTATCGGCGATGGCATAGATAAAGGTGGCCAGGTCGCGGCGCGCCGTAACCTTAGGATCCTTCTGACGCAGGCTGCCAGCAGCGGCGTTGCGCGGGTTGGCGAAGGGGTCGCGGCCCTCGGCATCGGCCTCTTCATTCAGACGTACAAAGCTGCCCTTGGGCATATAGACCTCACCGCGCACCTCGATGGTGCGCTCGCGGTCGGCACCCATGTGGGCGAGCGCAGACTCGGACAGGTGCATGGGCACATCCTTGATGGTACGAACGTTGAGCGACACGTCCTCGCCCGTGGCGCCGTCGCCGCGCGTTGCCGCGCGCACGAAAGTGCCGTTTTGGTAGGTAAGCGCCACGCCCAGACCGTCGATCTTAAGCTCGCAGGTATAGGTGACGCTACCGGCACCGAGCGCATCCTCGGTGCGCTGGAGCCACGCGTCGAGCTCGTCCAGATCCATGGCATCGTCCATGGAATACATGCGGGCCATGTGCGTGACCGGCGTAAACTGCTCGCTCACGTAGCCGCCCACGCGCCGGGTATAGCTGTCGGGCGTCACCAGGTCGGGATAGGCCGCCTCGATTTCCTGCAGCTCAACGAGCATTTTGTCGAAGGCCGCGTCCGTGATTTCGGGCGCATCGAGCATGTAGTAGCGATAGGCGTGGTAATCGAGCTCGTGGCGCAGCTCGGCCGCGCGCGCGGCGGCTTGGGCACGGGCATCGGCCGGTGCAGCGGTATCCGTGCTCGCTGGCGTTTCGGTATCGATGTCCACGCCGTCACCAAACAGGCTCGATTGCTCCATAGCGGCACTCCTTCGCTCGATTTCAAACGGATACAAGAGTACCACCGGTCGCAACGGGGCCGAATAGCGGTCTCAAACCGCACTGAATCGGCAGCCGACGGACCAGGGTTGATCGCACGATCAAACCATGCTCTTATCAGCTTTAAATGATCCGTTTTCCTCCGTCCCCAACGGATCAATGAGAAAAGAGGGGCTGCCCCACGTTGATGGGACAGCCCCTCTGGCTTCGATATGTGCAATACGGCCCGTTAGAAACCCTGGCCGTAGCCTTGGCCCTGGCCCTGCTGGCCCAACAGCTCCTCCAGATACTGGCGCAGCTGCTCGTCGGTAATACCGCCGTTGCCGGTGTCGGTCGCGCTATCGTCCTGCTGCTGGTTCTGCAGTTCCTCGTCGGAGCCCAGCTCGACGGTGACCTTTTTCTCTTCCTTGCCGCGCACGAGCGTAATCTCGACCTTCTCGCCCACCTCGTGGCTGCGCAGCGCGATAATCAGGCCATCGGCGCTCGTAATCTCGTCGTCACCCAGCTTGGTGATGACGTCACCCTCCTGGATGCCGGCCTTGGCAGCAGGACCGTCCTCGACGACGCTCGCCACATACGCGCCGCTGTCGGTGCTCAGCTTGTTGGTGCGGGCGTTAAGCGCATTGACGCTCGAAAGCGTGGCGCCCAGATACGGATGCACCGGCGTCTTACCGTCGATGATCTGGTCGGCAATATTCTTGGCATAGTTGACCGGAATGGCAAAGCCCACGCCCGAGCTGGAGCCCGAGTAGCTCTCGATAAGCGAGTTAATACCCACGAGCTCGCCGTTGTCGTTGACGAGCGCGCCACCGGAGTTACCCGGGTTGATGGCGGCATCGGTCTGGATCATATTGGCGTAGATGGTGTTGCCGCTGGTAGAGCTCATGGCCGTGGAGCGATAGAGCGCCGACACGATGCCCGTGGAGACAGACTGCTCGTTGCCGAACGGCGAGCCGATCGCCATGACCCACTCGCCCACGTTGAGCTTGGAGGAATCACCAATCTCGATCGGCGTGAGCTTGGAGGCGTCAGCATCCTTGAGCTTGATGACGGCCAGGTCGCTCGAGGCATCGTTGCCCACGAACTCGGCCTCGTACGTGGTCCCGTCGTCCATGGTAACCACGTACTGGTCATAGCCATCGACCACATGGTTGTTGGTGAGGATATGGCCCTCGGTATCGAGCACAACGCCCGAACCGACGCTGCCCGAGCCGTCCGACTCGTCGGCAGACTGCGAAAGCGAGCCATTCTGGCTGCCGCTCGAAGTGGCGGTAATGGAAACCACAGAGGGCAACGCCTTGGCTGAAACGGCCTCGGCCAGCGTGGTGTCCTCGGAATCGATGGTGATCTTTTGCGTCGACGAACCCGAAGCACCCGCCGTCACGGCATTCTTTCCGCCGCCAATGTTGAGCGTGCCACTCATAATGAGCGCGATGACCAGCAGGGCGCCGCAGGCACAGCCGGCGAGCGCCGTAATAAAGATCGGCAGCTTTTTGGTCTTGGTCTTGACCACCGTGTGCTTGTTTACAACCTGCTGGCCGCCCAGCGGCTGGCCGGTCTGTGTGTCGTAGGCTTGCACGTAGGGAATGTTGCTGCCGGCAGGCGTCGACTCCACCTGCACACGCGGCTGCTGCTGGGTCTCGCCAGCGTTGCCCGCATCCTGAGGACGCTGGGAATCGTTCTCGCTCATGGCTGCGATCCTTTCGTCAAATAACCAAAGGCCCGCCAAACATGTGGCGGGCCATCAATGTTCACGTTGAGTTGTACCCCAATATGCGGGTGCACGTGTATGAGAACGCAATCTTTTAGGAAGGCTTAAGTTCTGCTGCAAGCTCGAAAGGGATCCACGCATGCGGCAAAACCACCACGAAGGTGCCTGTCCCCTTTGTGGTGGAAATCTAGTCCTTAAACAGATAGCCCACGCCGCGGACGGTGGTGATGTGTGCCGCGATCTGCGGGCCCACCTTGGAGCGGATGCGTCGGATGTGCACGTCGACGGTACGCGTACCGCCGCAGTACTCAAAGCCCCACACGCGGTGCAGCAGCACCTCGCGGCTGTAGGCACGGTTGGGGTGCGTCGCCAAAAAGCTCAGCAGCGAATACTCCATCAGCGTCAGGTCGATGGGCTCGTTATCGAGCGTCACCTGGTAGGTAGCCAGGTTAATCTCGAGGTTATCGATGTTGAGCACATCGTCGGCGGCGACGGTCTCTTCCTCGCCCATCAGGCGCTGCGCGCGAGCCTTAAGCTCGTTGGGCGTCGCCGTGGGGCATACAAAGTCGGCATGCGCGTGATTCGGCAGGCGCAGGGTGCCGAGCGCCTCGTCGTCGACGATCACCAGCATGGGGACGCCGCCGCGGTCGTCGAGCCATTTGGCAATCTGATCGATGCGGTCGCTGCGGATGCCGTCGGAATCGAGGATCAGCAGGTCAAAGTCGTGCGCTGCAGTCGGCGAATCGGGGGTAGCCAGGCTCACCTCGACACCCAGGGTGGTCGTCAAGCTGCGGGCAAACTCGTGGAAGCGCGTCGTGCGCGCCATGAACAGGGCACTCTTTTCGGACATATCGGCCTCCAAGGAAATGAGCTCAATCGTACTGGAACAAGCCAGCGCGATTAGGAGTTCGCCAGATAATGCTTGATCTCCCACTCGGTGATCGTGGACTCAAACTTATGCCACTCGTTGCGCTTCTTTTTGAGGAAGAAGCTGTGGATGTGCTCGCCGAGGGCATCCTTCATAAACTGCGAGTCCTCAAAGACGTCGAGCGCCTCTTTGAGCGAGCGCGGCAGCGGCGTGTAGCCGGCCTCGAGCATCTGACGGTCGGTGAGTTTGAGTGTCTCGGCCGTGGCCTCGGGCGGGAGCTCCAGCTTACGCTCGATGCCGTCCAGACCAGCCGCCAGCGTGACGGCGTTGACCAGGTACGGATTGGCCATGGGGTCGGGGCTACGAAGCTCGATGCGCGTGGACAGCTGTTTGCCGGGCTTGTAGACCGGGATGCGGATCATGCTCGCGCGGTTGCGCAGGCCCCACGTGGCGTACTGCGGCACGGAGTCGCCACCCGTGGTGATACGCTTGTACGAGTTGACCGTGGGGTTGGTGATGGCGCTGATCTCGCGCGCGTGCGCCAAGATGCCGGCCATGTAGTGCTTGGCGATATCGGAGAGATGGTACTTCTCGTCGTCCTCGCCCCAAAAGACGTTGTTGCCGTCGTGGTCGAACAGCGACTGATGCAAAAACATGGCGCTGCCGTCCTCGCCCGCCAACGGTTTGGGCATAAAGGAGGCGTGGCAACCGCTCTCGTAGGCCTGCTGCTTAATGATGAGTTTGGCCGTGGTGATGGCGTCGGACATGCTCAGGGCCTCGGCGTGGCGCAGGCTCATGCCGTGCTGTGAGCGACCGGCGGCATGGAAGGTGTACTCCACGGGCACGGACATCTTCTCGAGCGTGAGGACCGTGTTGCGGCGCAGGTCGCGGGCGGCATCGCTCACCGAAAGATCGAAGTAGCCCACGTTGTCGAGCGGCTCGGGGGTGTGCTCGTCGGGGAAGTAGTAATACTCCAGCTCGGCACCCACGTTGAGCAGATAGCCAGCTTTCTCGGCCTTGCGGAACATGCGGCGCAGGGCGTCGCGCGGGTCGCCGGCGAAGGGCTTGCGGTCGGGGGTGCACACGTCGCAGAACACGCGGGCGACGCCGTTGTGGCTCGGGCGCCACGGCAAAATCTGGAAGGTCGAAGCATCAGGGAATGCGAGCATGTCGGCTTCCTCGGGCGTGGCAAAGCCCTCGATGGCGGAGCCGTCAAAGCCAATACCCTCCTCAAAAGCGACCTCGAGGTCCTCGGGGCTAATGGCAAAGTTCTTGAGGCGGCCGAGAATGTCGACAAACCACAGACGCACAAAGCGGATGTCACGCTGCTCTACGGAACGAAGTACGTAATCGATGTTCTGCTGGTTCATGTCGCTCCCCTTTCTTTCGGGCGGGTTTCGACTGGTCTATATCGCAGATACTATCGCAGAAAAATGTTTCCGCAGGGTTAAAGCGTATCAAGCGCTCAAAAAACGCGCGCGAACAGGCAGTTGCGAACGAGCGGCTAGCGTTCAAATTCGGAGACAATTTGTCTACAGGCTCGTTCCAGCGCAGGGAACTCCATCGTCACTGCATCCCAAACAACCGAGCGGTCGACATTGCCGTAATCATGCGCAAGATAATTTCTCATGCCGATAATTCCACGCCATTCAATTTCGGGATGAAGCCGCTGCGAGCGTTCCGACAACTTGCCCGCCTCTTCCGTCACCCTAAGCGCACACATCAAAAGGGAGTCCGCCAACGCCCTCGTCCGCACGTCATTCGCATGCAGAAACTGGTCCTCGGTGATATCAAAAGCCTTGATGCGCTCGTTCGTTTCAGAGATGGCCTCCAAAACCTCTTGGGCGCGAAGGCTGTCTGACTTACGCGCGATCATAAAGGATCACTCCTTCACGCTCGATTACCGCGGCAAGATCATCATCAAGATAGTCACTCGAGACGAGGTCAACCTGCTTCCCGGTTTCTTTGCGCACCGCCTCGCCAAACGCCGATAACGCGAAAAGACCAAAGCCCCGCTCGCGATCGACTTCGAGACGCAAGTCAATATCACTATCGGCATGCGCCTCGCCACGGGCATACGAACCAAAAAGGATCACGGTCTTGATAGCGGGAATCGTGCTAGCTGCCTCGCGGACGGCGGACTCAATCTGGGCAGTATCCAAAATGCCCGTCGCGGCGCTTTCGCTCGCAGAGCTTTTACCAAGTGAAGGAACAAACGGCAGAGAGCGCTCGCGCAGCATCTGCCTCATAAACATATTGACCGCAACAGACGAAGTCATGCCAAGTTCTTCGCACAGCTCGGCAAATGAATCTTTAATTGACGAGTCCACTCGCACACTCAGCACAGACGCAGCCATGGATACCTCCTGTATGACATTGTCTATATATTATCATACAAACTAGCGCGAGGTTGATGCGCGGTGTTCGATGTGACCGGGAACCTCGATGCGCTTGGGGGCGAGCTTTGCGGCCTCGCCCACCGTAGTGGTAACAACGTCGATGCGCTCGGAGAGGCGCTCGACCACGCGCTCGGCGATGATGAGGGTGTCTTGCGCGGCCGTGGTCACGCCGCCAAAGAGCACGCGGTTCCAGGGGCAATCGTCAAACGTCGCGATTTTGAGACCCGCCGGCAACGAGGGTCCCAGCTGCGTCAGCGCCTCGGTCAGACGCAGAAAGACCAGGCCGTCGACGGCAATGAGGCCGAGCTTTTTGCCTACATAGTCGCGGATAGTCTCGTCCAAGCGGCCAACGCCCGTGGCGCCGCCATCGGCCAGGGTGACAACCTCGCCCGCAAGGCCGCGGTGCGAAAGCTCGTCGGTAAAGGCCTCGGCGCGCTCGCGACGGACGGGGCTGTCGTCGCTTGCCTCGGTGAGCAGGCACAGACGCTCGCTGCCAGCGGCGGTCAAGGCGTCTACCAAGCCGGCGACCAGCTCACGGTTGTTAGATGCCACCAGATCGACGCCGCCGTCGGCAGCATCGCGGTCGAGCAGCACAACGGGCAGGCGCCCCGCTGCCGCGGCGATTGCCTCGTCGTTGCCTCCACAGGTGTTGACGACCAGGCCGTCCGCGCCGGCATCGATAAGTCTGGTGAGCGACTCTGCTTCCTTAGCGGGATCGTTGCCGCTAATGGCCGCCATAAGCGAGCAGCCGCGCGCGGCGGCACTGGCGGAAAGTCCTTCGAGCATGGCGCTCGAGAATGGGTTGGCGATGTCGGCCAAGATCACGCCGATGAGATTGGTGCGCGAGGAGCGCAGATTGCGTGCGGCGGCACGCGGGCGATAGCCGGTGCGCTCGATGACCTCGGCAATGCGGGCACGAGTCTCCTCGGTCATTTGCCCGGGACGGTTGTTGAGATAGCGCGAGACCGTGGCCGGACTCACGCCCGCCTCGACGGCAATGTCCTTGATTCTCATCTGCGCCATAGCGCACCCCGTTTCCCCATTGTCGGCAGCCTGAGCCATTTTAGGCATTTTTTAAAAATCTCAGTTGCAAAACGCTGTAGGTGAGCAGCATCGTTTTTGCGTCTCGAGCAGATGCGATAATGGGCTAGATAGCCGAGTCTTTAGACAGCTCAAAATAGTCAGGATGCAAGGCGATAACCGGGCCCTGCTCCTCGGGCATCAGGTGCAAGTGCGTCTCTGCCAGATAGCTCGCCGCATCGGTATCGCCCCTCTTAATGGCCTCGAGAATCCGGCGATGCTGCCGACGAATCGGCTCCCAATCCAGGTCCTGCGACACCATACGCAACCAGTTGTATCGCTCAAAATGTGTGTTGACGCTCTTCATCCAATCCCACAACATGTGACGGCCGGCAATCTCAAAACACGTCTCATGGAACAGGTTGTCCAGATCGAAAAAGCGACGCGTTTCGCTATGGTCGAGCGACTCGGACTCGGCAAGAATCTGCTCGAGCCGCTGCTTTTGCTCGGGCGAGGCGGCCGAACAGCATTTAATAAGCACGCTTCGCTCGAGTTTCTCGCGCAAGAAGCAGGCGTTCTCGGCGCGCTCCATGCTGATTTTTGAGACATAGGTGCCGCTTTTGGGACGCGTTTCCACCAGCTCCTGCTCACGCAGGCGCACAAAGGACTCGCGAATGGGCGTGCGCCCGATTCCCGTCTCCTTTTCCAGACCAATCGCCGAAAGACGCGTGCCGGGTTTGAGCTCGGCATAGATAATCTTGGAGCGCAATGCGTTGTATGCCTGGTCTTGCAGGCTCTGATTATGCTGGCGTTGTTCCATAAAGCCCTCGGATAAACCCTCGGTTAGTCGAATACCACCATGCAATACTATCGCATCGACACGCCCCAGCTCCCAATCAGTCTTTTTGGGACGGGGCTCTTTTAGCTACCCTGGCCCGCAGATCGGCCCCCTTGCCACAAAAGTGGCCCATCTACTACGTTAACACGGACAGCCTCGGCCATACCGAAAACCGTGAAAACAAAACCGCAGGTAGACAGCTTGTCGATTTTCGAAAAAGCCGACTATGGTTGACCCCTGCGGCTTAAACGTAGTAGATAGGCCCTTTTCGTGGCGCAGCACTACTGCACCCCAAATTGGCACCCCGAGCCCTCGTGAGTTGCCAACAAGCTGTTCGCCCAGCGCTTTATCCGCGCGGCATTTGGAAAATAGCACCACCGCAAAACCCGCGAGTAGCGCTTACTTTGCTATATCTCACTATATTTTGCTATATCTTGCTATACTTTGCTATATCTTGCTATATCTTGAGCAAAGGTGGCTCACATGCAAACAAACCCTTTTAAGCCCAC
>CATVZP010000056.1 GCA_958348565.1 uncultured Collinsella sp. | reverse complement strand
TCGCGATCGACCTTATATATTTGCCCTCCCCGGGGCTCCCGCACAACGGGACCTCGGTTGAGTTCTATCCCGGTTGCAGTCGCTTCGCTCCTGCACTGCATGGTCGATATGGCGGTTTGGCGTTGGATCGGTTCTTTCTGATATATGCTGGTTGCGGCTCTTCTTTTGGGAGGAGTCGCTTTTTTGTTGTGAGGGGGATGGCCCGTGGCTGATGATTTGATTCGTTCTGAGCTGCTTTCTGCGGATTGGAATGGCGAATGGATGCGCTTGCAGGCTGGTCGGCGGCGGGCTGATGATTCTTTTGAGTGGGACAAAAGGGCTCGGCATTTTCGGCCGCTTGAGCTTGCTTGGGATGATGACTGGGATTTGGTTGGACCGGTCGCGAAAGCGGTAGATGTTGCCTTTGCCAGTCGCTCTGTCACCACGACCAACCTAAAAGGCGCGCTTGCCAAGCTTGATCGAACGGCTCGTCGGCGTTGTGCTGTCACGATGGTCGCCAACTCCAGCCCGCGCTATGACCTGCACCTGATGAACGCCATCGGTGCCTCGGTTACCTGCAGTAATGGCTTTGTGTATGCCTTTAATATCCTCATTCAGATGGGCGCCCTGCCACAGGTTACGTACTTTGAATCGCCTCGTCGCGATACCTTCGATAGCCTTGAGGCGGGCGTGGCGGACTTCTCCCGCATGCTCGAGCACGGTAACGAGGATAAGATCGACCGTCTGCACGACTACGTCGCTCAGCATATGATTGAGAATCCCCATGCCGGCGAGTCAGGGTCCAAGGGCGTGCCGCAGGAGCGCTACATGCTCGACCACGTCCGCAAGGTCCGTTGGACGTTTATTGCATGGGAGCCGGTCTCTTCGAGCCGTCCATAGACCGCTTTCGGCCGCCGCACACGTCCGCCTGCAACCCGCGCTGTTCTTCCGCTCGGCATCCGCATTCTTTTTGAACTGGGCAAACACGCCCCACACCGCGCCGTTCCTGCGCTATCGTGGGACAGCTCACGTAGATTAAGGCCCCATCGAGGGGCGCCCCATAACATAGAAAGCGAGAACCCATGGCACTGACAGGAGCCCAGGTCAAGCAGCTTCGCAGCATGGCCCATCACCTCAACCCCGCCATCATCATCGGCAAGTCCGACATCAACGAGGGCACCGTCGAGCAGACGGTCGCCTACCTGGAGAAGCACGAGCTCGTTAAGTGCTCCGTACTCGATGGTTCCAGCCTTTCCGCCCGCGAGGCCGCCGAAGAGCTCGCCGACCGCTGCCATGCCGAGGTCGTCCAGGTTATCGGCCGCAAGTTCTCGCTGTATCGCGAGTCCTCGCGCAAGGACATCGAGAAGATTAAGCTCGTCTAAGAGCCAACGATCCGGCGAGCCAATATACATCAAGCTTGCGAGCGTCCGTGCAATTCGGACGCTCATTTTTTATCGCTCGACGAGCACGCGGTTAAGCCTGCCCTCCACCAAGCGCTCGTACAGACGCCGCGTCTCGGGCTCGGGCACGCCATTGACCTGCTCCCTCAGGTGATGCATATGCCCACTGTACAGCTCGACGATATCGCGTCGTCGCCCCGCCGCACCGTAGACGCGCATGGCGCAACGCACCATGTCCTCGCGCGCCGTCTCTTGCCGCAGCCCCGACTCCACCAGCCATACCGCCGACTGCAGGTCGTTTTCTTCTAGGGCGGCATTCGCGCCCCGAATCATGCAGTCGATATACTTCGATTCCATAATGCGCCGCATACGCAAAAAGTAGGTGGGATTACAGCCATTGGGAACATACAGCGGGCCGGCGTAGAGCTGCTCGATCTTAAGGCACAGCTCGATCAGATGGGGTCCGCGCGCACCCGTGCGATTTCCCAAAACTTCGCGGCTTATCTGATCAAACAACCGCACGTCGGTCTTGACGTAATCGCCATTAAGCCCAATGCACTCGTTTTGGATCAGCACACACGACTTGCCGTCCGGTGTCGGCCCCAAGGCCGAACGCAAGCGCGATATCGTCGAGTACAGGTTGTTGCGGGCGCTATTGAACTCGGCATGGGGCCACAGCTCCATGGCCAGCGTCTCGCGGTCGACCAGTGCATCCATACCCAGCGCAAGCCGCTCGGCAAGCGTCGCCGCTTTCTTGCGGCGCCACATCTTATCCGTGATGGGAAACCCGTCGCGCTCGGCGCGAAACGCCCCAAACATGCGGATCTCGATATGGCCAATCACATCGACACCCTCGGCATCGCCGGCCTGGAACAGACGCTCGCCTTCGCCCTCAAAGTCGTCACGCAGCGAATATCGCGACAGCTCGCGCACCGGGAGCTTCTTTCGAATTCTAGCAGCCGGCTCACCCAGACAATGCATCGCAAGACGCGCAAACAGCCGATACGACGGATCTAAAATCCCTGGGCGGTTCATAGACATCCAGGCTGCAAGGTCGCTATCGCGGCCAGCGGAGGCCAAATGCAGCGCCACCATCCAAGCCTCGGCACCACCGACCTGCGTCCGGCTCAAATCGAGCAGCTCTGCCTCTTCGCGCACCGATACCATCGATGTATTGCGTAAGTACGCCGCGCGCTCTAGCAGCAGTGCGTTGTCGCGTATGTATCCAATCGATTCCTCGGCAAGCCTGAGCACCTGCACCGCACGGAATTTGGCATTGACCGGACGCCCCTCAGCCAGCGACTGCCAGCCTTCCAGTATCAAGCCAAACAACTGGACTTGATTGTCACGCACGCGCACGGCAAAGCGGTCGAGCTCATTGAATGCCTGCTCGTCGGTCACCGGCATGCCGGCAAACAGGCGCCGCGCCGATAATACCATGCGCACCCAGATGGCGAGCGCTCGGATTCCACGCGCTTCGAGTGCCTCGAGCGTCAGGGCCATCTCGTCATCACGCTCGTCAGTCCCTGCATACGACCCATCAAATAGCTCCGTCAACATGCGGTCCGCCCGCACGAACGTCCCCGCGATATCGAGCTCACAATCGTAGGCCTTATCCGTTTTGAGCCCCGCGAGAATCTCACCGCCCTTCGCCCGCTCGGTCAGCCCATGCTTTATCTCGACATGTGCGGACAGCATGTCGAGTGCGGCACAAGACGCCTCACTTTCCAGCGCTGCATGGCTTGCCGGAAGCCCCAAACCGCTATCTCCATAACAGGCGGCCGTAAACGCGTGCGCCACCTTCCACGACACGGGATCGAGCTCGCAAATCGCTTGCTCGCCCGCATGCTCGATAATTGAGGCCATATACCGCGCGAGCTTTGTATTGGAGACGCTCACCGCCGCCAGATAGATGCCGAGCGCCTCGTCAGGCGTCGGCTCCGATACCCGGCCATCTGCCTCGGTCTTTCCCAGCGCCGCGCGACAGACATCCCCTCCATGCCCCGTCAGGGCCAGATCGACCCCATACTGCCCGGCAAGCTCCAACACCGCACTGCGGTCCAAAAACGCGTCGGCGAGGTCCATCGCGGTATCGCAGCGCCCCGCTTTAATCAATATACGCGCCGCCCGTACAACGAGTTCGGGGCGAATTTCGGCGACCAGCTTGCGCAATCGCAGGCGCGCGTTGTCCTCGGTACCCAAGCAGGTAAAGCTCCGGTCTGCCGGATCAACGCCAAAAATGGGATAATCGCGGACAAGATAGGACTGGTCAATCGCCGAAAGCCTAACACCGCAAGCCTCGAGCTCCGAAATATTGCCCTCACCCATTAAGACCATCAAGCATGCCACGCTAAACAGGGCGTTGTTCTCGAGCGACGCCAGATCAACAAGTGCCGCACCGTAGATATTGACGATCTCGTTTTCGAGCATCTGGGCAACGTCTCCCTGCCCGTATAGTCCCGACTGCATAGCCGAGACGAGCTCGGGCACGCCCTGCGTAAGCTGATAGAAGTCGAGCGATGTGCTGATCGAAAACGCCGATGCCCACGCCGAATACTCGTAGGCATGCACCTTGAGCATCTGCGCGTTGACTTTAATCGAATCGCCCAGTCCATGAATCAGCTGGCGATTCGAAGGACGGCAGCTCATAAAGACCCCAATCCCCATAGCACGCAGGCTTCGGATTCGGTCGATCAGCTCCTCGGTCTCGCTCTGGCTGAGGTTAGGCACGTTATCGATTGCAATCAGGGAGTGCGGCTTGTCCTTAAGCTCTTCGGTAACGACCTCGAGCTGCATAAACACCTCGCGCCCAATGGCGCGGTCTGCCTCGATGATCCGCACGGGACCTCGCGTCGGATCGCTTTTAACCTCTTGGGTATACTGCAGCAGCACCGAGGTTTTCCCAAAGCCATCAGGCGCGTAGAGGACTACGATGCCGGCCTTTCGGCCCTTGGCGATAAGTTCGTTCATCAAGCGATCGCGCCGTACCGTATAACTACTGCCCAGCGGCATAAGCTCGAGGTCGTCCGTATTGCCCAAATCGTTAACCATGCCCGCTCCTCAACTCGACCACATGGACACCGTAACGCTAGACCATATGTATCGCTAGATGAATAGAGCGATGCTACGGTTTAGGATGTTTGTTGGTACGCAAATGGCAAGTTTTTGTTCAGCGTGGTCCGATTGAAACTTATCCCCCAACCAATCAGTCTTTGCGCAGGTCAATGCGCTTGCCAGCTTGTCCCATCCTTTGGCAGTGTACCTCAAATGAGCGCTGTTCAATGGAGTTGCGCAACTCACCTAACGCCAGCTACCGTCTGCGACCTTTTCATAGCATTTATGCATAGTATCTGTTATGGAATGAATCATGCTGCACCAGACGCACCCGTCCAGTTCGCGGCCAGATTTTCGTCAAGCACACGGCGCACGCTCAGCAAAAAGGCCCCCGCAAAGCGGAGGCCTTCGGCAAAGCTATGTCGAGGTGATAGGCTTTCGCTACTTGCAGAGCGAAAGGGCGGCCTCGTCGGCAACGACAACGCAGTTGGTGTGCAGTTGCAGGATCGAGGCAGGGCACTCGGGGGTAACCGGACCATAGCACATGTCATGCACGGCCTGTGCCTTGGCCTCGCCGTTGGCGACAACCAGGATCATGCGGGCATACATGATGGTCTGAGTGCCCATGGTGTAGGCCTGACGGGGCACGTCGTCGATGCTGTCGAACAGGCGGCTGTTGGCCTGAATGGTGCTCTCGGTGAGGTCGACGCAGTGCGTACCCTTGGAGAAGTGGTCATCGGGCTCGTTGAAGCCGATGTGACCGTTGTTACCGATGCCGAGCAGCTGCAGATCAGGGTAACCGGCAGCAGCGACGATCTTGTCGTACTCAGAGCAGGCAGCGGCAGCGTCGGGATTGGAGCCATCGGGCACATGCGTGTTGTTCAGGTCGATGTTAATGTGATCGAAGAAGTTCTCACGCATAAAGTAATGGTAGCTCTGGGGATCGTCGTGCGAAAGGCCACGATACTCGTCGAGGTTGTAGGTGCTAACCTCGGCAAAGTCGACGTCACCCTTCTCGTACCAAGCGGCGAGCTGCTTGTAGGCACCAATCGGAGTGGAGCCGGTGGCAAGACCCAGCACGCAATCGGGCTTGAGGATAACCTGGGCCGAGATGATATTGGCGGCCTTGCGGCTCATATCCTCGTAGTCTTTAGCTTTAATGATCTTCATTACGCGTCCTTTCTCGTACAAGAGAGGCAAGGCTCCCTTACAAGCACTTGCCCGCGGCCCGCGTCGGCCGCAACCAACGTGTGCGGCCACCAGGGCGAGGTCGCGTAATGTATGTGTCTCGTGTCTAGCCGCGTCGAGGCCCCTGCCCGTCCACGGTGACCCAAAGCTGTTTAGCTTCGGACAAATCCCATCTTGCCACGGAGGGCGCCCTCTTTCAAGGGCGCCCTCCGTAAACGTGTTTGAATTGTAGGCTAAAGGCCGAGCGCGCTCACTAGCGCTCGCGAGCGACGATGAGTTGGTCCATCTCCTCGACATGCTCGCCAATAGAGCCCTTGATGCTCGAGAACTCAACGGAGTTGCACACCAAGATAGGAACCGTCACATCGTAGCCCTCGGCAGCAATTGCCTCGCGATCGAACTCGATGAGCACATCGCCCTTATGGACAATGTCGCCCACTTGCGCATGTACGGTAAAGTGCTTGCCCTCGAGCTGAACAGTGTCCAAACCAACGTGGATGAGCACGTCCAGACCATCGACCGTGTTAAGCGCAACGGCGTGTCCAGTGGGAAAAATGGCCTCGACCTTGGCGTCTGCCGGCGCAATCACGCGCGTGCCAGTAGGCCGAATCGCCACGCCCTGGCCCAAAAGGCCGGTGGCAAACGTCTGGTCATTGACCTCGGACAACGGAATGACATCGCCCGAGATGGGAGCATCCAGCGTAAGGACTCGACCACGCATACCAAAAGACCTTAGGACTTTAGTGAACATGCTCCCCCTCGGACATACCAATCAATCAAAATAACCTTGTCAGTTTACCACTTGGCACCCGTATTTGGCCATTAGGGAAGTTCGCGCTTGACAACCTCGACGATATCGTCAACAACGCGCTGGGTCAGCTCGTGCGTCTCCGCCTCGGCCATAACGCGAACCAGCGGCTCGGTACCGCTCGGGCGCACCAAGATGCGACCGCGACCGTTGAGCTCCTTCTCGGCGGCAGCGACGGCGTCCCAAATGGGCTGGCAATCGTCTAGGCCGGCCTTGTTGTCCGAATGCACGTTGACGAGCACCTGCGGGTACTTCTTCATGATGCCGGCAAGGTCGGTGAGGGTACGGCCGGTGCGCTTGAGCACGGCCAAAAGCTGCAGGGCCGTCACCAAGCCGTCGCCGGTGGTGTTGTGCTCCAGGAAGATGATGTGGCCGGACTGCTCGCCGCCGATAACGGCACCGTCCTCGAGCATGCGCTCAAGAACATAGCGGTCGCCCACGGCGGTCTGGACCATCTCGAAGCCCTGCTCCTTCATGGCGATGGAGAAGCCCAGGTTGCACATGACGGTCGAGACGATCTCGGAGTTGGCGAGCTTGCCGCGAGCAGCAAGGTCGGAGCCGCAGATAGCCAGGATGTAGTCACCATCGATCTCGTTGCCCTCACTGTCCACGAACAGCACGCGGTCGGCGTCGCCGTCGTGGGCCAGACCGATATCGGCATGGGTGCGCAGCACGAGCTCGCGCAGGGGCTCAAGGTGCGTGGAGCCGCACTCGACGTTAATATCGGTGCCGCAGTAATCGGTGTTGATGGCATGCACCGTGGCGCCCAGGCGCTGCAGCGCGGCAGGCGTGGTCTGGCAGGAAGCACCGTGACCGCAGTCGACGGCAACAACCAGGCCGTCGAGCTTAAGGCCGTCGAGCGTGCTGATGGCATGATCGACATAGGCCTTGCGGGCGTCCTTCATCTTGATGATGTGACCCACACCGGCGCCGGTCGGCAGCGTATCGGCAGCCATGGCCTCCTCGGACATGACCCAGGCGCTGATCTCTTCCTCGACAGCATCGGGAAGCTTCATGCCCTTGCGGCTAAAGAACTTGATGCCGTTGAACTCCGGCGGATTGTGCGAAGCGGAGATGACGATGCCGCCGTCGAGCTCGTTTTGGACGGTAAGCAGCGCCACGGCCGGCGTAGGAATGACGCCGCAGCAGTGCGGGCGGCCGCCCTCGGCCATAATGCCAGCAGTCAGAGCGCTCTCGAGCATGGTACCCGAAAGACGCGTGTCGCGGCCGATGCAGATGTCCGGACCAAGGAACTTGGTCGCCGCACGACCCAGGCGAAACGCGAGGTCACACGAGAGGTCGGCGTTGGCGACGCCACGGACGCCATCGGTACCGAAGATGTTCTGGGGCATAGGATCGCTCCTTCCCAAGTGGGCAAAACGCAGTCGCCCACCCTAGTCGAAAAAGAAAAGCGGGACCCGCCGAGCAATCGGCAGGCCCCGCTTGTACATTGTATCTCGTAAGGAGATAAAACCTTAGCGCTTGGAGAACTGGGGAGCGCGGCGGGCCTTCTTGAGGCCGTACTTCTTGCGCTCGACCACGCGAGCATCGCGCGTAAGGAAACCGGCCTTCTTGAGGTCAGCACGGTAATCGCCAGCGTTCAGAAGAGCGCGAGCGATACCCAGGCGCAGAGCGCCGGACTGACCGGAGATGCCGCCGCCATCGCACAGAGCGATAACGTCGAACTGACCGGCGGTGTCGGTCACCTTGAAGGGAGCAAGGGCGTTCTCAACGAGCTGATGACGGCCGAAATACTGCTCGGCGTCACGCTTATTGATGGTCACCTTGCCGGTGCCGGGGACGAGACGGACGCGGGCGACGGCGTTCTTACGACGGCCGGTACCCTGGTAGACAACGGTGTTCTCAGCCATCTTTAAGCCTCCAGCTCAATCTTCGTGGGGTTCTGGGCAGCGTGCGGATGCTCGGCACCAGCGTAGACCTTAAGCTTGGTCATCTGGGCACGGCCGAGGGTGGTCTTGGGCAGCATGCCGCGAACGGCGCGCTCGATGACCTTCTCCGGGTGCTTCTCCATAGCCTGGCGGAAGCTCTCAGCCTTGAGGCCGCCGTTGTAGCCGCTGTGGCGATAATAGGTCTTCGTGTCGGCCTTGTTACCGGTAAGCTGGACCTTATCGGCGTTGATGACGACAACGAAGTCGCCGCAGTCGCTGTTGGGCGTGAACTGGGGCTTGTTCTTACCGCGCAGGATCATTGCGATCTGGGTGGCAAGACGGCCCAGGACAGCACCATCGGCGTCGACGAGAACCCAGTTGCGCTGGACCTCGCCCTGCTTGGCGTAGTGAGTCGATTTCGAAATCACTTAGACTCCTCCATGTACAGTACGTGTTGTTACAGAGATTCACGGGGCTCTGCAAGTAACCCGTCCATATTACCCCGCTCGCCGCCCGAGTCAACAGGTATTTTGGCTCCGACCAGAGTTTCTGCACATGTCGTCCATGGGTCATGACGTCGCGACGCTAGCGCTCGACAAACGCCTCGATATCTCCCAGCAAACGCTTTGCCTCCTGGCGGCCCTGAATATACAGATCGAGCAGCTTTGCAGAATCGTGCTCAACGTGGCCGACCTCGACCGGCTTTTGCGGAGCAACGACCAGCGCGCGGCCCTCGCGCTCATACTTCCACAGATGCATGCGCTGGATGTTGTAACGGTCGTGGCGCGTCTCGATAGCCTCGAGCAGGTAGGGGTAGTCGGCATAGCGAGCGCGTGCGGCTGGCATAAACTCGTAGGGCTTTTTCTCGTACGAGCGGTCCTGCGTGACAATGACAACCGCGCGATCGAAGCCCGCCTCCTCCAGCACGTGCTCGATAGGGACCGAATCGGCTACGCCGCCGTCGACGTATTTGTGCCCATCGATCTCGACCGGCGGCGTCACCAGCGGCAGCGACGTCGATGCGCGCACGGCGTCGAGGTCAAGTACGGCGCTTTTGACCGGCAGGTAGGCAGCGGTTCCAAAGAGCATGTCCGTCGCAACGGCGTACATCTCGATGGGGCTCGCGTCGAACGTCTCGTTGTCAAAGGGATCCAGGCGGTCCTGAACATCGTTGAAGATAAAGTCGTAACCTACAATGGAGCCCGTGGACGCAAACGATGCGGCGCCCATGAAGCGGCTATCGTTGCAGAAAGCCAGGTTGATGCGGTTGGCACGGCCGATCTGGTGCGACTTGTAGTTCACGCCGTTGAGGGCGCCGGCCGATACGCCGTATACCGCCGGAATCTCGACGCCAGCCTCCATGAGAACGTCGAGCACGCCTGCGGTAAACTGCCCGCGGAAGCTGCCGCCCTCCAAAACGAGCGCGACCTTGCCGGCGTTCTTTGCCTTATCTTCTGCAGCCATATTGACCTCCTGCGATTGCGTTTTGGCTTTCTTCTACCCAGTTTTGGAATGGAGGGCGCATAGGTTTTGGAGTTGAGAAGATGGAGCGGATAGCGCGTCCCAATTTGGCGTTTTCTTTACGCCCGCGCCCTGCATAGAGTTCGATTCTCCGCGGTACGGACAAGAAATAAAAAGGCAGGTAGATATAAGTATCTACCTGCCTGTAACTATTGGTGGAGGCGCGGAGAATCGAACTCCGGTCCACGAAAGCCCCCTGATCGGCATCTCCAAGCTCAGTCACTGGTTTTGTCTCGGACGCTTTGCGCGCAGCGACACGCTCGCGGCGTCCTAACCGGTTCGGTCTTAGCCTGCGCCATACCGATTACGTGCGCAGGAGCATTCCCCTAAAATGACGTCGCGCCGGTGTCGGGGAAATCACCGGGTTGACGCGCCGCTATAAATTAAGCAGCGAGAGCCATAGGCTCAAAAGAAGAGTTGTTGTCAATTCAATTTGACGGTACCCCTGTTTAACGAGGCGAGGAGACCTCGGCTTGCTTCCTCTCTCAGAGCTATCGTGTCGAAACCAGTCGCCCCCGAATGTCGGGAAAGTCTGGATGGCATTGGGCACGAGTACCCAACACCCGTCGACTTTTCAAGGAACATACGGGGCGAGCCCCGCTTGTGGAGTGTTATCTTACCACGTTCTGAAAGCGGACAGCTGTTCTATGCACGAGCTGTGAAGACCCCAATGTGCGCTGCACTTCGCACTTTTGCTACCGATCGCGTCACGTATATTTTCGCCAAGCACAATTGACCCTTCGAAAGGACCGTTATGGATACCAAGCAGCAACTCGTCAATGCCCTCGCAGGCCTGGGCTCAACCATTACCGAAGCTATGGATGTCATCGAGGGCTTTGTCCCCTGCGGACATCCCGCCCTCACGGTATCGAACGCACTCGTCGCGCTGGACGCTGACGATGATGCTACTCTCGCCCAGCAGCTTGAGACCGTCGAGGGCTTTATCGACCACGTGAGCGAAAACCGCGGAGTGACCGCCTACCACGACCTCACGGTCGAGCTCGTGGGCCCCAAGGCCGATCTGCTCGCAGCAATCCGCGAGGTAGGCGCCCTTATGCAGACCGCAGGCGTCAAGAACACCCAGGTCAACGAGTGGGTCTACCGTAGCCTGGCAGCACTCGACAGCTCCGACGAAAAGGCAGCCGAGCAGCTCGCAGAAAGTCCCGCCATTAAGGCCGAGCTTTTGTAAATAGCAGAAGCGGGTCCCTTGGCGCATCGTCGTCCAAGAGGCCCGCAAACAGTTCGCGTCAACCGATAGCCGCGCCGCCGCGTTCGGCCAAAGCAAGAATCGGCATTATTTGACGAGGTGTCTTTGCTGCAAGATCGGCATGTTCGAGCAGTTTGCGATCGTTGGTCACCAAGTAATCGACCTGCGCGCGCTTGCACGCGGCGAGTACCAAGTTGTCCTCGTAATCGCGATGGAGCGTCAAATATTTGTCGGCTAGCCACAGATCGGATGCATCAGCGCCCACGGCCGTGGCGTTTTCGGTCATATTCCGAACAAACGCCAACGCCGCATCACCAATTGCACGGGCAGATGCCTCTTCGAGCACTCCCCCGCTGGCAAGAACGCTGCGCTTCAGCTCGTGTTGGACAACATACAGCACGTCCTTGGCGATATGCACCGGAAAGAACAGCAACGCTCCCGTCTCCGCCGCCTGCCCAATAAACGCACGCGCGGCAAGCGACTCGGCATGGTCGACGCAAAACGAATCAACCCATACGTTGGCATCCACCATTATTTTGAGGGGAGCCCCGCTCACAAGATCATCCCCTTTTGGCGATAGCGCTCGTCCATGGCTTCGGAATAGATTGTGTCCCAATCGCGATCGTCGGATACGGGCGACGTAGCGATGCCCAGGTCCGCGTAAAGCTGATCCGCCGCCGCCCATGATGCGGCAAACGGAGTATCGGGCGCGACGATCTGCTGCCGGTCGTCGACGGCCGCAAGCACTTCCTCGCACTGCCCGCCACCCTGCGCGACCTTGGCCACCACCTTTTTGATGAGCTCGGGCAGCGACCCGCCCGAAAGCCGCAGCACCTCCTCGGCACGGTTCTTGATCTGGCGATCTATGCGAACGTTCACCTGCGCCATGCCGCTAACAGCACCCACGTTGATCCCGCTCCCTTCAATTGCTAGCACCGCTAGCAACACTTTATAGAGAAGCTAGCAAATGGTCAAATGCAAAAGACCTGCGCCCAGACGATACCGATGCCGTCTGGGCGCAGGCCAGATAACGTTGGCGAACACGCCTGCTAACGCAGATACGCTTTCGCGTTGCTCAGGCTGTAGGCAATCGTCGAGCCGTTGTGCAGCAGCGACGACGCCTGCGGGGTAATCGCGCCGGTAATGCCCAGTGCCAAGAGTGCTGAGTTGGTGAGCATCACCTTAGAATAGGAGCTCGTCAGACGATCAATGAGGCCCTGGCTCATGCGGCGCAGACGCACGATCGCGGCCAGATCCGTATCGGTCAGGATGATATCGGCGACCTCCTTGGCGATGTCGCTTCCAC
>CATVZP010000055.1 GCA_958348565.1 uncultured Collinsella sp. | reverse complement strand
GCTCGCCCTTCAACGCCGACTTCGACGGCGACCAGATGTCTGTCCACGTGCCGCTGTCCAGCCAGGCTCAGGCCGAGGCTCGCGTGCTTATGCTCTCTGCGAACAACCTGCGCTCGCCGGCATCCGGCAAGCCGGTCAACATTCCTTCGCAGGACATGATCATCGGTGTGTACTACCTCACCCAGGTTCGCGAGGGTCTGCCGGGCGAGAACCACGTGTTCTCGAGCTTCGACGACGCACTGCACGCCTATGACTGCCGCTCCGAGGTCGACATGCAGGCCAAGATCCAGGTCCGCGTGTCCGCTGCCGATGCCAACGTCATCAACGAGGACGGCACCCGTATCTTCCGCGTCAAGAACGGCAAGAACGAGTTTGTCGACTACGACGTCACCGGCAACAAGACCGCGCGCTTCGAGACCTCTATCGGCCGCATCATCTTTAACCGCCAGTGCCTGCCCGAAGACTACGAGTTCATGAACTACAAGATGGTCAAGGGCGATGTGGCCAAGCTGGTTGCCGACTGCTGCGATCGTTACCCCGAGGCCAAGGTCGGCCCGATCCTCGACGCCATCAAGTACTCCGGCTTCCACTACGCTACCCGCGCCGGCCTCACCATCTCGGTGTGGGACGCTCTTATCCCTGCCGAGAAGCAGGAGCTGCTCGACCGCGCCCAGGCCAACGTCGACCAGATCAACGAGTACTTCGAGGAGGGCTTCATCAACGAGACGGAGCGCCACATCGAAGTCGTTAACGAGTGGACCGCTTGTACCGATAAGGTTGCAGCGCTCATGCTCGACATGTTCGACGAGGAGAACCCGCTCTACATGATGGCCGACTCCGGCGCCCGTGGTTCTAAGACCCAGCTGCGTCAGCTCGGCGGCATGCGTGGCCTGATGGCAGACATGTCCGGCGAGACGATCGACCTTCCCATTAAGGCGAACTTCCGCGAGGGCCTGCTGCCGCTCGAGTACTTCATTTCGACCTACGGCGCCCGTAAGGGTCTGGTCGATACCGCATCCCACACCTCGGACTCTGGTTACCTGACCCGTCGTCTGGTCGACGTGGCCCAGGACGTCATCGTCCGCGAGGAGGACTGCGGTACGCACGAGGGCGTTACCTACAACCTCATCATCCCCGGCACCACCGACCTCAACACCGACCTCGTCGGCCGTTGCTTCATCGAGGACGTCGTGGCTCCCGATGGCACCGTGCTCTTTGAGCAGGATGGCTACATCGAGAAGGTCGCCGACATCCAAAAGATGGTCGATGCGGGCCTCAAGAAGGTCAAGCTTCGCGCGCTGCTCACCTGCCGCTCCAAGTACGGCGTGTGCCAGAAGTGCTACGGCTGGGATCTTTCCACCCGCCGTCCGGTCGCCATCGGTACCGCGGTCGGCATTATTGCCGCCCAGTCCATCGGCGAGCCCGGTACGCAGCTTACGATGCGTACCATTCACTCCGGCGGCGTCGCTGGCGTCGACGATATTACGCAGGGTCTGCCTACGGTCAGCCGTATGTTCGATATCGTCGGCAACGTCAACGAGAAGATCCTGGGTCGCGAGGCCGAGCTGGCTCCGTACTCCGGTCACCTCTCGATCAAGCCCGAGAAGTCCGAGTACGTGCTGACGCTCACCGACTCCGAGGATCACACCCGTGTCCTCGACGAGCGTCGCGTCCCTGCATCGGTGCGCTTCATGCCCGAGATCGAGGACGGCTGCGAGGTTCGCGTCGGCGATCAGATCACCAAGGGCTTCGTCAACTTCCGCAACCTGCGCAAACTGACCGACATTGAGTCGACGATGCACACCTTCGTCGAGAGCGTTAAGGACGTCTACACCAGCCAGGGCGTCGACCTGAACGACAAGCACATCGAGGTGCTCGCACGTCAGATGCTGCGTCGCGTTCAGATCACCAACCCCGGCGACTCCAAGTACCTGCTTGGTCAGTACGTCGACCGCTACGAGTTCGCCGATGAGGTCGAGCGCGTTGCCCGTCTGGGCGGTCAGGCTCCCGTGGCCGAGCCCGTCATCCTGGGTACGCTCAAGGTCGCGTCCAACATTGACTCCTGGCTGTCGAGCGCTTCGTTCATCCGTACCGCCGGCGTCCTTACCGAGGCTGCCATCGAGGGCAAGGTCGACCACCTGCTCGACCTTAAGTCCAACGTCATCGTCGGTAAGAAGATCCCGGCTGGTACTGGCCTCAAGCCGTACGCCAACGCCAAGCTGACGTATCGCACGGCCGACGGCTATGTCGACATCGACGGCCCGGCTTCGCCCAACGCCAAGTCGCTGCCCGAGTGGGCTCCTGTGGAGCTCAAGGACCTGGACGAGCAGCTCCCGCAGCAGCTCGACTGGGCCGGCTACGACGAGTTCGGCGGTGCTGACGGTTCGTTCACCCGCAACGGCCACACCATCTCCGCCGAGAAGGCTCGCCTGTACCTGTTCGACGACCTGGGCGTGTCGCAGCGCTGGACCAACAAGTTCAGCGAGGTTGGCATCGAGACGGTCGGCGACCTGGTCGGCAAGTCCGAGGAGGATTTGCTGCGCATCGATGGTATCGGTGCCAAGGCGATCGAGGAGCTCCGTGACGGCCTGGAGGCCCACGACCTGCTCTACATCCTCGAGAACAACGACGACGTTGCCGACGAGGAAGACCTCTCGCAGCTGCTGCAGATGGTCTTTAGCCCCGACGGTCCGGACGACATCCTGCTGGGCACCTCCGCCGCGCCGACGCATCACGCCGACGCCGACGAGGAGCTCCTGGGCGCCCCGATCGACGACAAGAAGGCTCCCGCCAACGGTGCCATCAACGAGGACATGGCTTCCCTCGACGAGCTGCTCAACCAGCTCGTGGACACCGACGACGCCGAAGAGGCCAAGGACAACGACGAGGAGTAATTTCCTAGTACGTTAACCGTTCTTCCAAAGACCCGCTTCCCAACAGGGGAGCGGGTCTTTTTTGTTGAAGAAAACCTGCCAAAAAGGGACAGGTTTATTTTGGTAGGTTATTCCTGCTTGAATTTGAAACATTTCGTCCGGCAAGAGCGTATCTATGGTGAGGGCCTCATCAAGAATCATTAACGTCACCGGGAGGTGATTATGGAAGAACAAGCTTTTAGACAGGCGGTCGAAGATCACCGGGATGTCGTGTTTCGAATCGCATTGACGTACCTGCGCGATCGCGCCGATGCCGACGATGTTGCACAAGACGTCTTTCTTAAGTTGCTCAAAAGCGATACGCATTTTGAAAGCCGGGAGCATCTTCGTCGATGGCTTATCCGGGTCACGATCAATGAATGCAAATCTCTCTTTCGAAAGCCGTGGAGACGCGTGGAGGATATTGAAAGTCTGACCGATTCGCTTTCGGCGGCGCAGGATGAGACCAAGGCGGTCTTGTCAGACGTTATGCGACTTCCGGAGCGATTCCGTGTTCCCATCGTGCTCTATTACTATCTGGGCTTTTCGACCTCAGAGATTGCCGAGTTACTGCATGTGCCAGCCGCGACCGTTCGAACGCGTTTAGCTCGTGGTCGATCGAAGCTCAAATTCATCCTAGAGGAGGGCGACCGTGAAATCCAATCAAATCAAGCAGGCCTTCGAGTCCATCCAAGCCGATAGCGATCTTGCCGACCGTGTTATTGATGCTGCGGCTGGAAAGCCGCTTCGTCGAAAGGGTCACGCGAAACCTCTGTATGTTGCCGTAATCGGATGTCTTGCCGGAGTGTTGGCGACCGGAGGGGTCGCCTACGCCGTTGTCAATTCCAGCTATTTTGCCTCAGCCTGGGGAAACCACGGCAATGGGGATTCCATTACCTGGACCAACGGTGGCTCATCGGGGACTAAATATACCTACACCAGAGAGTTTGGTGATGGCATCGCGCCCCAAAGCCTGGAGGGTGCAGTCCAGGAGGTTAATCTGTCCGTCGAGGGTAACGGCTATACGCTTGATATCCATGAGATGGCTATTGACCAAAACGGCTGCGGAGCCGTGACGTTTACGTTGTCCAATCCAAATGGCGTTAACTACTACAAGCCGGCAGCAGAGACAGGCGAACTTGTTCTCTATGGTGAAGAAGAACAAGGCATCGGTACACCCAGCATGAACTTCGGCGAGGAATGGGCTGACACACGCTGCACCATTGATAAGGACACATCAAGCGATACTGTCATTAATGGCACGATGTACTTTGCTTCTATGGATCGCGAGCGAGGTTTTCAACATGCGGTCACCTGGAATATCTCGTGGACCGAGGGCGAAGGCGAGGATGCGAAGCCGTTCGAGGCATCGACGCCCGAGTTTAGCGTTGGAGCGTACGTCGATACAAAGGAACTCCGCTCCGGTGACTCACCTCTTGAGATTAGCCCGTTTTCCATCCAGACACACATCGATGATCTGGGCTATGAAGCAGTTGATAATAAGCTGACCGTCAGCTACAAGGATGGATCGGAGCAGATTATCGAAGATGACGACGCAGGGGTGTTCAACTTATATTTTTCTTATGCGCGCAATAGCGGAGAGAACATCTGGGTGCCAACGAAGTTGATTGATGTCGACCAAGTGGTCTCAGTAACGCTTGAGGGCACGAGGTGCACGTCAACAGGAGAGACCGAAACAGAAGTACCCTTTACCATCGTCTATTCGTAAGATTTGGGGCCGCTTCTTACTAGGGGAAGCGGCCTCTTTTGCGTTAAATGGAAACGCCGCCGATTTCCATGCGACAGATGAGAGCAGATTACCGCTGGAGCGCGACGTTTCCCCAGATAAAACCGACCAAAATAAACCTGTCCCTTTTTGGCAGGCAGCGTTGCCCCGACGAGCACGTCGGATTCCCGGCCCGGGCGGCCCGCTGTTTAAGTTTGTCGCGAGTTCCGCACGAGCCGGAGGCCACTTAATGTGGCCTCCGTGCGAGCCAGGACTGTAGAGCAGCAAACTTAAACCGCAGGCCGCCCGGCCCGGGAATCCGCCCATGCGCACAGGAGGGGATCCCTTTTGTGTAGGGTTTGCGGAAAAGTGCCAATTTTGGGATACGCCCGGCGGCGTGGTCTGTTGACGGCACAGCTAACGCCACGTATCCTATCGAACTGCGTGTTTCGTAGGGGGATGCTGACCCCTCGATTCAAGCCGTTGCACTTTACAGAAAGCTGGAATCATTCGAGAAGGAGTACGCTTTGCCTACTATTAACCAGCTGGTTCGCCAGGGCCGTCGTTCCGTGCCCAAGAAGTCCAAGAACGCTGCTCTGCAGCACAACTCCCAGAAGCGCGGCGTGTGCACCCGCGTCTTCACCACGAGCCCCAAGAAGCCGAACTCGGCTCTTCGTAAGGTTGCCCGTGTTCGCCTTGTCAATGGCATCGAAGTTACTGCTTACATCCCGGGTGAGGGCCACAACCTGCAGGAGCACTCCATCGTGCTCGTCCGCGGCGGTCGTGTCCGTGACCTCCCTGGTGTCCGTTATCACGTCATCCGTGGCGCCTACGACGCTGCTCCGGTCCAGAACCGTATGCAGGCCCGTTCCAAGTACGGTGCTAAGCGCCCCAAGGCTAAATAAGCCAGATAACGTTTTGATACTTTCGCCGTGTGCCGCCTAAGCGCCGCACGGTAGACACTTAAGGAGATTTCACATGCCGCGTCGTGCAGCAGCTAATCGTCGTGAGGTTCAGCCTGACGCCGTTTACAACAACCGCCTGGTGACTCAGCTCATCAACAAGGTCCTTCTTGACGGCAAGAAGGCCACCGCTGAGCGCATCGTTTACACCGCTTTCGAGATCGTTGCCGAGAAGTCCGAGGGCGGCGACGCTCTCGCTACCTTCAAGAAGGCTATGGACAACGTCAAGCCCACGCTCGAGGTTAAGCCCAAGCGTGTCGGTGGTGCTACCTATCAGGTCCCGATGGAGGTCAACTCCCGTCGTTCCACCGCTCTGGGTATCCGCTGGATCGTCAACTTCTCCCGCGCTCGCAAGGAGAAGACCATGGCCGAGCGTCTCGCCAACGAGATCCTCGACGCCTCCAACGGCCTGGGCGCTTCCGTCAAGAAGCGTGAGGACGTCTTCAAGATGGCCGAGGCCAACCGCGCGTTCTCTCACTATCGTTGGTAAGTTAAGGTAAGGAACTAACATGGCTAAGCCTAAGTACAAGCTTTCCGATACCCGTAACATCGGCATCATGGCTCACATCGATGCCGGTAAGACCACCACGACCGAGCGTATTCTTTACTACACCGGTAAGACCCACAAGATCGGTGAGGTCCATGAGGGCGCTGCCACCATGGACTGGATGGTTCAGGAGCAGGAGCGCGGCGTAACCATTACCTCCGCTGCTACCACGTGCTTCTGGAACAAGGACGGTAAGGACTACCGTATCCAGATCATCGACACCCCGGGCCACGTTGACTTCACCGCCGAGGTCGAGCGCTGCCTGCGCGTCCTCGATGGCGCTGTCGCCGTCTTCGACGCCGTTGCCGGCGTTCAGCCCCAGTCTGAGACCGTTTGGCGTCAGGCTTCTACCTTCAACGTCCCCCGCATCGCCTTCATCAACAAGTATGACCGCGTGGGCGCTGACTTCTTCAACGCTATCGAGACCATGAAGGATCGTCTCGACGCTAACGCCGTGGCCGCTCAGGTCCCGATGGGCGCCGAGGACAACTTCTGGGGCGTCATCGACCTCGTCACCATGACCGCATGGGACTTCAAGGCCGACGACAAGGGCATGACCTACCCCGAGCCGATGGACGAGATCCCGGCTGAGTTCGCCGACATCGCTGCCACCAAGCGCGAGGAGCTCCTCGACGCTGCTGCCAGCTTTGACGATGAGCTCATGGAGAAGATCCTCATGGAGGAGGACTTCACCGTCGAGGAGCTCAAGGCTGCTCTGCGCAAGGGCGTTCTGGCCAACGAGCTCAACCTCGTCTTCGTGGGCTCCGCCTACAAGAACAAGGGCGTCCAGGAGCTGCTCGACGCTGTCGTCGACTACCTGCCCAGCCCGCTCGACGTCGAGGCTGTCACCGGTACCGATCCGGATACCGGCGAGGAGATCGAGCGTCATCCTTCCTTCGACGAGCCCTTCTCCGGCCTGGTCTTCAAGATCATGACCGACCCGTTCGTCGGTAAGCTCACCTACGTCCGCGTTTACTCCGGCCGCGCCGAGTCCGGCTCCTACGTTGTCAACGCTTCCAACGGTCAGCGCGAGCGCCTCGGCCGCATCCTCGAGATGAACGCCGCCGAGCGTATCGACCGTGACGACGCTGCTGCCGGCGACATCGTCGCTTGCGTCGGCTTCAAGAACTCCACCACCGGTGACACCCTGTGCGCCGAGGGCAAGGAGATCGTCCTCGAGAAGATCGAGTTCGCTAAGCCCGTTATCGACGTTGCCATCGAGCCCAAGACCAAGGCCGAGCAGGACAAGATGTCCCTGGCTCTGACCAAGCTCGCCGAGGAGGACCCGACCTTCCAGGTGTCCACCAACCACGAGACCGGCCAGACCATCATCGCCGGCATGGGTGAGCTGCACCTCGAGATCATCGTCGACCGTCTGCTCCGTGAGTTCAAGGTTGACGCTAACGTTGGTAAGCCCCAGGTTGCCTACCGCGAGACCGCTGGTCACGACGTCGAGAAGGCTGAGGGCAAGTTCGTCCGTCAGTCCGGTGGTCGCGGTCAGTACGGCCACGCCGTCATCAAGCTCGAGAAGATGGAGGAGGGCTTCGGCTACGAGTTCGTCAACGCTATCGTCGGCGGCGTCGTGCCCAAGGAGTACATCCCGTCCATCGACAAGGGCATCCAGGAGGCCCTGAACACCGGTGTTATCGCCGGCTTCCCGGTCCTCGACGTCAAGGTCACCCTGTTCGACGGTTCTTACCACGAGGTCGACTCCTCCGAGGCCGCCTTCAAGATCGCCGGTTCCATGGCTATCAAGGACGCCCTCAAGAAGTCCGATCCGCAGCTGCTCGAGCCGATCATGGCTGTCGAGGTCGAGACCCCCGAGCAGTACATGGGCGACGTTATGGGCAACCTCTCCGGTCGCCGCGGCAAGATCGAGGGCATGGAGGATCGCAAGAACAGCAAGCTCATCCGTGCCAAGGTGCCGCTGGGCGAGATGTTCGGTTACGCTACCGACCTTCGCTCCCAGACCCAGGGCCGTGCATCCTACACGATGCAGTTCGACTCTTATGAGCCCGCGCCCAAGTCCATCGTGGACGAGGTCATGAGCAAGAACGCCTAAGTTCGAGCTCCCTGTTACGTAATCCGCGAGAACATCTCTCGCACTCTTTGGAGGTTTAAGTTGGCTACCCAGAAGATCCGCATTCGCCTCAAGGGCTATGATCACGAGGTCGTCGATCAGTCCGCGAAGCTCATCGTCGAGACCGCTCAGAAGACCGGCGCTCGCGTTTCCGGTCCTGTCCCCCTGCCCACCGAGCGCAACCTGTACACGGTTATCCGCTCGCCGCACGTGAACAAGGACTCCCGTGAGCAGTTCGAGATGCGCACCCACAAGCGCCTCATCGACATCCTCGACCCCACCTCGGGCACCGTTGATTCGCTCATGCGTCTCGACCTCCCCGCTGGCGTCGACATCGACATCAAGCTCTAAGCGATATCGCTCATAGCTTACAGAGCCCCGCTGCCATTACGGTAGCGGGGCTCTTTTGTTTTGAATGGCGGCCTTGGGGGCCCGGGTAATGCGGCCGAATGGGTGGCTATGGCGCCTTATTTTCCCATGGGACGCAGCGATGCCTCCTCAAAATGGAAGGATCGCAAGTCGTCTTCCGTCTCGATGCACGCCCGACCAAAGTCATCGACCGTTTGAAAGATGCCGCGTGCCAGCTCGTACCCAGCAGGGGAGCGGGCGGTAACGCGCTCTCCAATCCAATTGAGGTGACCGATATATTCGTCGTGGACGGGCGCGATCGGTCCGGCGTTTTCTTCCATAGCGTTGAGGCGCTCTGCCCACGCGTCCACAGCGTTTACGACAGTGTGATAGACCTCCTTGAGTAGCACATCGACGGCGGGAACATGCTCGTTGAGGTCTGAAAGGCCGATTGCCGGCAGGCCGCCATCGGGAACCTCCGAGGGCACATAGTTCACATTGACGCCAATGCCGCAGACGGCGAAAGGTTCGCCTTTGTTGTCGCGTGCCGCTTCCACCAGAATGCCGCCGAGCTTATGTCCTCGCGCGACGAGGTCGTTGGGCCATTTGAGGCCGATCTCGTTAGCAAGACCCTGCTTTTCGAGCGCCTCGAGCACCGCTAGGCCGCTGACGGCGGCAAGACCAGAGTACTTTGCAGGATTAACGCATGGACGCAGGACAATCGAAAGCAATAGGTTGCCGGCGGTTGAATCCCACTTGTGGCCGCGCCGGCCGCGTCCTGCTGTCTGAGCCCGGGCGGCAAGTCCCATGCCGTGCGGCGCACCCTGTTTTCCTGCCTCGAGCAGGTCATCGTTGGTCGATCCGGTTACGTCGACTATCGTTAATTTGGCATCCATAGCGGCTGCTACCTCCTTAATGAATAAGTGAATAACGCAATGGTGTCGTGAGGCAGACACAATGTGAAGCCTTTGTCGCATTTGGACAATTTAATGTTAACACGTCAACAACGACTGAAATGCGTTATCCTCTCTTGGTCGATGTAAACACGTCAACAACTCAAAGGAGGTTAGTGATGGGTTTCACGATTCTTGGAACAGGCTCGGCGCTTCCTGCGCGCAGTGTTTCCAATGACGAGCTGTCCGAGTTCCTCGATACCTCGGATGAGTGGATTTTTACCCGCACCGGTATCAAGAGCCGCCACGTCTGCACCACCGAGTCACTCGACGACCTTGCCGTAGCGGCGAGCGAGCGGGCACTCCAGGTGTCCGGAATCGACGCGAGCCAGCTGGATCTAATCGTCTGCTCGACGACAACGGGTGACCACCTTGTTCCCGCCGAGGCGTGTGCCGTAGCCGAGCGTCTGGGCGCGACGTGCCCTGCCTTCGATGTCTCGGCGGCTTGTGCCGGCTTCGTGTTTGCGCTCGATGTCGCCGAGGGCTATATCGCCCGCGGCCGTGCCGAGCGCGTGCTTGTCGTTGCTGCCGAGCAGATGACGCGCACGCTCGACTGGACCGACCGCGCCACCTGCGTGCTCTTTGGCGATGGGGCAGGCGCCGCAGTGATTGGAGCTGGGGGAGACAACCCCCTTGCCGTTGAGCTTTCGACGGCGCCCGACGTCGAGACGTTGCGCGTACCCGGTCTGGTCGGCACCTCGCCGTTTAAGGCCTCTGCAGATAGCGAGAGCGTGCTGTCCATGAATGGCCGCCGCGTGTTCAAGTTCGGCGTCAACGCCATCTGCGACACGGTCCATAAGCTTGCGGGCGATGCGGGCATTTCGGTCGAAGACATCGACCATTTTGTATTCCATCAGGCTAACGAACGAATCCTGAGTCAGGCGGTCAAGCGCCTCGGCGTGCCAGACGAGCGCGTGGTTCGAACGCTGCGCGAGATCGGCAACATTTCGAGCGCATGCATTCCGCTTACCCTCGACCGGCTGGCAAACGCCGGTGCACTTCACACAGGCGACACCATCGCCTTGGTTGGATTTGGCGCCGGTCTGGATATAGGTGGCTATCTGCTTCGTTGGAAGTAGTCGCACATAGGAAATAAAAACGCCCTAGGGCACAACCAAAGGAGAACTACCATGGCAGATCAGAAGACCTTCGAGCGCGTTTGCGACGTTATCCGCGAGACCGCTGGCCTTGACGACGTCGAGATGAAGCCCGAGTCCACGCTCGAGGAGATTGGCCTCGACAGTCTGGGCACCGTCGAGATCCTCGTCGCCGTCGAGGACGAGTTTGGCATTGAGCTCGATACCGAGGAGAACCCCAAGACGGTCGGCGAGTTCGTCGATACGGTCGAGGCGGCATTGGAGAAGTAGTGATGCTCAAGTCTCCTCTCTGCGATCTGCTCGGCATCGAAAAACCCGTGTTCCAGGGTGGCATGGCCTGGATTGCCGATGCCTCGCTGGCATCTGCCGTGTCCGAGGCGGGCGGCTTAGGCATTATCGCGGCCATGAATGCCGACGCAAACTGGCTGCGCGATCAGATTCACGAGCTGCGCGCCAAGACGGATAAGCCCTTTGGCGTCAACGTTATGCTCATGAGCCCGTTTGTCGACGAGGTCGCACAAGTGGTGATTGATGAGCAGGTGCCCGTCGTGGTGACCGGCGCCGGCAATCCCACCAAGTACATGAAGGCCTGGAACGATGCAGGCATCAAGGTCATTCCCGTCGTGGCTTCGGTGGCGCTGGCGCGTCTCGTGGCGCGTCGCGGAGCCACTGCCGTGGTTGCCGAGGGCACCGAATCGGGCGGCCATATTGGCGAGACCTCGACGATGGCACTTGTCCCGCAGGTTGTCGATGCGGTCGATATCCCCGTGGTTGCGGCTGGCGGCATCGCCGATGGCCGCGGTGTGGCGGCCGCCTTTATGCTCGGCGCTGCCGGAGTCCAGGTGGGAACACGCTTTCTGGTCGCAAACGAGTGCACCGTATCCGAACAGTACAAAGAGTTGGTGCTCAAGGCAGGCGACACGTCGACGCGTGCGACCGGTCGCTCGACGGGACATCCGGTTCGCGCTCTCAAGAGCCCCTTCACCAACGCGTATGCCAAGAACGAGGCGGCGGGCGCAAGCCCCGAGGAGCTTGGGGCCATGGGCACGGGCGCGCTTCGTAAAGCCGCAAAGGACGGTAATTACGAAGAGGGTTCGTATTTGTGCGGACAGATTGCCGGCATGGTCAACGAACGCCAGAGCGCACGCGAAATCGTCGACGATCTGGTCGATGGCGCCGAGCATGTCCTGAAGGGTGCGTCCGCATGGGTAGCGTAGCGTTTCTGTTTGCCGGTCAGGGTGCCCAGCATCCCGCGATGGGCGTTGACCTCATCGAGGCATCACCGGCGGCTGCCGAGGTGTTTGCAATCGCCGATGAGGTACGCCCGGGGACGAGCGAGCAGTGCCGGAGTGCCTCCAAGGAGGAGCTCTCGCAGACTGAGAACACGCAGCCTTGCGTGTTCGTGCACGACTTGGCTGTCGCCGTCGCCCTGCGTGAGCGCGGCGTGGTGCCTGCCGCCTGTGCGGGATTCTCGCTGGGCGAGGTCGCCGCGCTCACCTTTGCGGGGGCATTCGATACGCGAGCGGGCTTTGAGCTCGTGTGCGAGCGCGCGGCGCTGATGGCCGCGGCTGCCGAGCGCCATCCGGGCGGTATGCGCGCCGTCATCAAGCTCGATGCGGAGCAAGTCGAGAACCTGGCAAAACAGGCCGGCGAGGACTGCTGGCCGGTCAACTACAACAGCCCGCAGCAGACGGTTGTTGCCGGAGCGCCCGAGGCGCTGCAGGAGCTCGACGTCCTAGTAAAAGGGGCTGGCGGCCGCGCTATGAAAGTCGCGGTGTCGGGTGCATTCCATAGTCCCTATATGACCGAGGCGACTGAGGGGCTGGCGACGTATATCCAAGCCGGCCACGCGCCGTCTCCGCTGCTGATTCCGGTCATGGCAAACATGACGGCGGCGCCCTATCCGGCGGATCCGCGAGCGGCATCGGATGTCTTGGCCAACCAGGTGAGTCATGCCGTGCGCTGGGTCGACACGCTGC
>CATVZP010000054.1 GCA_958348565.1 uncultured Collinsella sp. | reverse complement strand
TTTTGAGGCTCTCATCGATTCCGCATCTCCTTGCGCGCCCACATTCCACTCCGCCAACAGCATTACGGCGCGAGCACATCCAACGGAACAACTTGGACGCCGCGGTCGGTAACATAGGCTTGTGAACCAAATCCAATGATTGCAACTTTCGAAACCGGCGGGTTGTTTCCGGCGGCAACCATACGTTCCTCGACAGCAACAAGATTGTCAGATGCCTCTTCGATTTGAGCGGAGCTGAGCTTAACTTCAACCGGGATCCAGGTCCCGCCAGGAGCCGCAATGACTGCATCGACCTCTAGATCACGAGAATCGTGATAGTGATAGAGATTCATTCCGTTTGCTCGCGCATAAACCCACAAATCATGGAGTGCCAGCGATTCGAAAAGTAGTCCAAGCGTCTTGAAATCTAACAGCAAAGTCTCCGGAGTCGCCCCGAGCGCAGCGGCCGCCAGTGACGGGTCAGCAAGATGATGCTTCTTTGATTCTCTTAAGTGCACCGGAGATCTCATTGCTGGATTCCACGCGGGAATATCGCGAACGAAGCTAACCCGTGCGAGAAGAGATATATACGATGCCGCCGTTTGTCTCGACACCTCTCCACCAAGATCGGCTACGAGCGTCTTGAGTGTCGCCAAAGTGGATTCATTACGCGCAAGCGATTCGATGACAGCTTTGACCTTTTCGGGATCGCGTCGAGAGCCATCAACACGAGACAGATCTTCTTCGGCGACTATGCCGATGTAACGTTTCGCCATCGCCGACGCAGCCAGCGCATCGCGACCGACCGCCGCGGGCCATCCGCCACGGACAATGTACTCGGCAATCGAGGCAGAGTCCAACGATCCGAAAGCGCCATTGAACTTTTCGCCAGAAATAATGCCCGACAGCTTAACCGCGCCGCTAGATTTCCCAAGTTCGAAAAGCGTCATGGTGTCCATGCGCAATTTAGCGAACCTTCCAGCACCGCTGTGCATCGGCCGTTCATTGTCTCGCGGCGTCGCCGACCCCGTAAATATGAACTGGCCAGGCTCGCCGCCGCGGTTGTCGCACTCAAACCGCGCCGCGTCCCAAAGTTTCGGAACCTCCTGCCATTCATCGATTAGCCGCGGCACCTCGCCGGAAACGGCAAGCGCCGGGTCCGTCTCGGCACGCAAGCGATTCTCGAAGTTGCGCGACGGGTCCATGAGAAGGAGCCTGGACGCCGCACGGGTTTCGGCTGTGGTTGTCTTTCCACACCATTTCGGTCCTTCGATGAGAACGGCACCGAATATCCCCAGCATCTGGTCGAGCTCATTTTCGATAATTCGAGTGTAGTACTTTTTTGGCATATTTCTCACCATTGGTTACCAGCGCGTTTAACTAAATTTACCGGTTTCATTTAACCAGATTTTGCTTTTTTGATTAACCAGATTTTCGTATTTCAGTTAACGAAACAGATTAAACATGACGAGTCAAGCCACGACAGGCGCGCGTCGTACTGCGGCAATCTCAGTATTATTTAGATTTACTTGCTGCCGGAATTGACCCGAACAGCCTGTCACCTCTTCATTTCAATCATCTATACACAGTCAGGAACGAAAATTACGACATTCTTGACGTGCTCGCGCGTGCCGATACGTATTTTGATTTGATAGACCATCTTAAATTCGCAACCTACCTTATGATTCATCGAGATGGTAGAAGCATTGAAGATATTTTTGAAATGCATCGCGATCGTGATGCATTTGCCGTTGCAGAGAGCTATACGGCAACTCTAGATCAAGCTGGGGTATATTATGCGGTTTCTTGTTTCGAAATCGACCGGCTGGCAATAGTTCGTCGAGAAGAAAGAGCGCAGGATGTCCTATTCTATCGATACCCTGTTCAGAAGCTTTATCAGCTCTTCATTGAGACCATGAACATTTCAGGCTTCGAATCAGTAGCGAACACCCCGACAAAAATAGCCGTTAGGAGTGTCAAATGAACAAGAATGCCACTGCGCAGCTGCACGTCTATTCCGCCTTTTTCGTTCTCGCGGGATTTGTTTTAAATCGGGGAGTTTTTCTACTTTTCCTTGCGGAGAAAGGAATGTCTGTCACGGAAATCGCGCTTTATCAAGCCCTGTTTAACATTGCAACGGTCGTCCTCGAGCTGCCAACAGGGTTGATAGGCGATTTCTTTGGAAAGAAGTTTTCGATTCAAGTGGGCGTGCTGCTGCTTTTCTTCCATACGGCTGGCATGCTGTTGCTCTCAGGTCCCTTTCTTGTCGTGCTTTCCCTTGTTGAGGCACTCGCCTACTCCCTTCAATCGGGATCCGAACAAGCGCTTTTATATGAAATTGCCCGGAATGCCGGTCAAGGAGAGCGCTTCCTCACCATCAATGCTCGGTTGCTTGCCGCGCAATCAATCGCTACGGGAATGGCAATTGTGCTCGGATCTTTCATTGCCCAAGTATCTTGGAGCGCCCTCTACGTATGTGTCTCCATTTTCTATCTCCTGCAGCTTTTCCTTCTGTATCCCATTGAGAGGACGGAAGCGACCCGTTCTGAAAGCTCTGAAAAGGGAAGGTTTGACACAGCCAAGATGTTCAGACGCGAAACCTGGCGTGTTGGAGAATCCGCTTTTGCGGTATTGCTTCTTCTGATCGGCACAAGCATGCTCGATGGATTCTATGGGAGTTATTACAACTTGAATCAGTTGGTATTCGACGCATTTGATGCTCCCGTCTCCATAATAGGAATCTTTTTCGGTGCATCCTATGCAGTAAATGCGACGGCCTACATTGCAGCAGATTTCTTCTCGTCGCGTTTCGGGAAAAGAAATACCATGCTCGGCTCGATGCTAATCGAGGCTGGCCTTTTCATGATTCTTCCGTGGTTCGCTTCAAATCCGCTGTGTTTGTTTGGCCTTAGCATGGTGCTTTGTTTTCTCCCAGAAGTGGTGTACATCACTTCGGAAAACTTAATCCAAGACGCGATAGCGGACGATCTCCGCGCGACGATCCTTTCCGTCGCGTCTCTGGTAAGGGCTCTCTTTTCCGCAATGTTTTTCTCCATATTTGGACATGTGTTGGGGTTATATCCCATTCAGATAGCGCTCGGTATTATCGGTGCAATCTCGATAGCAATTACCGCCGTTGTTTCATTAAAAATGGTAGGAATACAGGTCTCCAAGAATTGATATATCGATCGACGAGCTATCCGAAGCGTCGAGCCTTCTTGATGGACATGACTATTCGTCACAAATCATTCCGCGTATCGCCGAGGTTCCAGTAATACTCGATGCATCGGGATGCCCTCATTCCCCTTTTTTCGAAGTTGAATATGATGACAGGACGATTAGGTTTACAAGTCAAGCAAGTTAATAATCTATGTGGTCAATATAATACCGTTGAACCCGCATATCGATACCGCTCAGCCATTCGCCTCGCCCCCGTCGCACGCATCTTCATCCGGTCTGTTACTTTTAATCTAACGATTCTTTGAGGAACGTAGGTGCTTCCAAATGTACTGTCGACTTCTTCTCAAACTGATCCTAAGAGACAAGGCCGCATGGATTTGTACGCTCGTTCTCGCCGCAGCCTTCTCCATCCCCATTGCGTTCAATTCACCCATCTACGGGCCCTTCTTTATGAAGCAGGGCATGCAGAGCTTTGTCGACGCATTCAATACGCGCGCACCCCAGGCCAACGGCACAGACCTATCGCCAGAGCAGCAAGCTGACGCGGAGCTTGCAAGATACGCGAACGCCGCCCTCGCCGCTCAAACCGACGCCGCCTTTCTCGATTCTGCCGAGAGCTACTACGCGCTCATGGGCGAAGGCTTCCAATCCGGGTCCATCGTGGGAGACCGAGAGACCAATGACGCAGACCTCGCGTATTGCCGTGCCCTGAGCAGCTCCGGCATCACGGATATCCCGGCCTCCGCAAGCGACCTGCCGTTCCTCTCCTTCCTGCCCTACGCCATTGCCCAGGCGCCGTCCTTCCTTCCCTTCATCCCCTTCCTTCTCTCGTCGATACTCGTGCTCGGCGCCACAAGGCCCGGGACCCTGGCGGCAAAGGCGCCCGTGCCCAAATTCCGGCGCCTTATCCAGATCGTGTTTTCGATAATCGCCGCGGGGACCGCGATGCTCCTCGCCGGCCTTGCGCCCGGGGGCATTTACGCCTTGGCCCTAAACGGCTTCGGGCAGATCGGGTACCCGATCGCCTTCTTCCATGACGGCGCGCTTGCCACCACGACCGCGGGAGACGTCTTCACAGCCCTGCTTCTCGCGCTGCTTGCGGGCGGAACCTTGATATCCGTTTGCTCCGCCGTCCTATCGACCGCAACGAGGCGCGTCCTCGCGGGCCCCCTTGCCTCCGCGCTGCTTGTCGCGGCCCCGGCATTCCCGTTATTGTCCGATTCGGCACTGGGGCATAATGCCGCGCTCGAGCTCCTGCCGCTGGCCGTGTTCTCGCCTATCGAGGCAACGGGTTACGTAGGATGCTTCCCGACAGAATTCATTGGCTCCGGTTCGGGCGGCGCATCGATGCTTGCCGTGGCCCTGGCATACGTCGCGGTCCTTTTCGCGGTCGGCGCCGTTGCGACACGTTCCCCCAAACAGGCTGGACCCGCTAAAAAGCACCATGGGCTCGAGCTCCTGGACGCGAGCGTGGGATACGGGAGCACGACGATACTTTCAATCGGGTCGCTTTTCCTGAGCCCGGGAACGGCGGCGGGCCTCGTTGCTCCCAACGGCTCGGGGAAAACCACCCTTCTTGAAGCGCTGTCGGGCCAATTTCCCACCCGCATCCGCTCGGGAAGCCTGGCGGCAGACGGAATCAGCCAACGTCAATCAGCCGAATTTGCAGAACTCGTCTACCTGAGCTCTTCAGGCGACACGGATCTCTATCCCACGCTATCGGCCATCGAGCACCTTGCTTTCGTTAGGGAGGCGTGGAAATCGGCCACCGACATCGACTCGCTCTGCAGCTCCCTCGGAATCTCCCCATATCTCGACAAGCCGACCCGTAAACTCTCGACAGGAATGAAGCAGCAGGTAAAGCTTGCCATGGCGATAGCGACCGATTGCCCGTACCTCATCCTCGATGAACCGCTGAACGGCCTCGATCCGGGAAAACGGAAAACCTCCTGCGACGCGATGCGCAGCGAGGTGGCGCGGGGACGCAGCGTGCTCATCTCAAGCCATCTGCTCGACGACCTGGCAGACCTCACCAACTCGTTCTACTTCATCGAAGCCGGCTCGCTCGTGGAAAAGACCGAGTCGTCCTCGCAGACGCTCAAGCAGGAATACCTCGATACATACGAGGGAGGGTGAATGACATGATAGGCAAGAGCTATGCAAAGATAGCGATTGTTGGCTTTGCACTTTGTCTTGCAATGGTGCTATGTGCATCATTTGTGAGGTATAGGTCCGAGCAGTCGTTCATCGATGGCGCTGAAAATGGGTTTGGCATAGACGGGATGTATGTCAACGATGGCGCGACCAGGCCGTCTATGGCGATTCTTGCAGGCGAAGACATGGAATGGCAAATCTGTAATGACGATGGCTCTTGTCTGAGTGGTCGTTTGGCCGCAACGAGCGACCCGAATTCGTTCGATCTTCTCGACAATGATGGAGCGGATTGCGGTTCTGTTCACCTTTCATATGCATCGCGAGACGGGATGGACGGCATTCTCTACGTCTCCCACGAGACTGGCGATTTCAAGATGCGTAGGACTAACCGAGTGCCGGCTTTTATCGAGGAGTGAGAGTTCCCGGCGGCCTGCCGATCAGGCCGCCGGGGTATCGAATCCCGCATTCATCCGCACACACACGGACGAATTCGAAAAGCAACCGTGGTATTCCTACAGGAATCGAATCCGTGAGGTCGTTGTCCTGGATACCTGGGATCCAGAGAGCGGTAGATACCTGTTCGACGGTCTGACCCAATCGACCTATCGAAACTCGATACATCGGATTGCACGACCCTGGAGGGCATGTTCAGGGGATGCTCAAGCGTCACGGAGCTTTTTGATCTCGACCGTCTTGACACCTCGAACGTCGAGAACACGTCCTACATGTTCCTCAACTGCCTGACGCTCAAGGCCGTCAGCATCTTGGGATGGGAGGCGTCCGTCTACCTACATCCTCGCAACCGAGGAGCAGCGCGAGTTCCTGAACAAAATCACCGGCTCCACGCAGCACGGAATTTGGACCCGCAACCTTTCTTAGCCCAGATCAAAATACCGGTTGTTTCCAGAAATCCTCCAGGCACCTTCTAGATGATTTCTGGAAATGCAAATAGCTTTAGATTCCGAGCGTATCGACCGGAGCAACAACGATGCCTTCGCCAGTTACGTGAGCCGGCATACCAAACCCGATGACGATGAGTTTCGCCGCAGGCGGCCTCTCCCCGCGATCGACCAGCTTTCGCTCAAGTCGAAGCAGATTTTCCACTGCCTCTGGGACTTGGGGGCTCCCGAGCTTAACCTCAACGGCAACCCACGAGCCGTCACGACGATGGACAATCGCGTCGACCTCCAGGTCGTCAGCGTCGTGGTAGTGAGATACGGTCGCATCGCTGGCCGCCGCGTAAACCTTGAGATCGTGCAGCACAAGGGATTCGAAGAGCAAGCCAAGGGTCTTCGGATCGGATGACAACGACTCCGGGTCCGCACCGATGAGGGCGACGGCGAGCGATGAGTCCGCAAGGTGCCGCTTCGCGCCCTGCCGCAACTTCACCGGCGACCTGAGAGCCGGATGCCACGCGGGGACATCGTCGACGATATTGATACGGCGCAGCGCGCCCATATAACCGGTAATCGTATTCTTTGAGACGTCAACGCCCAAATCCCTTTCGATGGACCTCATGCCGGCAAGAGTCGATTCATTGCGCGCAAGCGAGGAGAGCAAGGCCCTTACCTTAACCGGGTCGCGTTTCACTCCATCCGCCCTCGAAACGTCAGACTCGCAAACACCGTCAATATAGGCGGCGGCTATCCGCATCGCGTCGGCAGTCGTCTTACCGACCGCTTGGGGCCAACCGCCGCGGCAGAGCAAATCCGCGATACCGGCGATACCGGCGATGGATCCGAGTGACGCCGCAACGGAATCGCCATCGAGCAGCGCCCCAAGCGAGACAGCTCCCGACGAAATGCCGAGCTCGAAAAGCGTCATGGTATCCATTCGCAAACGGGCGATTCGACCCACACCGCTGTGCATCGGCTGGTTCTCGGCTCGCGGCGTCGCAGATCCGGTGAGAATGAACTGTCCGGGCTCCCCTCCCCTGGCATCGCATTCGAATCGCACGGCATCCCATAGCTTCGGTTCCTCCTGCCATTCGTCGACAAGCCTCGGAGTCGGTCCGACAATTGCCTGGGCCGGATCGAGACGAGCGAGCTGGAGGGCCGCAAAACCGCCAGATGGGTCGGAGAGAGATAACGATGACTCGGCAAATCTCTGGGCTGTCGTTGTCTTTCCACACCATTTCGGCCCCTGAATGAGCACGGCACCGAAAATGCCAAGGTCGCGCTCGACTAAGCAGTCGACGCACCGTCCTATATACCTATCCATCGCCTTTCCCTCCAATCATCCACTTGAAATTATAGTGTCTATCTGCGTCGTTGGGACAAATAACGATGACTTATTGGGACGATTGACGATGGTTCGTTGGGACGATTGACGATGGTTCGTTGGGACGATTTCAATTTTTCTAAGGCACCAATCAACAGCCGTGACCATATGACTGTGCGCACATGTTAGCATGGTCATATAGTCACATATTTGCAGCCGCGATTATGCTGCGACAACTCAACCGTTAGCGCTTATTAAACAGCCGACCGAGCGGCCCGGGCAATCTGGTCCCGGCTTCCCCGGTCGTATTCCTACGATATCGCCCCTAAATCACCAATGCGTCAGATAAAGAATGAGGCAATGGCTATGACCACGCATACGGCAGATGCAGCGACTGCGCCTTTTTTCCTCTCCTTTAGTCCGACGAACAGGGTCGCCGTAAAGTAAAGGGCGGAAATGCAGGATATGGCAAGCGAAACGAATTCCTTGGGCGGTTTCAGCAAGAGGTCGCTAGCAAAAAGTAATGCAAGCAGGGCAAAGCCGATTGTGGCCAAGTATCTCGATTGATTTTGCGACAGCATGGCAACTGCCTTTCAGAACATGCAAGTGAAAAGTCGGCACGATGTCATTGCGGTTGCAAACAAGCCGCCGCCAGGACCGGTTGTCACGAGACCGGCGATAACGCATTTTCTCGGTTTCCAGCTCATGACAGACCCCTCTCTCATGGTGAAACGCATACATTATGAGATATGCACATTATCTCGCAAATTAATTTCAATATCCATCATCCAACTAAAGAATACTGACTCACTGGTTCAGCGACGATGCGTTTTTACCCTTGCGTTCCCACTCGCCGCGTCGGCGGTCGGAAGGGTCTCCGTCTCGCAATCAGCGACCTAGTAACCGTATCTGTCGAGCCAGGCGGCAAGCGCATCCCAATCGACGCGCTTCCAGTCACCGCCCGGCGCGTGCTGCATCACGAGGCCTCCGGCGACCATGAGCGCGTGGATATGCCCTCCTTGCAGGCCAGCGATGATCCCGCCGGTGTATACGATGCCAGGTCGCTGTGCCGGCATGGCGCAAACGTATTGGCCTTTGTGCCCCTTTTGGCAACTTTAGCATGGCTGTAGGTTAAACCAACCCACAGCCATGAGCACGTTAACGTAGTACCATGCTAATTACACGGATAAGGTAGGGGTATTTTTCTTTGGCGAATAAATTTGGATTTCATGGCAAGGTGGGTGGCGTTAAGGTTTTCATCGCTATATCAGTTGCCGTGTTCGCATTCTCTGCGCTATTTCTAAAAGTGGAGCGTTGCCAAAAAGATAGCGGAGGTGACTATTCACATTTGTGGTTCGTGAGCGGATCGGTGTTGAACGTTGACAGCTCTGGCGATTTTACCATGTCGGTCGAAAGCGAAGATCCATATAACGACGGGTCTGATCGTCTGACCATTCTGGTTGATTCAGAACATACGCGCTATGCAAGCGATAGCCCTGTGAGCGTTGGGTCTAAAGTCAAGGTAGGCTATTTTCTCGATTCCCGAAAGAGAAATACGATTCGCTGCTCTTCTGTGGATGTGTTGGAATAAATTTTGAGTAACTATCAGTAAAAAGCTGCAAGCAAAGGCCGCTCCACGTGGGGCGGCCTTTTTGGTGGATAGACGTTGCGAAGGATGATTGATTGAGGTTTTTGCTCCGCATAGAAATCGAGTGAGGATTCTGTCCCGCGAGGGGCGTGTTTTGAGGCTCTTGGCGGTACGTAATTCTCGTTCGGCATCTTGACGGGACAAAACCCTCGGTTGACTTTTCGTTATGCACGGAACCGGGACGTCCGTCGTAACGGTGGTGCTCTTGTATCCGTTTGAAATCGAGCGAAGGAGTACCGCTATGGAGCAATCGAGCCTATTTGATGACGGTGTGGACATCGATCTCGAAGCGCCTGCGAGCGTGGACGCCGCCGTACCAACCGATGCCCGTGCCCAGGCGGCAGCGCGCGTGGCTCAGCACTGATAGCGGTGCGTATGTGGCGAGCGTCGTCGAGGACGGTCCCGCCGCCAAGGCCGGCATCCAGGAGGGCGATGCCATCACCAAGCTGGACGATGACGAGATTACGAGCGCTGATGGTCTGATCATCGCGCTGCGCAGCCACGAGGTGGGCGAGAAGGTCGAGATCACGCTCATGCGCGGCAAGGACGAGAAGAAGGTCACGGTCGAGCTGGGCTCCGACGAGGAGCTGCAGAACCAGCAGCAGAACGACAGCGCGACCGACACCGGCAACGGCGGTATTACCGACGAGCAGCTGCGCCAGCATCTGGAGGAGCTGCTAGGCCAGCAGGGTCAGGGCTACGGCCAGGGCTACTAACGAGCCGTATCGCACATATCGAAGGATGACGATTCCAATACGGACGACACCAAAACCGGCATCAACGGCTCCATGGACGATTCGGATTCCAAATAGGCCCTGTTAGTTGAGCTACTTCTTTGCCGGTGTCGTATACGAAACCGCTATACCCGCGGCAATTGCCATGAGACAGCTCACGATGAATCCGAACTCATACTTCAAAACGTTTGTTGCGGTCAGGGCGATAATCAACACAGTCGCAATTTGCAGAATTATCATTATTACGAAGAGATTGATTCCTTGTTTGGCCGAAGTCGCTGAGTGAGTTTGGCTTTGTTGATTCAGGTTGTAGCTGACAACAAAAGCGATCAGTTCGCTTGATACGGGGCCGACTACATAGAAAAAGATTGCGTCAATGAAGCCTATAGTGTTGTAAGTTGTTTCGCCGGAAAAAACAGCGTATAAAGCATATCCAAATCTTGGCTGATTCATGTATGAGTAGGAGAAGACCAAGAGCGTCAATATTGCTACTACCAGAAGTGCATTCAGGATAAATCGTTTGCTTTTCATCGATCGCTCCTTCCGGGTGACTCTTATATGTAATTCTACAACAGCCATTATTTTTATAGAATATGACTGTCCTAAATAACGTGCACTTTCGCTGGAGGGTCGCTGTTTGGCGGCCCTCTTTTTTGCACAGGCGCGGTGGGATGGTAATATCGGGCGGGAGTCAGCCGCTCTGATAGAATCGTCCTTGCTGTCGGCAGCCCTCGTGCCGGGCAGAGCCCTCCATTTGATGGGAGGTGATGCCCATGACCGATCTGATTGATTTCGTGAAGCTCCTGACCGCTTTGGTCTCGCTCCTCACGGCGCTTATCGGACTTTCCGAGGCACTTAAGCAGCGTACGAAGCAAAAGACGATATGAGAAAGCCATTTGGGTCGCCTCCCCCGCGGCGCAGCTTCTTTCCGCGGGCTCGGGATGCCACAATGGGCTTTGAGTATCGGCCCGTGCGGTAGCCCTTACCGCACCTGCGGGGAGGAGGCTTCCCATGCCCCATGCTACCTCCATCGGCCTGGACGTCCACGCGCGATCGGTCGCCGCCGCGGCGTTCAACCCCTTCACCGGCGAGGTGGCGCACCGTGACTTCGGGACGGACGCCGCCGGGATCGCGGAGTGGGCCCTCGGGTTCGAGGAGCCCAGGGCCTGCTACGAGAGCGGCCCCACCGGCTTCCACATGGCGCGCGAGCTGCGCGCGCTCGGCCTCGACTGCGCCGTGGCCGCCGTCTCCAAGATGCGGAGGCCGGCGGCGGACGCGCGCCGCAAGAACGACCGGCGCGACGCCGAGTGCATCGCCCGCATGCTCGCCACCCACAACATCGTGGAGGTCCCGCTGCCCGATGCGGCGGTCGAGGCCGCCCGGGACCTCGACCGCGCCCTCGACGACGCCACGGTGGAGTACCGCCGCGCCAGGCAGCGCCTCAACATGTTCCTGATCAGGCTGGGCCACGTCTGGGACGAGCGCAACGCCGACGGGGCAAGGAAGAGGGCCTGGACGCGCGCCCACTGGAGGTGGATATCCGGGATCAGGCTCGAGGGGCCGCAGCGCGACGCGCTCGAGTACTACGTCACGGCCGCCCGCTGCGCGGAATCGGACAAGCGGCAGCTCGAGAGGAGGGTCGTCGCGCTGGCGGGCACCGACCGCTGGCGCCCGGCCGTGGAGGCGCTGTCCTGCATCAAGGGGATTGACACCCTGACGGCCTTCAGGCTCGCAGCCGAGGCGGGCTCCTTCACGAGGTTCCGGACGGCCCCGGCCTTCGCGAGCTGGTACGGGCTGGTCCCGTCGGAGCGCTCGAGCTGCGAGACCGAGCGGCGCGGCGGGATAACCAAGACGGGCAACCGGCTCGCCAGGACGGCACTGGTGGAGTCGGCGTGGCACTACCTGACGTGCACGCCCCGCCCGAAGGCCCCGGCACCCGGCGCGGACGTCCCCGCGGCGATCCGGGCGCGCGCCGACGACTGCACCGCCAGGCTCTGCCGCCGCCGCGAGGCGCTGGCGGCGGCGGGCAAGAGCTCATGCAAGGCAAACGCCGCCGTCGCGCGCGAGCTCGCCTGCTGGGTCTGGGAGATCGGGCGCCGGGCGGAGGGGACCCTCAGCTGACCCCGTCGGACAACAGGCCTCCCGCCGGGAGGGCCCGCGCCTCGACGCATCGCCGGCGCGCGTTCACGAGCCCTTTTTGGGCAGCCCAAGGGCCGCGCCCGTGAACAAGACTGGTTTCGGACGAGCGCGCCGGACGGAGAATCGAAATGCGGTGGGGTGCGCGGACATACCGGGCTGACCGCCGGCAGCGCGCCCGCAAGAGCCCGCGGATATTAGCTTGCCAGACAAGCGTCGACTAAACGTGCAGCGTGCGCGGGCCCTCCCGACGGGAAACGAAAAAGCCCGGTTTAAAACCGGGTTCGAACAAACACGCCTATTGACAATGGCTTTCTCATATTAGGTCGGATGTGAAAGCCGGACCGCAGAGGTATCGAGCGCACGCGGCCAGGGCCTCGAGGGCGCCTGGCGGGTAGGGAGATCCGAGCATGAGGCAGGACAACGCGCAGGCCCGTGAAAGGTTCACGAGCTCCCCCGCGACGCGGCAGACCCTCGGCTGCCCCTCGTAAGGGATGCAGAAGACACGGTCGAGGTCCGACGGTTCGACCAGGCTGTACCGGCAGTCCGCGTACAGTGCGCAGCCCCTCCCGCGCGGGTCGCCGTCCGAGTCCTCATCCGGCTCATGATGGCGCACCTCGACCCAAAGGCCCTCCAACACATCGTCGAACCCGAA
>CATVZP010000053.1 GCA_958348565.1 uncultured Collinsella sp. | reverse complement strand
AACTCCTTAGAGAGGTGCTCGACCTTCAGCAGCGGAGTACGCTCGTTGGTATCTGCCATTACGCCTCGCCTCCCTTCTTGGAATCCTTGCGCGTACGGGACGTCTCAGGAGCGTTCTTGAGGAACTCGGGGTCACCGGAGTAGTGGCACGCAGAGTAATGACCAGACTCGGTGACAACGCGCTCGGGGCGCTGCTTGCGGCACTTGTCCGTCGCATAGGGACAACGAGGAGAGAAGACGCAGCCCTCAGGCAGGTTCATGAGCGAAGGCGGGTTGCCGTGAATCGGCGTAAGCGGCTTCTTCTCTTCGATGGCCTGCTCCGGGATGGAGCGGATAAGGCCCCAGGTGTAGGGGTGGCGACTCTCGTAGAAGATTTCCTCAGCAGTACCGAACTCGACGGGACGGCCGGCGTACATAACCATGATCTTATCAGCCATATCGGCAACGACGCCCAGGTCATGGGTAATCATGATGATGGCGTTGCCGTTCTTCTCCTGCATTTCCTGCATGAGCTCGATAATCTGAGCCTGAATGGTAACGTCCAGAGCCGTCGTGGGCTCGTCGGCAATCAGGATATCGGGATCGCAGGCAAGAGCCATAGCGATCATGACACGCTGACGCATACCGCCGGAGAACTGGTGCGGATACTCATTGACGCGCTTCTCGGGCTCGGGGATACCCACGAGGTCCAAAAGCTCGGTAGCGCGCTTGAGCGCCTCCTGCTTGGAGTAGCCACGGTGCAGACGAAGGCCCTCGCCCACCTGCTTGCCGATCTTATAGACCGGGTTCAAGGAGGTCATAGGATCCTGGAAGATCATCGCGATGTCGTTGCCGCGAATGTGCTGCATCTCCTCCTCGGTCATCTCGAGGATAGAACGACCGCGATAGCGAACGTCGCCGCCCTCGATCTTTCCCGGAGGCATCGAGATGAGGCCCATGATGGTCATGGCGGTCACGGACTTACCGGAGCCGGACTCACCGACGACGCCCAGGGTCTCGCCGCGATCGAGCGTGTAGGAGACACCGTCGACAGCGCGAACAACGCCATCCTCGGTGTGGAAATACATCTTAAGGTCATCGACCTCGAGCAGATGCTGGCCCTCAGGAACCGGCTGGTCCTTCAGGTCCACATAGTTCTTGTTCTTCTTCATCCTTATGCGTCCTTCATCTTGACGTCGAGGGCGTCGCGCAGACCGTCACCCAGCAGGGTGAAGGCGAGCACCGTCGAGAGAATTGCCAGACCGGGCATGATCATCATCCAGGGAGCGGTCAGAAGATACTGCTGACCGTCCTGAATCATGGAGCCCCACGAAGGCGTAGGCGGAATAACGCCCATGCCGAGGAAGGACAGAGCGGACTCGGTCAGAATGGCGCCACCAATGTTCATGGTCGCGTAGACCACGATGGAGGCGACGGAGTTCGGGAAGATGTGACGTACAACGATACGAGCATCAGATGCACCCATCGCGCGCGCAGCATCAACATAGTCGTTTTCCTTGACGGTCAAGATCGCAGAGCGGAAGACGCGCGCAATCGAAGGCCAGCCGAGAATACCGATGGCGATAAAGACGTTCTGAAGACCACGGCCGATAACGGCGATCATGGCGACAACGAACAGCACGTACGGGAACGCCAGGAAGATGTCCGCACAGCGCATGATGATCGTATCCCAGATGCCGCCGTAGAAACCGGCCAGAGCACCCATGACCAGACCAATCAGCGTGGAGATCGCGGTGGCCATAATTCCGACGGACAGCGAAACGCGCGCACCGTAGATAACGCGGACAAGAATGTCACGACCAAGGGCGTCGGTGCCAAACGGATGCTCTGCACACGGAGCCAGCAGCGACGTCTCGGCCATAGTGGTCGAGTCGGAAGCCGTCGGAGAACCGAGCCAGGGCTTAGCCCACAGATCTGCGGTCAGGGCAACCACAACGACGATGATGATCCAGCAGACACCGATAACGGCGAGCTTGTTCTTACGAAGACGCTTAAAAGCGTCGCCCCACAGCGTGCGGGACTTGGCGGGAGCAGATGCGACCTTGGTGGCGGTAGCCTGCTCCTGAGACTGAGAATCAGTTTCCTGCATGAGACGTACCTCCCTTAGGCCTTATCCGACGGACCGCCAAGGCGGATGCGCGGGTCGAGGAATGCATAGCTAATGTCGACGAGCAGGTTGATCACCATGACGACGACAACGATGAGCGTAACGCCGCCCATAACGATGGGCCAGTCACGCATGCTAATGGCGCGATAGACCTCATAGCCGATACCGGGCCAGTTAAAGACCGTCTCGGTCAGGATGGCGCCCGAAAGCATGCCACCAAAGTCGACACCAATATAGGTAACGACGGGGATGAGTGCATTCTTAAGCGCATGCTTGATGATGATCGCACGATTGGAGAGACCCTTGGCCTTTGCCGTACGGATGTAATCCTGGTTCATGACGTCAAGCAGCTGCGAGCGCATAATGCGGGCAGCGTAAGCGGTCGAAACCGAAGCCAGCGTAATGGTCGGAAGCACATAGTGCATCCAATCCTGATACTGAGAGCTGGAACCACCGGCACCCGAGATCGGCATGGAGAATGCACCGCCCGTGGCGTCCTTGAGGATGACGCCAAAGAACAGCTGCAACAACATACCGAGCCAGAAGGCCGGGACCGCAACGAGGATCGACGTGGTGAGCGTTACCAAAATATCCCAGAAGGAATAACGCTTTACCGCCGAAATGATACCCGCACCGATACCCATAATTGCCTCGAGCACGATGGCGCACGCGGCAAGTTTGACCGTATACGGATACTTCTGGGCGAAGATTTCCGTAACCGGCAGCTTGCGCTGATACGAATTGCCCAGATCGCCATGAAGCAGGCCGTTCATGTAATACAAGTAACGGTCCACGAGCGACGTTTGAACGGGGTCGCCGTTCTCGTCAAGGATCGCGTTGCCGTCCTCGTCCGTCTGGACCAGGTGATAGCGAACACGAAGCTGAAGCTCCACCTCGGGGGACAGAGCCTTGTCTCCACCGATCAGCTTGATCGGATCTCCCGGCACGATATTCTGGAGGGCGAACAGAATCAGCGTAACGCCCAAAAACACCGGGATGAACTGAAGCACACGTTTAACGATGTACTTACCCATACCACTCCCCTATCTAGGGATTAACCTAAATGGGATGCCGATCGCCAGACCGGCATCCCAAAATTACCATCAGCCAGTTTACCCCAGGTTAGGGAGAACTGTATGTTTCCCATGAGGTCTACGTAAATACTTGACCCTCACGGAAGCTGCAAACTCTTAAGCGAGCTCAGCGGTACCCAGATCGGCGTGCTTCTGCGGATCGACATAGAGGTGCTTGATGCGATCGGAGCCGGCGATGGTGTGCGTGTAGAACATCACCGGGATGACCGGGCAGTCGGCAGCGACCATTGCGTCGGCCTCCTGCATCTTAGCGACGCGCTCCTTGTCGTCAACCGTAGTGCGAGCCTCGTCGACCTTGGCGTCGAACTCGGGGTTGTTGTAACCAGAGCGGTTGTCGCCACCGAGGGAGTCGGAGTGGAACAGCGGATACAGGAAGTTGTCCATGATCGGGTAGTCGGCAATCCAGCCCAGACGACCGAACTGATAGTTAAAGTTCTGATACTGCTCGAGCAGGGCAGACCACTCGGGGGTATCGGAGACAGCGGTAACGCCAACCTTGGCGAGGTCGCCGATGATGGACTCCATGATCTCCTTGTGGCCACCGTCCTGGTTGTAGGAAAGGGTCACACTAATGCCACGGTCACCGTCGGCACCGGCAGGAGCAACCTTGTCGAGGTACTCGTTAGCCTTGTCGACGTCGTAGGCGCAGAACTCCCATGCGCCCTCCTTGTAGCCATCGATGCCCGGAGGAACAATGCCGTCGGCGGGGGTACGGGTACCCTTGAAGATGGTCTTGCAGATGGCCTCACGGTTAATGGCCAGGGAGATACCCCTACGCAGGTCAGCGTTGTTGAACGGCTCGGCCGTGTTGTTGCAGGTCAGGTAGTAGGTGGAAGGCTCGGCGCCGAGCAGCATGCGCTCGCCGTCACCCATGGTGTAGCCGTCCTTGGACACGCCGCGATCCTTCTTGGCGGCATCGATCTGAGCGACGGGAACGTCGCAGACATCGAGGTTACCGGCCTGGAACTCCTTGTAAGCGGTCTCCATGTCCTTGATGACCTGGAAGTGGATGCCATCGATCTTGGCCTTGTCGCCATAGTAATCGTCGAACTTCTTGACGTTGATCTCCTGGCCATCCTCCCACTTGCCGTCCATCATGAACGGGCCGTTACCGACCGGGGCAAGGTAGAAGCTCTTGACATCGGACTCGGCGCACTCGGGAACCGGGGCCAGAGCCGGGTGAGAGGCGACGAAGGGGAAGTCGGCGTAAGCGGAAGACAGCTTGACGACGAGGGTCTCATCGTCAGGGCACGTAACACCGCTGAGCTCGGTGGCGTTACCGGCAAGCAGATCGTCATAGCCCTCGACCATGGAAAGGTGATAGGAGACCTCGGAAGGGCCATACTCGGTAGCGATGGCCGACTTGGTGTTGACCAGACGCTCCCAACCGAGCTTGAAGGACTTAGAGGTAACGTCGTCACCGTTGTGGAACTTGGCCTTCTTGATCTTGAAGGTAAACTCGGTGGCGTCGTCGTTGGACTCAAAGGACTCGCAAGCCAGCGGAACGATCTCGCCCTTCTCGGCGTCGTAAGAGGTCAGAGCGTCAAAGAGCTGATACTCGACCTGAGTACCCTGGTCCTCCTGGACGTTGTAGGGGTCGATGCAGACCGGGTTGTTGATGTAGAAGTTCAGCGTCGAACCGGACTCAGAACCGGAAGCGTCGCCGCCCTTCTTGCCGCATGCGGCAAGAAAAGCCATGGAGCTCGCAGCGAGGGTGCCGCCAACAAAGGCGCGACGACCCATAACGGGCTGGTGGAACATAGAATCAGCCATGCCATCCTCCTTATGAGATAGGACAAAGAAATGTTCAGTCGGACACATGTCGAGACAATCCGATCCGAACCATCAAAACGCTGCCCGCTGCTATGGCTGGTTATGCACAACAGGCCAACGTTTTGCAATACAGTAGCGCATTTTATGCACGATTTGGGGCTAATTCCGGTTAACGGTCAAGAATTTCTTTAGTTGGGCGCAGTATGTGGTGATATTTTTGACTCTGTTACGAATATGTAAACAAAAAAGGGTCCCGCACTTGCGGAACCCTTTACAAGTACTTATGCGGCTCGTGATTAGTAGCCCACGATGCCCTGCGGGAAGAAGAACATGCACAGCACGACGCACACGGCAAACACGACAGCCATGATGACGGTCAGGCGGTCGAGGTTCTGCTCCATAACACCTGTGGCAGAGCTGGAGTTATACAGCGAGCTAGCGATCATATCCGAAACGCCGGTACCCTTACCGGAATGCATCAGGACGAGAATCGTCAGCGCCACGGCAGAAACAGCCCAAACGACAAACAGAAGAATCTGGAACGGACCCATAGATAAGCTCCTTAATGAGAACAGTTTAAACTCCAGTACTGTACCACAATCCCCCGCTCTCCCCTACCTGCCACTCGGGGACGGGGTAGAAATGGCAGAAATAGCTCTTGATTTTCATCTATTAAAGTGATTTGAGGGCATTTTGAACGACATAGCGTCCAAGCCCCGTAAGACGGCCAATCTGTCGTTCACTAAAGCCAGCCTCATACAGCCTGCGAACAGCTTCGGCACGTTCAAATGGACCGGGAAGCCCCATAACATCATGGGGATCCATGCCGTCCAGGACTCCCCTAGCCTTGCGCTCCTGCTCAAATACCGTCATCGAACGGCCAGAATTCAATACATAGGTATCCTTGCGGCCCGATTTGCTAAAGGATTCAAAATTTCCCCGTCCGCCGATTAGACTAAATAGGATGCTCCGATCCAGGTGGCCGCCTTCACCAAGGTAGGCTTGATAGCTGCTCCATTGGTAGGCCTCCGGGCGGCAACCAAGCTCAATCGGATTATCGTGAATGTAGCGAATTGCCTGCATAAAATAGTCATTAGACTCAATAGGCTTACTTTTGTAGCGATCCTGAAATACGGGGCCGCAGCGTCCGGTCACCCTGTTGAAAAACTGACCATAGAGGGTTCCTATGTAATGGACGACCTCCCACATATGGTCCTCGCGATCAGAAAGCAGCATATGCACATGGTTGTCCATGAGGCACCAGGCGCATAACGAAGCCTTGTACTGCGTGCATGCTTCACCCGCTACGGACATGAAAAACCTGCGTTGATAATCCTCTTCGAATAGGTACTGCTTGCCACAGCCTCTCATCATCACATGGTAATAGCCGTAGGGGGACTTTACTCTGGCCTGCCTTGTCATTGCTGGACCTCACAATCCGCATGCATGTTTGCATCAAACTCTACCCAGATAGGCATTAATACAAGGTTGGCAACGAAAGAAAACTAGCCAGCGGCAAACCATCACAGGCAAACGGGAAGTCAAGCTTTAGAGGAAAAATATTTCTACCATTTCTACCCCGTCCCCAAATGGCAGAAAAAAGGGGTTGCCCGAATACGGACAACCCCTTTTCAAAGAAACGCTTGGCGTTTTCTCTTAGGCCTCGGTGGCGAGCACGCGGCCCGTCATCTCGGCGGAAGGCTCAATACCAGCCATGGTGAGCATGGTCGGAGCGATATCGGAAAGACGGCCGTCCTCGATACCGGTGAGCTTGGCCTTCTCATCAACGATGATGAACGGCACACGGTTGGTGGTGTGAGCCGTGAACGGATGCTTGGAACCGTCGGAAGCAACGTCAAACATGTGGTCGGCGTTGCCGTGGTCGGCGGTGATCAGCGCAAAGCCACCCTTGGCGAGAATCGCCGGGACAACCTTGGACAAGGCATCGTCAACAGCCTCGACGGCCTTAACGGCGGCGTCGAAGACACCGGTGTGACCAACCATGTCGCAGTTCGCGAAGTTCACGATGTAGAAATCAGCGCGGTCCTCGTTAATAGCGGCGACGAGCTTCTCGGTAACCTCGGGAGCGCTCATCTCAGGCTGCAGATCGTAGGTAGCGACCTTGGGGGAAGCGACGAGCACGCGCTCCTCGCCCTCCTTGGGCTCCTCGATGCCGCCGTTGAGGAAGAACGTCACGTGGGCGTACTTCTCGGTCTCGGCGGTGTGCAGCTGCTTCAGGCCGTTGGCGGCGATAACGTCGGCCAGGACGTTCTCGGGGAACGTCTTGGGGAAGGCGACCTCGACGTCAAACGTCGGATCGTACTCGGTCATCGTCACAAAGTGCGAAAGCTTGATCTGCTCGCGCTCAAAGCCGTCGAACTCCTTGTCCGTGAACACGCGGGTCATCTGACGAGCGCGGTCGGGACGGAAGTTGAAGAAGATGGCCGCGTCGCCCTCGTGGATGCCCTCGTTGTGGGCAGCGAAGGGCTCGACGAACTCGTCGCCGCGCGGATCCTTCTCGTAGTAGGCCTTGATACCGGCAACGGGGTCGGTATCAGCATCGGACGCGTTGACCATGACGTCGTAGGCGCGCTGGATGCGCTCCCAACGATTATCGCGGTCCATGGCCCAATAACGGCCCGAGACGGTGGCAACGCGAGCGTCGCAACCGGTCTCCTCGGAGATCTTGGCCAGGAAGGCGCAGAACTCACTCATGTAGCCGGCACCAGACTGCGGGTCGACATCGCGGCCATCCATGAAGGCGTGGACGCGAACGGTCTTGACACCGTGCTCGGCAGCCATCTTGACCAGAGCCTCGACGTGGTTCATGTGAGAATGAACACCGCCAGGGCTCATAAGGCCCATGAGGTGGAGAGTCTTGCCGTCAGCCTTGACGTCGTCCATAGCCTTGACGAAGACCTCGTTCTTGGCGATGGAGCCGTCCTTGATGGCGTTGTTGATGCGCGAAAGCTCCTGGAACACAATGCGGCCGGCACCGATGTTGAGGTGACCCACCTCGGAGTTGCCCATCTGGCCATCGGGAAGACCCACGTCCTCGCCCGAAGCGCCGAGCGTGGTGTGGGGGTACTTCTCGTACAGGCTATCAAGGAAGGGCGTCTTGGCAGCGGCGACGGCGTTCTCGCCATCGGCCGGAGCCAGGCCGCAGCCGTCCATAATGATCAGGAGTGCGGGAAGATGACGCTGTGCCATATGTCCTACTCGCCTGCCTTGACGACCATAGAGGCGAAGTCGGCAGCCTTGAGCGAAGCGCCGCCCACGAGGGCGCCGTCAACGTCGGGCTTGGCGACGAGCTCGGCAATGTTGCCGGGCTTGGCAGAGCCACCATAGAGAACGCGGATGCCGTTGGCGAGCTCCTCGCCGAACATCTCCTTGAGGGTCTCACGGATAGCGCCGCAGACCTCCTGAGCGTCCTCGGCGGTAGCGGTCTTGCCGGTGCCAATGGCCCAGATGGGCTCGTAGGCGACGACGACCTGCTTGGGGCAGGTGATCTCAAGACCAGCAAGGCCAGCCTTGACCTGGTTCACGACGTGCTCGACATAGGTGCCAGCCTCGCGGACCTCGAGGGACTCGCCGCAGCAGAAGACGGGAACAAGACCGGCGGCAACGAGAGCCTTGGCCTTCTTGTTCTGGTCCTCGTCGGTCTCGTGGAAGTAGTCACGACGCTCGGAGTGGCCAATGATGCAGTAGGTGCAGCCAGCGGACTTGAGCATGTCGCAAGAGGACTCACCGGTGAAGGCACCCTTGGCCTCCCAGTACACGTTCTGTGCACCGAGGGCGATGGGGGCAGCCTGAATGCGGTCATGAACCGTGGTGATGTCGATGGTCGGAGGGCAGACGAGCACCTCGACGCCAGCCGGAACCTCGGGCAGAGCCTGAGCCAGCTCGTCGGCGAGTTTGGCGGCCTCGGCGACGTCGTTGTTCATCTTCCAGTTACCAGCGATGAGAAGGGTGCGATTAGGCATCGAGAAGCGCCTCCACTCCGGGCAGGGCCTTACCCTCGACGAGCTCCATGGAAGCGCCACCACCGGTGGAGATCCAGCTCATCTTGTCGGCCAGGTTGAACTTGTTGACAGCCGCGACAGAGTCGCCACCGCCGATGATCGAGGTGCAGTCGGCCTCGGCGACAGCCTCGGCGATAGCCTGGGTGCCGTGAGCGAAGTTGTCGAACTCGAAGACGCCCATGGGGCCATTCCAGAACACAGTCTTGGCGCCCTTGACGGCCTCGGCGTAGAGCTCCTCGGTCTTAGGACCGATGTCCATGCCCTCGCGGTCGTCAGGGATAGCGTCGGAAGCGACAACCTCGGGGACAGCGTCCTCGCCAAAGTGATCGGCAACGCGGTTGTCGATGGGGAGCAGGATCTTGACGCCCTTCTCCTCGGCCTTCTTGAGCATCTCGCCGGCGCGCTCGACCCAGTCCTCTTCCTTGAGGGACTGACCGACGGAAAGGCCCTGAGCCAGGAAGAAGGTGTAGGCCATGCCGCCACCGATGATCAGGGTGTCAGCAGAGTCGATGAGGTGATCGAGAACGCCGATCTTGGAGGAAACCTTGGAACCGCCGACGATGGCGACGAAGGGGCGCTCGGGCTCGGCGAAGATGCCGGTCAGCGTGTCGACCTCTTTCTCGAGCAGGAAGCCAGCGACGGCAGGCAGGTAAGCGGCGGGGCCCACGACGGAACCCTGGGCGCGGTGAGCGGTGCCGAAGGCATCGAGAACGAAGACGTCACCATAGGAAGCGAGCTTCTTCGCGATCTCGGGATCGTTCTTCTTCTCACGCTTATCGAAGCGGACGTTCTCGAGAACGAGAACCTTGCCCGGCTCGACGGCAGCGACAGCCTCGGCAGCCTTCTCGCCGTAAGTGTCGGCGACAAAGGCAACGTCGAGACCAGAGAGCTCGGCAAGCTTCTTGGCGACAGGCTCAAGGGAGAGCTCAGGCTGGAAGCCAGTGCCCTCGGGACGGCCGAGGTGGCTCATGAGGATGACGCGAGCGTTGTGCTCAACGAGATAGTTGATGGTGGGCAGGGCAGCCTTGATACGGGTGGTGTCGCCAACGACTCCATCCTTGATAGGCACGTTGAAGTCAACGCGGACGAGAACGCGCTTGCCGTCGACATCGATGTCGCGGACGGTCTTCTTGGTAAAGGCCATGTTTGCTTCTACCTTTCGTACGTGTCTGCCTCCCATTACGGCAGACGATTTACTATAAAAAGGGCGCGACCCTAGGGTGTAAGCCCTATAAGGCCGCGCCCTTCTTTAGACGCTCAACGAGCTATTCGCTAAAAGCTAAATTAAGCAACGAACTTCTCGAAGTACTTGATGGTGCGGACCATCTGAGAGGTGTAGGAGTTCTCGTTGTCGTACCAAGAGGTGACCTGAACGAGGGTCTGGCCGTTGCCGAGGTCAGAGCACATGGTCTGAGTGGCGTCGAAGATGGAGCCGTGGGTCTCGCCGACGATGTCGCGGGAGACGATCTGGTCCTCGTTGTAGGCGAAGGTCTCGGAGATGGTGGCGGCGTAGGCCTTCATGGCAGCGTTGACCTCGTCGACGGTGACCTTCTTGTCAACGACGGCGTAGAGGTTGGTCAGCGAGCCGGTCGGCGTCGGGACGCGCTGGGCGGCACCGATGAGCTTGCCGTTGAGCTCGGGGAGAACCAGGCCGATGGCCTTGGCAGCGCCCGTGGTGTTCGGGACGATGTTCTCGGAGCAGGCGCGGGAGCGACGGAAGTTGCCCTTGCGCTGCGGGCCGTCGAGCGGCATCTGGTCGCCGGTGAAGGCGTGGATGGTGGTCATGATGCCGGACACGATGGGAGCGAAGTCGTTCAGACCCTTGGCCATCGGGGCGAGGCAGTTGGTGGTGCAGGAAGCAGCGGAGATGATGTTGTCCTCAGCGGTCAGCGTCTCATGGTTGACGTTGTACACGATGGTGGGCAGATCGCTGCCGGCCGGAGCGGAGATGACGACCTTCTTGGCGCCAGCGTTGATGTGGGCCTGAGCCTTAGCCTTGCTGGTGTAGAAGCCGGTGCACTCGAGAACGACGTCGACGTCGAGGTCGCCCCAAGGCAGGTTGTTGGCGTCGGCCTCCTTGTAGATCTTGATCTCCTTGCCGTCAACGGTGATGGAATCCTCGCCAGCAACGACCTCGTGATCGCGAGCGTAGTTGCCCTGCGTGGAGTCGTACTTCAGCAGGTAAGCGAGCATATCGGGAGAGGTGAGGTCGTTGATAGCGACGATCTCGGAGCCCTCATGACCGAACATCTGACGGAAAGCCAGACGACCGATGCGACCGAAGCCGTTAATAGCAACCTTTACTGCCATTGTGTCTCCTTTCGTAAGGCCCCCGCGAGCTACAGCGCCCGCCGTTGAGGCCCACAAACTAACCACTCGCCTAATATACCTTTTTTTTGACTTGAATTTCACGAGAATGCTCGAAATTGAAAATCAAATTTACGTTAAAACGTTTTAAAGAATAAAATAGCAGCTAAATCCGTATATAAGTCGATACTTCAAACTACTTGTTTGCTTCAATGAGCTTTTCAAGCCTCAAAACGCGATGGTACAGGGCAGACTTCGACAAGGGAGGGTCAGCCATCTCCCCCAAATCACGCAGCGACAGATCGGGATAGCGCTCGCGCAGGTCGCAAAAGACTGCCAAGGCGTCCGGAAGCGTGTCGCGCAAACCCCGCTGTTCGAGCTCATCGATCAACGCAAGCTGATGCTGGGCGGCACCCGCACTTCTGGTCTGATTGGCCAGTTCGGCATTCACGCGACGGTTTACGTCGTTCTTAACCAATTTGACCGCGCGCGCTTCCTCGATCTCGGCAACGCTGCGCTTGGCGCCGACCAGCTTTAGGAGCTGCTCGATCTCCTCGGCGCTCTTAATGTAGACAGCAAAGGATCCGCGCCGCGCGTTAACGCGCGCATGGACTCCAATCTGCTCCAATAGATCGCAAAGTCCCCGGGCATATTGCTCGCCCTGCACCGCGATCTCCAAATGAAAATCGCCGCGTGGATCGGCCACGAAACCGCCGGCGATGAGCGCGCCGCGGATGTAGGCAAGCCTGCAGCAGGGACGGGCAACGATGTGCCGGGGAACACCGGCGACGAGCCCTCCCCTGCGGTCGAGAATGCCCAGCAGCACCAGAGCCTTGTCCAGGTCGGGTTGATCGGGCAGGGTAATGAGATAGTTACGGACCTTATGCAAGACCGATTTACGAACGGTGAATTCCGTTTTGAGCTTAAGGATGCGATGCGTCAGCGTGATCATCGTGCGCGCGACGGCGCCCGTCTCGGTCGCGACCGTCAAACGATACCGCCCGGAGCCGGCCAGCGAAAGTGTACCGCTCACACGCGTCAGGGCGGCAAGCGTCGACAAATCGCAGTATTCACATTCGGGTTCGCAGCGCGCGAGCTCGTCACGCACCTCGGCGGTAAACGACATGCAGGCCTATGCTTTCGTGTTGGCGCGCGACAGGTCGCGATGGGAAATGCTCACATGATATTGGGCACCTTCTAAATAACGTGCCGTGGCCTCGGCGATGGCAACGCTGCGGTGTTGACCGCCCGTGCAGCCGATGGCAATAGAAAGCTGTGGCTTGCCCTCCGCGATATAGCCGGGCATGACCGTATCGAGCAGCTGCGTCCAGGCCTTCCAGAACTCCTGGGTCTTGGGATGGTCCAGAACAAAGTCGGAGACCTTTTTATCGAGACCGGTCATGGTGCGCATCTCGGGATCGTAGAACGGATTGGGCAGGAAGCGGACGTCGATCATAATGTCCGCCTCGACGGGCATGCCGTGCTTAAAGCCAAACGAGAACACGTG
>CATVZP010000052.1 GCA_958348565.1 uncultured Collinsella sp. | reverse complement strand
GATGACAGAGATTGAGTGGCCGGACGGCCGTGTGACGAAGGTGCCGGAGCTCGCCCTGGGCGATGCGTTCGGCGAGAGCGTCCAGGCGGAGCTCGATTTCGGGTTCGACGATGTGTTGGAGGGCCTTTGGGTCGAGGTGCGCCATCATGAGCAGGATAAGGGCGCACTACGGGCGCCCGGGATTTTACGGCGCAACTCGGCGTGCCGAGTTCGTTGCCGCTGGTAGCGTGGCCGGTTAACCCGGAAGGCGGTCACGGCCCGCCGTCATACGCGCCTCGCGTGCCGTATGACGGCGGGCGGTTTTTGCAGGCAGGGCCGTATGACGCGTCAGAACCCGTCGGGCGCGGCGGACACCTTGCGCTTCCTGCCGCCGGACGGCGACCCCTTGGGCTTTTTCGGCTTCTCCGGGATGCGCCATACCGGTGCCGGGGAGGTGTTGCGGACCTCCCCCTCGAGCGCCCGCGCGAGCAGCGCGCCCTCGGCCCCCGGCGGTGTCAGGCCTAGCAGCGGCCCCAGGAACGTCTCGGTGATGTCGCGGCTGGCGAGCGCCATCGGTCCCCCCGCGTCGATCACGAGCGCACCGTTCTCGCGCGCGCTCCAGGCCATGAGCTCCGACGGGGTGATCAGCGGGCGGCGCGCCACGGAGAACGACTTGCCGGACGAGGAGCTCTGCGTCCCCTTGGTGGAGCTCTCCCCGGTCGTCTTGACGCTGTAGTCGCCGAGGCGCTTGCTGATCTCCTCCGCCTCGCCGACGGACTCAACCGAGAGGACGACCTGGGTGCCGAGCAGCGCCAGCAGCGCGTCCGACTCGGCCCTGGAGTAGCCGCACCGCGCCTCGAGCAGATGGGTGTTCTGGAGCACGAAGACGACGTGCAGTCCGATGCTCCGGACCTCGGCGAGGTCGCCGAGGAGGCGGGGGATCTTGGGGATCCCGGACCCCTCGTCGATGGCGAGCAGGGTTTCCGCCGGCAGCCTGCCGCCGGACAGGCGCGCGGTCTCGCGCAGCGCCGACAGCGCCTGCGAGAAGATGCACGAGACGAGCGCGCCGCGGTCGCCGCGGTCCGTCGCGCTGGCGATGTAGAGGATGGTCGGCTTGCGCCCGACCGATGCGAGGTCGACCTCGCCGCCCCAGAGCATGCGGCTGACGTCGTCGTCGCAGAAGGACATGAGGTAGTTGCGCGCGGTGGAGACGAGGGCCTCCCCTCCGCCGCCGTTCGACGAGGCGACGAGGAGGAACTGGCGCGCCGGGTTTCCCGCCGGCAGGTCCGCGGCGAGCTCCTCCAGCGACTTCACGGCGCTCTTCCCGTCACGGGGCTCCAGGAGCGCGAGCACGGTCGAGAGGTTCCGCGCGCCGTCGGGGATCCGATCGTCCGTAATCGCGAGCAGGCAGAGGCCGGTCAGCAGGTTGCGGCTGGCGTCCGTGAAGAACCTCTGGCCTGAGGAGAAGGCGTCGGGCACGATGGCGGACGACAGCTCGCGGAGCTCGGCCACGGCGCCGGCGGTGCCCTCGGTCCCGAGTGCCGCGATGGCGCGGTCGAGGGGGTTGAACCTCGCCGACTTGACGGGCTCGTCGAGCCGGATGGCGACGACCTCCATCCCGGTCCTCCTGGCGAGCGGCTCGGTCCATGCGCGGATCTCGGACTTCGGGTCGTGGACGATGACGGACGTCGGGATCCCGTGGGCGTTGCGGTCGATCGCCGCCGCAATTGATGGCGCCAGCGCGCGTCTGCTTTTGCCGGCTCCACTGCCCGCCCTTATGAGGCAGTGGACGGCGGGGACCATCGCGATCCCGCCGCCGATGCAGCCGGCCGCCACGAGCCCCTCCGCGGCGGCCTTCCCGTCCCAAGGAGGGCAGCGCCTCGCGACCCTGGAGGGCCTCGACTCGAGCCAGGCGTCCCCGTGCGTGCGCGTGGGCGCGCGGTCGCCGGCGAACGTCCCGTCGTGGAGCCTCGCCCATGAACGGCCCCAAGAAACGAATCCGAGCGCGAGGACGGAGGCCGCGACGAGGGCGAGCGCCGCGAGCAGCTCGCCCGCCTGGCCCGACGCCGCCGCGTCGGCGGCCGCCTCGAGGGGGCCGCGGAAGACGTAGGTGGGCTCGGGGCCCGGGTCGGCCGTGGGCAGCCGCAGCAGGACGGAGAGGCCCGAGATGAGGGATAGAGTCCACCACCTGGCGTAGTCCCAGGCGCCGGCGGCCGCGGCGCAGGCTATGACGGCGGCGACGCCGTGGGCCGCGAGCGTGCCGGCGAGCTCCCTTTTCATGTCGCGGTTGAAGGATTTCGGTTTCATCTCGTGATCGTCCTCTCTATCCTGTTCGCTATCTTCACTGCGGGGACGCTCGACGGCCCGGTGCCGCCGGAGGCGAGGACCCTCAGGGTCGCGGCGATGAGTCTCAGCGCCCTCTCGCCGGCCTCGTCTCCCATGTCGCGTCCTCTGGCGTCCCGCGTGGTCTCCCTGGCGACCAGGGTCGCCATCGCGGCGGCGCGCCCTAGGGCGGTGCCTGCCGACGGGGCGCGCCTGAATGCCCAGTCCGCCGTGGGACACCCCCTGAGGTCTGCCGGCTCGAGGGCCCGGCCGCGCGCGGCCTTTCGTGCGATCCTTTCGAGGCGCGCCTTCGGGATGCAGGAGCGGGCCTCGGTGGCGAGTCCGGCTTCCCGCCGCCTCTCCGTCGCGGGGCCGGTTTGGGGCGCGGCGCGTCGTGTCGGCACCTCCTCGCGAGCCGGCGTCCTGTCTGGGGCTATGACCCGCAGCGCCGCGTTCTCGCACCGGAGGTCGAGGTCGGCGGCTGCCTTGCGGACGTAGACATCCCGCGCCTCACCGGTCAGGCACTTGAGGTCGGCGCACCTCTCGACCGCCTTCTTGTGGCGCTCCAGTGCGCCGGCGAGTGCGGGGGAGTCGGACGCCGCTTGGCCGAGGGCCTCCCTCAACGCGGCGGAGGCCTCCGGATGGAAACGCCTGAGGTGGGCGGCCTCGATCCTTCCGTTCGGCGGCAGGCCGATGTCGAGCTTTCCGCGGTCGATTCGTGCAACTGCTTCCAGGGCCGCCTTCCTCGCGAGGTCGCGCTCGATGTACGCTTCCCGCAGCAGCGGTGCCATGGCCTTCGAGGAGATCTCGAGCCTGGCCGCCTCCATCTTCCCCTTTGGCAGCAGGGAGTCCCAGTCGCCCGAGCGGTCGACCGTGAGGATGTGGACGTGGTGGCTCGTGCCGTTGATGTGCATCGCCGCATAGAACTCCACGCGGCTCTCGGGCACGCCGGTCATCTCGGAGAAGAGCCTCGGCCACTCAGAGCGCACCAGGGCCTGCCAGGCGTCCAGGCGGTCGAGGCCGGCATCTGGGGCGATGTCGTTCGGGACCGTGACGACGGTGGTGAGCACCGCGCCGCCGTTTTGGGCGATGGCGCGCCTCGCCTCGGCGACGGCGACCGGGCCGTCCGCGCCCCAGAGGCCGCCGGTCGAGCCGGTCCTGATCGCGGCGTAGGCGGCCAGGCCGTCGACGCCGAGCCTCCTGCCGTCGGCCTCGCTGACCTCGATGACGACGCCGCGGCGGGTGCCGGCGTATGCCGCCAGTCCCGCGGCGGACGCCCTCGCGGACGCCCCCGCGCGGACGACGGAGTGGTTGACGATGACGGGCGGGCTAGCCATCGGCGCGCTCGCGCGCGTGGAGCTTCACCTCGTCGATTTGGCCGAGGCCGGCGCGGCTGAGCTCGCCGGCTTGCGCGAGGTAGTTCTTCCAGATGTCCGCGACGGGGACGTCGTCGAGCGAGGCGTAGGAGGCCTTGAGGACGTCGGCCGACATGAGGCCGGCCATGATGGCGGCGGTCATGGGGCGCGAGAGGACCGCGGCGATGCGGTCCTCGGTGGCGTCGAGCTTGCGCTCGATGTCGAGTGCGGCGACGTCCAATCGCGCGTCGACGACGCCGCGTATGAAGCCCGCGACCTCGTTGCCGTAGAGGTCGAGCCCCTCCGCGGCGAGCGCCGAGCGCAGGAGCGAGCGGATCTCGTCGCTGACGTTGGAGTCGTTGAGCTCTGCCCGCGTCTTGAGGGCGGTGTAGAGCTTTGAGTCGAGCTTCACGCTGACGTTCTTTGTTGCTGCTGTCATTCGGTCCTCTCTTCGATGTGCGGTGATCATCGGCCCGAAAGCAGGGGCGGACCGACCGTTGTCGATCCGCCCCGCTTGAGCCCTACTCGTCTTCGAGAAGGACGTTGGGATAGCCCTCGGGCGCCTGGTCTGCCGGGAGGGGAGGATAGGCGACAAGCTTGTTCACGACTCCCGTCGCATCGAGGTCCAGGATGCTATCGATACCGCGGAGGACGCTGTCCGGGGTGTAAGAGCGATCGCCGCTGCGGGCGACCCCGACGATGACCCTGGCGAGCTCGCGGGGGTCGATGCCGGGCCAGCGCCTGGCGATTTCCGCGACGATGGCGGGCGCGACGTAAGGGATGTTGGGGACGGAGGAGTGGGACGCGATGACGAAGGCGCCGGGGATGCCCTCGATCTTCTCTGCGGGCTCGATAACGATGGGCTGGACGCCGTAGGTGCTCCAGCCGTCGAGCAGGCATTCGGCGTCCGAGGGGATGCGGAAGGAGTGGCCGTTAAGGGTGAGGGGCTTGTGGTTCTTATCGGCACTTTTCTTGGGCATGGTTTTCCTTTCGATGTGAGAGGGCCGCCGCCCGCTCGGGCGGCGGCGTACGATGGGCTAGTCGTCGATGTCCTCGACGGTGAAGAGGGGCAAGGGGGCGCGATCGGCGAGTCCAATGGGGACCGCGCCGAAGACACCGAGTTCCTGGGTGATGTCCTCGAGTCGAGCCGCGAAGCGTTTGACAAACGCGTCGTGCGCCGCGCCGGTGCCGTTGACGACATAGGCGCGAGCTGCGATCTTGACAAGCTCGTAGTCGGGGATGCCATAGCACTCGTCGATGGCAGCGAGACAATCCATCGCGTCGACGGCCTCGTCAGTGGGGCTAAACGCCATGAAGGTGCGGGGAACGTTCGGAATCGCCTGCTTGAACTGCGGGATCCAGACGCTCTGGGCGTCTTCGGTGTGCTCGGGGTTGAGGACGGGGGTGTCCTGGCTGCCATGGTAGACATAGCGCTTCTTGGCGGTGCCGAAGACAAGGGCCGGACCGCTGTCCGTCTGGACTACGACAGTCTGATGCCGCATAAGTACCTCCTAAATGTTGAGACGTATAGAAAAGCTGCTAATGGCGAATACCGCTGTAGGGCGGAGCTCGCGCCCTCGTGCTGGTCACGACTGCCTCCCTTCGCGCACCCCGGCGCTAATCAGCTCGATGAGCTCGTGTATGCGTTCGGGGTTTCCTCCGGCTGCCCCAAGCGCTCGGCCGACGCTTTTTCCGGTGAACGTTGATGCGAACAAGGTTACGCGTTTGTGGCGTCGACGGTCGCCGAGCAGCTCGAGGAGCGCGTCAGTCTCCTCGCGCATACGGCTGGCCCCGACGTCTGCGATGACGAGTACGGGAGGGTCGCGATAGGGGTCGACGGCGTGCGATTTTGAGTTCGGGCCAAAGAGCTCGCCGCCGTTCCAGGCTTTGGCGAGCTCCGGCGCGCTTGTGAAAGAGGTGCGCTCGCATGAGGACATCGCGATGGCAACGGCTTCCGCAGCCGCAGCGTTATCATCGTCGCGGGCAATCCAAATCCACGCGCCGGCGGAGAGGCGCGCAGACTCTTCTTCTTTTGCGGTTGCGGTCTTGGCGGCAAAGATGACGGCGGCGCGCTCGGCAATGAGCTCGGGGGTGTTCGGGGGGATGCGATGGGCGTTGCGACGGGGGCCGCGCAGCGCCTGCCAGGCCTTGGGTGTAATGACGGTGCCGAGGGTGTCGTAATAGTTTTTGGTCGCGGGCAGACCCTCGTAGTCAATCACGCTACTCACCGCCCTTGCCGCGCAGGGCGCTGAGAAAGGCGTTGAGATCGCGCTCATAAATATATGTGCGACGGCAAAGGTAGATGCCCATGCCGGTGCGAGCGATGAGCTGGCCGGCGGTGTCGGGGGTGAGATGCAGCTTGTCGGCGACCTCGTCACGGGTGAGAATCGGGCCGTTCTGGATGTCGGGCGTTTCGTTGTCGTCCATGTGAATGCCTCCTTCGGTATGTGTGGTACGGGACGGGAACTGCTCCGTGACTACACAATGCCGCCAGTGGGCATAAACCGGGGTATTACATCACCTATTACGGGGGTTTACCTGCGATGATGCTTATCAATATTTTTAAAAAGAAGATTGAATCGCTGCTGACCGACGTCAAGAGTGACGAATCGGACTCAAGGACTATCGACGTTGTGGAGGAGGGAGAGTCGTCTTTGCCGCCTGAAGATGAATGGCGAGATTGGCCGATTATGCCGCTTGATCCCGCGACCGGTCAGGTTCAGGTCGGTTATAAGACGAAGGACGGGCTTGAATTTCACGAGAACGGTCGTCTCGTTCCGGACGTTGCGGGCGAGAGTGCTGGCGATCACATGAGCTTCACCTATCGCGAAGAGTCAATCGGTATGCCGAACAGGCCGTCGAGTGTGGAAACAGACGCGCCGGGGGCGGACAAGGACCTTGCTTTCGGCCTGATTCGCTCCGTGGTTCTTGACGGTCTTCCGGAAGACGTTCTGCCGTTTTGTAAATTGGAAGATTACGGAAGCGTTGGTGCAATGCTGCTCGCCCTGTCAGAAGTGCCGGCACCGGTTTGCCGCGTCGACGACGCGCCGCATCCCGGTGACAAGGCTTCCAACATCGACCCTTGGGAGAGATTCGCTGCCGCGGCGCGCGTAACCGGTCCTTTGTTTGGCTTTGTGGGGAGAGTCGGTCCCTATGAAATCGACGAACCGCTTGATGCCTGGCTTTCGGTCGTCGGGGCAATGAAGATTTCCTCCCTGGCTTCGTCGGTCGAGATGGGTTCGCCGTCTTCGCTGGGGGTTTTGGATCCCTATTGGCGCGTGTATTGCTTTGGCAACATTGAGGCAAATAAAACCGCGTACGTGGTTCTCACCAACCTGCAAATCCCTAGCGACCATGAGTTTAGGGATGGTTTCGTGGGCGGACTTAAGCGCGGTGGCGAGTGGACGGTGATCAATGAAAGGATTGAGCCCGGAACTGCCATGGTCGAGCGTTCGTATGTCAGGTGGTGCAAGAACGATACATTGTCCTTTATGGAGACGGTTGGGGAAACTGACTTTCCAGGTCCGTCTTTTGTTGCAAGGGTGCCTGGTGATGCTCTCAGGGGGCTCGACGAGTCTTCCGAGCGCGTTCTCAAGACCGAGGAATCCCTGGCCTCGCATCTGGTGCAGGACATGACGGAGTGGTTCTCGCGCTGCGCGGGTTATAGGTGGAGGAGAATCCTCGAGCCCAAGCGGCAGAGTCCGACGCAGATGGCTAATGGCGTCATCGATTATGGTCGCGGCTCCTCTTTCGACCTTTGCGTGCCCGATGCTGCTACACGCCTTTGGGTTGCGCTTGCAAAGAGCTATTCGGTTGATGTCGTCAAAATATGCGAGCACTGTGGCCGGCCGTTCGCCGACACCGCAAACGGCAAATCGCGATGCTGTTCAGAGGAATGCACGAGAGCGAAGAACGCCAGGAACAGTAGGAAGAGGGCGAACGCGAGGCGAAGCGCATCGAAAGCGAAGAGCTGATTTAATTTGAAAGCAAGTTGCCGATCGTGTTGGCGGCTGCCTGGTCCTTGGCGGCAATTGCGTGTGCATAGGTGTCTAGCGTGAGCTTGACGGTGCTGTGCCCGAGGCGGCTGCTGACGGTTTTGATGTCGACGTTCTCTCCGATCAGCAACGTCGCCTGCGTGTGCCTGAGCATATGCGGGGTCAGGCCGGAGTACTTTGTACCTCGAGCGTACATCTTTCCGTCTCGCTCGATGTAGTGCGTGATTTCTCTGAACTGCCCAAAGCCATAGTCCGAGCACCATTCGCGGAACCATCGCGAAAAGCAGTTTGGGTCCATGTGCGCGATGGCGATTGGCCCCCTCTTTCCTTTTTCGTCATCTTTAGTTTTTGCCCTCGTGTTTCTTTGGGGATCGACTAATGTGTGCACAATCGGGGTGCTGGAAGCCTGTTCGAGGTCGACTTCGGCGAGAAGCGTGCGCTGAAGCTCGCGCCAGGCGGCGAGCCTCTCGAGTGCAAGCGGGCTCAAAGAGACGGACCTTTTCCCCGTTGAGCTCTTTGGGTCTCTGACCAGCTTGTCGGCGGCATACTGTCCGTCGATGCGGACATAGCCGTCGCCAAAATGGACGTCGCCCCATCTGAGTCCGAGCATCTCTCCGCGGCGCATGCCGGTATCGAGCAACAAGAGGGTGCCTATTCTGTGGGAGTCCATCTCCTGTGAAAGGAGGAGGGAGAGAAGCCTCCGGGCTTCATCGAGGGAAAGAGCCTGCCTCTCTTTTCCTTTGGGCCGCGGGATGACGGTGCCGGCGCAGGGGTTCTTGACAATCAGGTCGTCAAGCATGGCGGCCTTCATAATCTGATTCAGTTTTACACTGATTTTATGCAGCTCAGATTCGGAGAATCTTCCACTTTTGCGGGCTTCAGCATAGCCGGCGTTTATTATGTGGGGCCTCAGGTCTTTTACGGGATAATTGCCGAAAAGCTCCTGTATTTCCTTAACTTCAAGCTCTTCGCGGTCAAGGGCAAGCGGGCTGATGGTCTCGGCGTCCACGCGATCTTTGTGGAACTCTTTGGTGTACTGATAAACGGTCTTATCGGGGTCTTTGATGGTGAGTCCGCTATTGAGCTCAGCCTTATATGCTTCGAGCTCGGCTCTCAATTCCGACTTGTTCTTTGCGTAGACCTTTCGGCGAGGTGAGTACCTATATTTGCCGGTAATGGGGTCTTTGCCCATGTTGTGCCTGATATAGTACACGTTTTTCTGCGTCTTGCTTTTAAGGGCGCTTCCCTTACCAACGACAAGAGGCCTGCTCATGCGCCGATCCTTTGGTCAAATGAATACGAATGTGACTCCATGGCTGCGTGGCATACGCTCGGAGCAGCACGCCCGTGCGGCCCGTGAAGCGGGCGCTTCGGGTGCGCTGCTCCGAGCGTATGCCACGCAGTGGCGAAAGTCAAGATTTCAGTGGTCGAATTTTGGTCGAAATCGAACAGAACCGCTATTTGGTGTTTTTGAAAGAAATGTATATCTACCTGCCTATATAGCGGTGTCAAACAGTCTCAAAGAGTGTCAACAAGTTTAGAAACTACGGGCTCATAACCCGGAGGTCGTAGGTTCAAATCCTGCCCCCGCGACCAAGAACTTGCAGCTCGTCGGCCTAGCCGGCGAGCTTTTTTGTTATTCCGGGACTGTTTTCTCAGCCCAATTCCCAACCCCTCAAACAAAATCTCAATCTGTAACATCTAGACTCGATTTGGGCGGCTAGGTGTTACAGATCGAGATATACCGGCGGGTTGGGTCCCGTTTGTCTTAATCTGTAACACGAGGGACGGTTTTTGCCGAGTTGTTGTTACAGATTGAGATTTTCTAGCAGGCGGGTCCCGTTTGTCTCGATCTGTAACAGTAGGACCCGGTTTCGCCGCGTAACTGTTACAGATCGAGACAAACCGGCAGGCGGTCCCGCCCCATCCACCTGCTGCCACCTGATATTCGCCGATTTCCGTTGCGCCGCTGTGCCCCCATGCCATATCCTCTAGACAACTACGCGGCACCATCGCCGCCGCGCCTACAAGAGAGGAATGTCCATGACCGCACCTGCATCCAAGCTGCTCCAGCCCATTACGGTTGGCCCCCTTGAGCTCAAGAACCGCATTATGTTCCCGCCGCTGACCACCGGCTACGAGGAGCGCGACGGTTCCATCGGCGAGCGCAGCCTGGCCTTTTATGAGCGTCTGGCCCGTGGCGGCGTGAGCTACATCGTCATCGGCGACGTCGCTCCCGTTATGACCGCAAGCCCCACGCCCAAGCTGGCGACCGACGCCCAGATCCCCACGTTTAAGGCACTGGCCGACGCCGTCCACAAGCACAGCGCCAAGGTCGCGCTGCAGCTGTTCCACCCCGAGTATGACGTGCCCGGTGTCGGCCGCATGGTCATGGGATCCATGGCCGCTGCCAAGGCCGCGCAGGAGGCCAAGGCCGCCGGCGACGAGGAGACCTTTGCCGCCAAGATGGCCGAGTCCAACGAGATCCGCAATCAGGCCTACGCCAAGCTGCACCACGACATGCAGCACTTTGTGAACGAGGCAAGCGTAGAACAGCTCACCCAGATCAAGGAAGCCATCGCTGCCTCGGCCGCCCGTGCGCAGCAGGCCGGCATCGACGCCATCGAGGTCCACGGCGATCGCCTGGTGGGTTCGCTGTGCTCGGCCATCCTCAACCAGCGCACCGACGAGTACGGTGGCTCGTTCGAGAACCGCGTTCGCTACGCGCTCGAGGTCGTCGCTGCCATTAAGGAAGCCGCGCCGCAGCTGATGGTGGAGTACAAGCTCCCCGTGATCATGGAGAACCCCGACGGCACGCCGCGCGGCAAGGGCGGCCTGCAGCCTGACGAGGCCTGCGAGTTCGCCAAGCTGCTCGAGGGCGCGGGCATCGACATGATCCAGGTTGCACAGGCCAACCACACCGGCAACATGGGCGACACCATTCCGCCCATGGGCGCCATGCCCTACAACTGGACGCTGCCCGTGGCCGAGCGCGTCAAGGCCCTGGTCTCCGTGCCGGTGGCAACCGTGGGCCGTGTCATCTCGGTCGAGGCCGGCGAGAAGATTCTGGAAGACGGCGCGGCCGACATCATCGCCTATGGCCGCTCGCTCATGTGCGACCCCGACATTGCGCTGAAGGCTGCCACGGGTGAGCCCATCCGCGAGTGCCTCAACTGCAACAAGGGCTGCGTCGATGCGATTCAAAACCGCAAGTACATCTCGTGCGTGCTCAACGCCGAGAACGGCGACGAGGCGACCGTCGCCATCAAGCCGGGCGAGGGCGACAAGAAGATCGCCGTGGTGGGCGGCGGTATTGCCGGCCTGGAGGCCGCACGCGTGGCGGCCAAGCGCGGCTACGATGTGACCGTCTACGAGGCGAGCGATCATCTGGGCGGCCAGATTGTGCTGGCGGCCGCGCCTCCGCGCAAGGACGAGATCATGCGCTCGGTCGAGTATTACGAGAAGATTCTGCCCGGCCTGGGCGTGAAGGTTGAGCTCAACCATGCCGCTACTGCTGAGGACCTCAACGCCGCCGACGCCGCGATTGTGGCCGTGGGCGCGCACGACGTGGTTATCCCCGTTCCGGGTGCCGACTCGGAGAAGGTCGTCTCGAGCTGGGACGTGCTGGCCGGCAAGGCGGAGCTTACGGGCCGCGTCGCTGTCATTGGCGGCGGCCTGGTGGGCACCGAGACTGCCGAGTACCTGCTGCAGCACGGCTGCGAGGTGGCGATCGTGGAGATGCTCGACAAGATTGCCGCGGGCGAGTCCGAGACCATTCTGCCGCTGATTATGAGCGACTTTGCAGAGCACAACGTGGAGCAGCACGTGAAGACCCGCCTGACCGCCATTACCGACGAGGGCGTGGAGGCCATTCGCACCACCGAGGACGGCGCCGAGGAGCCGGTGAAGATCGCCTGCGATTACGTGGTGATGGCCGTGGGCTCCAAGGCCAACGCGTTTGACCTGGACGGCGTGACGGTGCCCGTGACCTGCGTGGGCGACTGCTCGGGCGAGCGCACTGCCGACATTGCGAGCGCCATTCGCACGGCGTATCACGCGGCCAACGAGCTGTAGTTGAACATCGCGGCCAGGCGGGGCGGCAGCACGGACCTGCCTCGCCCGACTGCGTCCCATCGGGTGTCAACCGGGGCGGGGTCTGCAAGCGCAGCAGGTCCCGTCCTTTTTGTTTTGCTCGGGTGGATGGCAATGCGCGGTAATCATGAGGAGTGAGGCGTCACTGCCCTGCAGGCCGCTTAAAATTATTGGGGGAGGGGTTAATAATTATTCCCTCTAGACCAAAGGACATAAAGAGATGTCAATTTTGTTGGCAAACGAATGACGATTAGCTGCGAGCTAGCTACCAGCGTAAATAATCGATAAAGAAATGTCGTAAATAGGTGTCAAATGCCCAGATAACGCCGCGTCTATTTTAATTAACTACTTTGAGCAAACAGCAAAATGCTACTATCTAGCGTGCACGTAAGAAAGCAGATTAACGGTTAAGGCTAAGAAGTGGCAGGTATGTCGGAAGCAACTAGGACTCGCACGCATGCGCCCGAGGTTAGGCAGCGTGCCGTCGAGATCCTCCAAGAGGGGGTCGGTCACCGCGCCCTCGCCGCAAAGCTTGGCATTCCCCAGGCCACGGCTCGTCAGTGGGCCCGCGCATATGCCGTGGGCGGCGCCGACGCCGTGCTCAACGCGGGCGCTCGCCATCACACCTATTCGTACGACGTCAAGCTCGCCGTGGTAAAGGATCGCCTGGAAAACGGCCTGACGGTTCGCGAAGCCATGATTAAGCACAAGATTCCCAGCGAGTCTTCGGTCAAGGCCTGGTGTCGCCAGTATCGCGATGGCGGCGCCGACGCGCTTATCGATAAGCCGCGCGTTAAACAGGCAGAGTAGCAAGAGGGTGCGCCCACAGGGGCGCATTTTTCTTGCCGCCCCACTGCTCCAAAGCGGACGTGCCCTTGCCCCGTACGCCTAAAACTCCCCAGTTGACCGAAAACCTGCCGCCGTTGCTCCTCAATTGAGCTATAACGTTAAACAATTGCAGCGTTTTTGCATGGGGGAGTGATGGTATGACGCTACTGTATTTCCTTACCCTGTTTCCGCTGGTACCGGCGCTGGGCATGCTGCTTGCGCGCGGTGACCGCGCCCGCGATGCGGTGGGGCTCATAGGTTCCGGCATTATTATGGCGGTGACAGTTGTAGTCGCCGTCATGTTTTTTGTCACGGGTCCGCAGAGCTTTGAGGTTGCCCCCGGCACCTCGCATGTGCTCTCGATCATCAGCTCCGTCATCGACGTAATTCTGTGCGCCGTTATCCTGTACAACGCGTACAAATATAGGAACGCGCTTACCGGTGTGCTCGGCGTAGTACAGCTAGTGGGCTCCGTTGCCTTTGCAGCCATGACGCTGCCCGCGGCCGAAGCCGTCACGGCGACGCCGCTCTACCTGGACTACATGAGCGTGATCATGGTGCTTGCCGTCGGCATCGTCGGCAGCCTGATCTGCGTGTACGCCCTGGGCTACATGAAGGACTTCCAGGCCCACGACGAGCACGAGGCAGCGCTGCGCGGGCAGACCGCGCCCGACCGTCGCCCGCAGTTCCTGGCGCTTATGTTCC
>CATVZP010000051.1 GCA_958348565.1 uncultured Collinsella sp. | reverse complement strand
GAGACGCCCGACGAGGGCAAGATCGTCGTCAACGGCGTGACCTTTTTTGACTCGGCGGCTGGCATCAACCTGTCACCCCAGGAGCGAAAATGCGCCCTGTTGTTCCAAAACTATCAGCTGTTTCCCAACATGACGGTGGCCGATAACGTATGCGCCGGTGTAAAGGATGCTGGCGACGCCGCCGCGCGCAAAAAGCTCGCCGAGCGCTATCTGGGCATTTTCGGTCTGGCCGATTTTGTCGATCGCTACCCCGCGCGACTCTCGGGCGGGCAGCAGCAACGCGTGGCGCTTGCCCGTATGGTGGCGGCGCATCCGGGCATTTTTATGTTCGACGAGCCCATGAGCGCACTCGATGCGTATCTCAAGAGCGCGCTTGAGCAAAACATGCTCGACCTGTTCGACGTCTGCAACCGTACCGTGCTCTACGTGAGCCACGACATCGACGAAGCGTGCCGCCTGTGTCAGCGCATCTGCGTGATGCACGACGGGCATGTGGAGGAGATCGGCTCCATCGAGGACGTGGTCCGTCGTCCGCAGACGCTGGCGGCACTGCGCCTGACGGGCTGCAAGAATACGAGCCGCGCGCGCAAGATCGGCGACGAAGAAGTTGAGGCCCTCGACTGGGGCATGACCTTTAATGTGGGTCGTGAGGTTCGAGATGACGTGGCGTACCTCGGTATTCGTGCGAGCTACTTCCATGTTGACAATCGCGCGGAGCGGGGCCGTAACAGCTACGATTTGCACGTGGCCCGTGTGAGCGATTCGCGCTTTGAGCGGCTGGTGCTGCTGGACGTGCCGCGCGTCGATGCGCCCACGCATCTGCAGTGGAAGGTCAACAAGGTGGGCGTGCCTGTCGACGAGCTGCCGCAAGCAGGCGAGACGCTACGCATGCACTTCGATGCGAGTAAGATCCATTTGGTTTGTCGATAGCGCCGGGTAATGCCGTCGGGGATATAAGCCTCGGCGGCTTTGTCTTGCCGTTCGCCGAATGATGGATGACAAACTCTTATCAACACAGATAATTATTTATTAAACGACGGCACACGACGCTGTCGTACGCATGTCGGCGGTGTTCGTCTGGACGACAACCGTTGATATAGTTACCTTCGACGAGAAAAGGAGGGTGCGCCGGTGCTGCAGATGACATATTCGCGTCGCGTTGCCGCGCGCGCCCTGTATATGGCTCGGAGTCGCATATGAGCAGGTATGTTCACGGCTCCGGGAGAGACGACGCACAACTAAATAATCAGCTGCAAAGCAGGTTCCCCAAAATCCCGGGTTTGAGCACGGCTGGGTTTTCGCCACCCACCGTGCAGCAATACCGTAGCTATTCATTTTTGGTTCGAGAGGGGAACCGCCATGGCTGAAGAATTCGATTTCCATCCGATGTGGGAGAGCCTCGGCATGAATCTTGCCGACCACGACATGCTGCTGGGCGCCGTGGGCCAGATGTACGGCGATATGTTCCTGACGCAGAACAATCGCCCCAAGTCCACGTCCTACCTGGATTTTGTCGCCACCAACATCCACAGCGGCCGTATTAAGGAGATGCTCGACAAGAAGGAGGCCGGCGAGGCCACCAAGATCGTCGGTTCGTTCTGCGTCTACGTGCCCGAGGAGATCGTACTTGCCTGTGACGGCATTCCCGTGGGCCTGTGCTCGGGTGCCGATTGGGCAACGGACAAGGTCGAGGAGCACTTGCCGCGCAACACCTGCCCGCTCATTAAGAGCTTTGCCGGCTTTAAGCTGGGCGAGGTCTGCCCCTACATCGAGTCGAGCGACTTGGTAGTCGGCGAGAACACCTGCGATGGCAAGAAGAAGGCCTACGAGTTCTTTGCCACGCAAAAGAACATGTACGTCATGGATATCCCCAACGTGCACGACGAGTCGACGCTCGTGACCTGGAAAGCCGAGGTTAAAAAGCTTGCCGCCAAGATCGAGGAAGAGTGCGGCGTCAAGATTACGCCCGAGCGCCTGAAGGCTGCCATCCACGCCGTCAACGAGAAGCGTCGCGCCCTGCAGCGTCTGGCTGCCACGCGCGCTGCCGATCCGGCGCCCATCAGCGGTCTCGACAGTCTGCTGACCGTTCAGGCCGCCTTTATGGATGACACGCCGCGCCTGACCGGCGCCATCAACGAGATGGCGGCTGAGTGCGAGCAGCGTGTTGAGACCGGCGAGGGCGTGGCGCCCAAGGGGACCAAGCGCATCCTGTACACCGGCACGCCCATGGCCGTGCCCAACTGGAAGCTGTTCAACCTCATCGAGAAGGCCGGCGGCGTTGTGGTAGGCGAGGAGTCCTGCACGGGCTCGCGCTACTACAAGGACCTGGTCGACGAGTCCGGCGAGACGGTCGACGAGATGCTCGACGCCATCGCCGAGCGCTACTTTAAGATTAACTGTGCTGTCTTTACGCCCAACGACCAGCGTATGAAGGACATTGTCCAGATGGCCAAGGACCTGCATGCCGACGGCATCGTCGACGTGGCCCTGCAGTTCTGCACGCTCTACGAGATGGAATCGTTTGCCGTGGAGAAGGCCGCCGAGGAGGCCGGCATTCCGTTTATGCACATCACGACCGACTACGCCGGCGAGGATGCCGGTCAGCTCCAGACCCGCATCGAGGCCTTCCTGGAAACTATTTAGAGCTATCCGTCCCGGCGGCTTCCCCAGGTACCCGATCTTGCCGTTCAAACCGTCGCTTGCGTACAAAAATACGCGGCGCTCCTCTTTCACGGCAACCTGGGGCACCTGGGAAAGCCGTTTCCTTGGTTGGTTAAAAGGTTTGTTAAGGAGCTATATGTCGGAAAATATTGAGCAGCCGTTGCCGCGCACGTTTGAGGAGTTCAACGAGCAACGCAAGGCGGCGTTTATTCGCGTCAAGGATTACAAGCAGGCGGGTAATCGCCTGGTCGGCTTTTTGTGCAGCTATACGCCGCTCGAGATTATCGATGCCGCGGGGGCCGCAAGTGTCGCTCTGTGTGGTACGTCCGACGAGGTGATTCCTGAGGCCGAGAAGGTGCTGCCGGCAAACCTCTGCCCGCTCATCAAGTCGACGTACGGCTTTGCCTACTCGCAAAAGTGCCCGTTTACGTACTTTAGCGACATGATCATCGGCGAGACCACCTGCGACGGCAAGAAGAAGATGTACGAGTTACTTAACGAGCTCAAGCGCACGCACATTCTGCACCTGCCACAGGGTCGCGATCGCGCCTACGAGCGCGAGGGCTGGTACGAGGAGTGCCGTCTGCTCAAGGAGGAGCTCGAGAACTTCTACGGTATTACGATCACCGATGACGACCTGCGCGCTGCCGTCCGTCGTCGCAATCGCCTGCGTGTTGCCCAGCTCGAGATGTTTGCGCTGCAGGCCAACCAGCCGGCGGCCATGAGCGGCGTCGACCTGATGAGCACTATGTTTGCCGGTACGTTTAGCTTTGATATCGAGGCCTATACGCAGCAGCTGGAGCAAAAGGTCGCCAAGCTGCGCGAGGCTTACGACACGGGCGAGCGCCCGGTTGCGGCGGATGCCAAGCGCATTCTGATCACCGGCTGCCCGGTGGGCGGCGTGATCAACAAGATCGGTCGCACCATCGAGTCCAACGGCGGCGTGGTCGTGTGCATGGACGACTGCTCGGGCGAGCGCACGGCGGCCATGATGATCGACCCGGAGGCTCCCGACATCCTGCGCGCCATCGCCGACCGCTACCTGGACATCAACTGCTCGGTCATGACGCCTAACGAAGGCCGCATGGAGAACACGCTGGCCATGTGCGAGAAGTACCATGTCGATGGCGTGGTAGAGAGCGTGCTACAGGCCTGCCATACCTTCAACGTTGAGAGCGCGCGCATGCAGGAGGCCGTCGAGGGTGCGGATATTCCGTATATGAAGATCGAGACCGACTACAGCAACGGTGACATGGGTCAGATCGAGACCCGCATCGCCGCCTTTATCGAGACGCTCTAGCTTCCTCAGGCACCGGATCTTGCCCCTCAAATCGTCGCTTGCGTACCCAAAGTACGCTGCGCTCCTCTTTCGGGGCAATCTCCGGCACCTGAGAAACCTAGAGCTAAGGCGCCTGAACGCGCCGCTACCTTTGATGTTTAGATAGGGAGAGAGCCATGATAGGGATCGGGATCGATATCGGGTCTACGGCGGCTAAGGCTGCTGTGGTCGATGGGGAGGGTTCGTTGGCGTGGACGTGCGTGCAGCCAACCGGGTTCTCCTCGGTCGATGCTTCCGAGCGGCTGCGCGAGGCACTGGCAGCGGCGGGTTATGACGTGGCGGCCGACGACGCGCGCGTGATCGCGACCGGCTACGGTCGTGTCGCCGTGCCCTATGCGCATAAGGTCGTGACCGAGATTACCTGCCACGGCACCGGTGCCGTGCGTCTGTTTGGCGATCACGGTACCGTGATCGATGTGGGTGGTCAGGACACCAAGGTCATCCAGCTCAAGGGCGGTCGCGTGGCCAAGTTCGCCATGAACGACAAGTGCGCCGCCGGCACGGGGCGCTTTTTGGAGATCATGGCCGACCGCCTGGGCATTTCCCAGCAGCAGATGGCCGACCTGGCGCGTTCCGGCGAGCCCACCAAGATTTCTAGCATGTGCACGGTGTTTGCCGAAAGCGAGGTCATCAGCCTGATCGGTCGCGGTGAGCCGCGCGAGAACATTGCCCGCGGGGTGATCGAGAGCGTCGTGTCGCGCGTGGCCACTATGGCCGGGCAGGCGGCGGGCGCCCCGTACTACCTGACGGGTGGCCTCTGCGAGAACGCCTATGTGGTGGAGCGTCTGGGCGAACTTTTGGGCGCACCCGTGACCACCTCGCCCCAGGCTCGCTTTGCCGGAGCGATCGGCGCGGCTGTCCGCGCCGCCGCCTTGGCCTAGGGGTGTACCGCGACATGCGCATCCTCAATATCTCGGCGCAAAAACCAGATAGCACCGGCAGCGGCACCTACCTTGCCGCGCTCGTGCGCGAGCAGATCGAGACGGGGCATCGCGCCGCCGTGCTTTGCGGCGCGGCACCGGGTGATACTCAAGGCGAGCTGGACCGGCGTGCTGCCGTGTTTGCCGTGCCGTTCGAGTCGCCCGAGCTGCCGTTTCCCATCTGCGGTATGTCCGATGTCATGCCCTATCCCTCTACACGTTATCGTGACCTGACGCCTTCGATGCTCAAGGCATTTGAGCGGGCATTTGCTGCTGCAATCGATCGGGCGGTGGCTGAGTTTCAGCCCGATCTGGTGCTCTGCCATCACCTGTATCTGGCGACCGCATTGGCGCGCGAGTGCGTCCGGGGCGTGCCGGTTGTTGCCGTGTGCCATTCGACCGACCTGCGCCAGCTGCGTTCGCATGCGCTCGAGCGCGATCGCATCGTAAGTGCGGTTCGTCGGCTCGATGCCGTCTTTGCGCTCCATGCTGAGCAGGCTGAGCAGATTGGCCTGGTGTGCGGCGTCGATACCGATCGCATCCACGTGATTGGGACGGGCTACGACCATCGCGTCTTCTGCCGCGACGCAAGCGTTGCGAGGCAGCCGGGATCGCTTGTGTACGTGGGCAAGATTTGCTTTAAAAAGGGCGTCGAGTCGCTGGTCCGAGCCGTGTCATTGCCGATTGACGATGACGTCCGCCCATCTGGCTTGGTACTTGTGGGCGGCCGCGGGGACGATGCCGAGTACGCGCGTATCGAGCGCTTGGCTGCGGCCTCGAATGTGCCGGTGGCGCTGGCGGGGCGCCTGGATAGCGATGGGCTCGTGCGTGCCTACCGCAGTTCCGACGTCTTTGTGCTGCCTTCGTTTTACGAGGGTCTGCCGCTCGTGACGATCGAGGCTCTCGCGTGCGGCTGCAAAGTTGTGGCGACCGATTTGCCCGGCGTTCGTCCCTGGATGGAGGCGATGCTTCCCGGTGCTCCCGTGACGTGGGTGGCGTCGCCGCGTATGACGGATGTCGACACGCCCGTGGCGGCCGACCTTCCGTTGTTTGAGCGCGCACTGGCAGATGCTATCGCGCAGGCGCTTGCGGAGCCGCCTTCGACGTTCGAGCCGTCGGCGGTCTCTTGGGAAGCGTGCCTGGGGCGTATACTTAAAGTCGTTGATTTGTTGGAAGGGGGTTCGTATGGCTGACGATCAGATTAAGCTCACGTCTATGACGGCCGCGAGCGGTTGAGCCGCTAAGTTGGCTCCCGGAGCCCTCGCCCAGGTCCTGGGCGACTTACCCAATGTGCATAACGACAACTTGCTCGTGGGGTTCGATACCTCCGACGATGCGAGTGTCTTTCGTGTTGGCGAAAACCTGGGCCTCGTGCAGTCCGTCGACTTCTTCCCACCCATGGTGGACGACCCCTTCCTCTTTGGCCAGATCGCCACCGCCAACTCGCTGTCGGACATCTACGCCATGGGCGGGCGGCCGAGCCATGCCATGAACTTGCTGTGCATACCCAGTTGTCTGGGCGTTGAGGTTGCCGGGCAGATTTTGGCGGGTGGCGCCGACAAGTGCGTCGAGGCCGGCTGCACCATCGCGGGCGGCCACACCATCAACGACGACGAGCCCAAGTACGGTCTGTCCGTGAGCGGCTTTGTCGCGCTCGACCGCATGCTCGCCAACAGCGGCGCGCGCGTGGGCGATGCGTTGCTGCTGACCAAGGCGGTTGGCTCGGGCATCATCACCACGGCCATTAAGGGCGAGCTTGTCGAGCAGGACGAGGCCGCAGCCATGTTTGACTCGATGCGCACCCTCAACGAGGCGCCGATTCGTCTGGCCGAGGGACTTGAGCTTCACGGCTGTACCGACATTACGGGCTTTGGCCTTATCGGGCATGCGTGCGAGATGGCCGAGGGCTCGGGTGTGCAGATCGAGCTTACGTCGGGAGCGGCACCGCTCTTTGACCAGGTGCTCGACATGGCGCGTCTTGGCATTATCCCCGCCGGTGCCTACCGCAACCAGGACTTCTTTGGCCCGCGCGTGGCGGCCGACGATGATCTGGAGCCGGGCATGTTGGATGCGCTGTACGATCCGCAAACCTCGGGCGGTTTGCTCATCGCGGCGCCTGCTGCCGATACGGATGAGCTTGCGCGTCGCCTGCATGCCGAGGGGCGCATCGCGGCCGTTGTCGGGCGCGTGTGCGAGGCGGAGCCGGGCGGTCCTGCCGTCCGCGTTGTTCGCTAGCCCGCACGTTTATGTAACTGTTTGCCGTTCTCTAGAACGGCTCTTTCGAAAGGAATTTGCTATGTCTACCAAGATTGAAGTCAATGCCATGGGCGATGCCTGCCCGCTGCCCGTCGTCAAGACGCTCAAAGCCCTGAAGCAGCTCGATGGCGAGGGCGCCGTCGTGACCTCGGTCGACAACGAGACCGCCGTCAAGAACATCTCCAAGATGGCGCAGGAGAAGGGCTGCACGGCCTCGGTCGAGAAGGTTTCTGACGCCGAGTGGCACGTGACCGTGGCGACCTCTGGCGCCGTTGCCGTGGCCGATCCCGAGCAGGATGGCGCTGCCTTCTGTGATGCCAGCGCCGGCAAGGGCAAACTCGTCATTTCCGTCTACACCGACTGCATGGGCCGCGGCGACGACGAGCTGGGCCACAAGCTCATGAAGGCCTTCATCTTTGCCGTGACGCAGCAGGAGGAGCTGCCCGCGACCATGCTGTTCTACAACGGCGGCGCCAAGCTCACCGTAGAGGGCTCTCCGGTGCTCGACGACCTGAAGGGCCTGGCCGAGCAGGGTGTCGAGATTCTCACCTGCGGCACCTGCCTGGACCACTATGGCATTAAAGATCAGCTTGCGGTGGGCGAGGTCACCAACATGTACGTGATCGTGGAGAAGATGGAGCAGGCCGTGCGCGTCGTGCGCCCGTAGCGTATTGGTTGGAGTTGCCATGAGGGAGAAACGCCCGGCGCTTGTCATCACGTTTCCCACCACGGCGGCCGCCATGGGTTGCGAGTCCCTGTGCATTGAGCGCGGCCTTCCCGGGCGAACGATTCCCGTGCCCGGGGAGGTCGCTGCCGGCTGCGGTCTGGCGTGGAAGGCGTTGCCTGCCGATGAGGAGCTGCTGCGCGGCGAACTCGCCGCTGCGGACGTTCCTACCGAGGGCTATACCGTGATTGATATGTGGGAGGTCGTGCGATGATCTACCTGGATAACGCGGCGACGACCATGCACAAGCCGCAAACGGTGATCGATGCCGTGACGCAGGCGATGTGCTCGCTCGGCAATGCCGGGCGCGGGGCCACGTCGGGTGCCCTCGATGCCGCTCGTACGATTCATGCTTGCCGTGCCAAGCTCGCGCGCCTTTTGGGTTGCCCGAGAGCGGACCATGTGTGCTTTACGCCCAACTCCACGGCGGCGCTCAACACCGCCATCAACGGGGTGGTGTGCCCCGGCGACCGCGTGGTCACAACGGTGCTCGAGCACAACTCCGTGCTGCGTCCGCTCAACCGCCTGGCGGCAGAGCAGGGCGTGACCGTTGAACATGCGGGCTGTGACGCGAACGGCGTGCTCGACTATGACGAGCTTGAGCAGTTGGTCACGCCGGGTACGCGTGCCGTGGTGGTGACGCACGCCTCTAATGTGACCGGCAACGCGGTCGACATTGCGCGCGTGGCGGCCATAGCCCATGCAGCCGGCGCGCTGGTGATCGTCGATGCCTCTCAGTCTGCCGGTACGGCGAAGATTGACATGGATGCCATGGGGCTCGACATTGTGTGCTTTACCGGCCACAAGGGGCTCATGGGGCCCCAAGGCACCGGCGGCCTGGCCGTGGCGGAGGGCATTGACGTGGCTCCGTGGGCCATGGGCGGTACGGGCGTGCACAGCTTCGACGCGCTGCAGCCGCTTGAGTGGCCCACGCGCTTGGAGGCCGGTACGCTCAACGGTCACGGCATCGCGGGTCTTTCTGCCGGCCTCGACTTTATCGAGGCCCAGGGTGGGGTCGAAGCGATTGCTGCCCACGAGCGTGCGCTCGCCGATCGCTTCCTTGCCGGTGTGCGCAAGATTCCGGGTATTAAGCTCTACGGTGCGTTTGACCAGCCCGTGCGCTCGGCGATCGTCTCACTCAACGTGGGTGATATCGACTCTGCCGAGATCTCGGACGCGCTCATGCAAGGGTGGGGGATTGCGACACGCCCCGGCGCCCATTGCGCTCCGCTCATGCACCGCGCGCTGGGGACCGAGCGTCAGGGTGTCGTTCGCTTCTCGTTTGGGTATTTCAACACGGACGAGGAAGTCGACACCGCGATCGACGCTTTGCGCGATTTAGCCTGCTAAAGCTGCTAGACCGTTTATACTTGCGGGACGGGTGTTTTTGCCCGTCCCGTTTTTGTTTCGATTCGAAAGGTGCTCTCATGGCTTCATCCGCCCCGCGCGGTCTGCGCTCCGACCATGTCGTCACCGTCGGCATCGCCCTGTTCTCGATGCTCTTTGGCGCCGGCAACCTCATTATTCCGCCGCTGCTGGCGCTGCAGGCAGGCTCTGCCACGCCGGTTGCCATGCTCGGCTTTCTCATAGCTGCCATCGGCCTGCCCGTCATGGGCTTTATCGCCGTGGCGCTTGCCGGAACGGCGCGCGAGCTTGCCGGCCGCGTGCATCCCAAGTTTGGCGAATTCTTCGTTGCGGCGGTCTATCTGGCCATCGGTCCGTGCCTGGCCATTCCTCGCACAAGCTCTACGGCCTTCGAAATGCTGGTTCCGCTGCTACCCGAGGGCGTTTCGCTCGGCACGGCACGTCTGGTGTTTGCCATCGGGTTCTTCGTCGTCGCGTTTGTGCTCACGCTGCGCCCGGGTGTCATCACGCGCGTGCTCGGCCGCATTACGGGCCCCGCGCTCATTGCGCTCATCGTGCTGGTCGTGGGTGCTGCTGTGATCTCGCCGCTTGGTCCCGCTGCCGCGCCTCAGGCTCCCTACGATGCAGGCGCCGCCGTGCAGGGCTTTTTGACTGGCTATCAGACCATGGACCTGCTCGCGTCGCTCGCCTTCGGCATCATCATCGCCGAGACCATCCACGAGTTGGGTGTTACCGACGATAAGCGCGTGGCCTTCGAGATCTCACGCTCCGGTGTGATCGCCGGTGTGCTCATGGCCATCATCTACTGCGGCCTGGCGCTTGCCGGCACGCAGCTCAGCACCGTGATGCCCGATGCCACCAACGGCGCCGCCATCCTTGCCCGCTCTGCCTCCATGCACTTTGGCCTTGCGGGCACGGTCGTGGTCTTTGCGATCTTTTTCCTCGCCTGCATGAACGTGTGTATTGGCCTTATCAGCTGCTGCTCGCGTTACTTCTGCGAGACGTATGTGGTCGAAGGGGGAGCGGAGGCTTCCGAGGAGGCCATGCGCCGCCCCTTCGCGATTCTCGCCTTTGTGTTCGCAGCGTTTTCGTGCGTGCTCTCCAACGTGGGTCTCGACGTGATCCTTATGTTCTCGGTGCCTATGCTCAATGCCCTGTATCCCGTTGCCATCGTGCTGGTACTTATGGGCCTGGTGCACGGTTTTTGCGACGTGCATCCGCAAGTGTGGGTTTGGGTCGGCGGCGTCGTCGCAGTGCAGAGCGTGATCACCTCGGTCCGCGATGCGTTCTTTGCAGGCGCGTGGCTACCGTTCGATGCTCTGCCGCTGACGGACATTGGAGCCGCGTGGGTGCCGGTTGCCGTGGTGGCGTTTGTGATCGGCCTGCTCCATAGTCGTTTTGTTGCACATTCGAGGAGCTAAGGCATCAATGCTTGCACAGGCGGGGAGTCTCCCCTATAATTTCCTTCGCTTTGGGACACGCAAGGTTTAGACCTTAGCTGCTCAACACCTTCGGGACGTGGCGCAGTTTGGTAGCGCGCCTGCTTTGGGAGCAGGATGTCGCAGGTTCAAATCCTGTCGTCCCGACCATATCTTGCGGGCGTAGTTCAATGGTAGAACCCCAGCCTTCCAAGCTGATGACGCGGGTTCGATTCCCGTCGCCCGCTCCATAGGATAGTTTTAACGGCTTTGGCTCCATTTGGTGCCAGAGCCGTTTTCATAAGCGTGCCGGGCGACGGGAATCGAACCCGGCAGGGTGCGAAGCTGAGAAAATGCGTGAGTATTTTCCAGCGCAGTACGCAAGGGCCAATGGCCCGCAGCGAAACAAGGGCTTGCGAAGCAAACCCTTGGACTTCCCGTCGCCCGCTCCATAAGATAGATGAATGGCTCTGGTTCCTTTTGGGACCAGAGCCATTTTCGTAAGTGCACGGGGTGACGGGAATCGATGCCGCCCCACCTAAGTTGCGGTGAAATACGGGCTGTCGTTTGGCTTTTGCGAACCCATTGAAGGCCGGGGTAGCTAATTTGGGACGGGGCTGTTTTGACTACTCTAGCGATAGGCTGGCAAATGTGGTCAAAAAAGCCCTGTCCCTAAATGACTGGTCCGGTGCTGAGCCACGAAAGCGGCCCATCTACTACGTTTGGCCCGCAGGGGTCGACCATAGCGGCATTTTCGGAAAATCAGCAAGCCGTCTACCAGCGGTATTGATTTTTCGGATTTCGGTATGGTCGAGGGCAATCGGTTAAACGTAGTAGATAGGCCCATTTCGTGGCGAACAGTAGGATTCGCGGTCCAAGGCTGTCGGTTTCGGATGGCCAAAATGGAAGTTGCGGTGGAATAGTTCCTAAAAGGCCCGTGGAAGCTTGAAAACAGGAACTATTTCACCGCAACTTAGGAGGGGATGGGGCTGAGGAGCGGGCGATGCCGTTGCCTGCCGGTTAGTGGCGGGATTGGTGGCGGAGCTTGTCGATGGTGGAGTCGGTGCTGCGGCTGCGGGCTTCGGCTGCGGTTTGGCGCTTGTGGCGGTAATCGATCATGCCTTGGATGATGGGCTTGCCAAAGCTCACGACATCATCGTTGTAGATGGCGGTACGGGCGGCAAGCAGACAGTCAGTAAAGTCCATATGAGTCTTGCCAAAGAGTTTGACGGCAAGGGCGACAACGGTGGGCTCGTCGACCATGACGTCATCGAGCAGCCTTCTCATGGCCGTAGCAATCTCAACGCGGGGAACCTTATAGACGTCGCGCAGCGTGACCACGACACGCGTGATGATTTCGGGGTAGACGCGAGCGGTGCGCGTGGCGATGACCTTGGCGGCGCGCGGGGACAGAACTTCGTCGTCGTCAAGCAGGTAGCGCAGGATGACGGTCTCGTCGATGATGGTGCTACTCATGGATATCTACTTCCTCGGGGCCCAAAATCGAATCGTCGCTTTCTGTAGCAAGGTATTCAATCCAGGCATTGCGCTCCTCGGAGCGGCGATTGGGGTCACCATATGCTTTGAGCGATCCATAGGCGGCGGTGCCGTCCTTTGAGCGCACGGCGACTGGCTGAAAGGGAAGCTTGCGCATCAAAATGCTTTGCGCGACAAATAGGCGGACGGCTTCGGCGAGCGATGTGCCCATGGCGTCGTAGAGATGCTCGGCATGCTGCTTGTCTTCCTCGCGAATGCGCACCTGCAGGATGGCTCTTTTTTGAGTCGATGACATCACTGGCCCCCCTTAATGAGCGTGCAATATGAATGGTCAAATACAGCATCGGATATTAATAGCTAATCTTATAACCACTACTTTATTGCACTCAAGTTAATGAGCGCGAAATTTATCACAAACGTATTACGTCCTTTATAAGCGAGCGTGAAATCTCCCTTGGATGTACGCATGTAATACACTCACCTTTATAGCTTCTAGAGAATAATTCCAACCTGCCAAAACCCCTGCAATACACCCGTATTGCAGGGCCTATGCTCAAGTTTGCCCCCTGCAACTGCGTATATTTAACCTGTATATCGTTGGAGGAATTCTATCGAAGTGCCTGTTTCGCCGCATGCACTCGATACGCCGATGCCGGACCACGGGCGGTCCGGGGCTACGTCGACAGGGTCTCTCCGGCATGGGATTCAGGAGGGAGTGAACAACATGGGCAATAAACGAGTCGTAGCCGATTCCTCACGCTGCATTGGGTGCCAAACCTGTATGGCGGCGTGCATCGAGGCACACGATGTTCCCGGCAACATCGCCGCACCTCGCTTGCGCGTAACGCGCACCTACGAGATCTCCGCGCCGGTGGCATGTCACCACTGCGAGGACGCTCCGTGCGCCAAGGCCTGCCCCACGGGTGCTTTGTTCTTTGATCCAAAGAACCATCGCATCGGCGTCAACGAGGACAACTGCATCGGCTGCAAGAGCTGCGTCATGGCCTGCCCCTTTGGCGCCGTGAGTGTGGCGACTACGCAGGTCCCCGTCTTGATGGGCGACGTGCGCGTGGGTTCGCAGACTAAGAGCTTCGTGCTTAAGTGCGACCTGTGCGTGGACCGTCCCGGCGGTCCGGCGTGTGCTGAGGCGTGCCCGACCAAGGGCCTCACCTTGGTAGACGAGGAGCGCCTGGCGGAGCTGACTGCCGAGCGTGCCCGCGCCACCATCGAAAACGAGGCGTAAGCGTTGGGGCGACAGGCCCAATGATTGTCAAACAAGAACCGAGTATTCGGTAGCAGAGAAAGGAAGGAGGGTGTCATGGAGAAGCATAAAGTGATCTGC
>CATVZP010000050.1 GCA_958348565.1 uncultured Collinsella sp. | reverse complement strand
GCTTGGCCTCGAGCTCTGCGATCTCCTTGTCCTCCTTGGACTCCTCGACCACAACCTCCTCGGCCTGCTTGGACTCGCCCTTGTCGCCTTCCATGCCCTCACGGATGTTCTTGACGGTAGAGCCAAGCGACTTGCCAAGCTTCGGCAGGTTCTTAGGCCCAAAAATCAACAGGGCGACAATAAGGATAACTACCCACTCAAAGCCTTTAGGGAACATGTACTTTCCTCCCGGAATCAATGCAAACAAGCTCGATGGATTATACCGCAGCGGGCCTGCATGCAGCCTGGAATCACAACAAGAGCAACAATAAATAGCTAAAAAAAGGGACCGCAAGAAGCGGTCCCTCCTCATGCTCTGGTCGGGTTGACTGGATTTGAACCAGCGACCCCTGCGTCCCGAACGCAGTGCTCTACCAAACTGAGCCACAACCCGTTAGCTCGACTATAGTAACAAAGATTTCCGTCATGTGCCAGAGAAATTTTTACTTCTTTGGCGCTTCAATGCGAACCGTGTCGGAAACGAGCTCCGTTGCATAAGCCCACCAGCCGTTTTGTTGAGCGACTGCCGCAAGATTGACTGCCGTGGCGGCAGTATCGCAAATGGCAAACGAGCAGGCACCCGAACCGCACACGTTTGCAGCAATGATACCGTCCTGTGAACGAAGCCAGTCGAGCACCGTTTGAATCCGCGGTTCCATCTGCGCGGAAATGACACCCAGGTTGTTGTGGACGAGCGCGTAGGCCGCCTCTGCGTCTCCCGAGCGAAGGGCAGATGCGATCGCTCCGGGCTTGTCCGCAGGCGCTGGGGTCTCGTCAAAACGTCGATAGGCTTCAATTGTTGAAACGCTTGCCTCGCGCGGCTTGACCAGCACGACGGGTGTCGCGGGTAGTGCGGGGTACTCGGTTGCCAGCACGTCTCCCCCACCCACGTAAAATGCAGGGCTGGCATGCAAAAAGAAGGGAACGTCGGCGCCAATGCCGCGCGCAATGTTGTCCAGCGCGGGGTCGGCACGGTCGATACCCCAACTCTCTGCCAAGGCGACAATGACCGCCGCGGCATCCGTCGAAGGACCGCCCAGGCCGGCACACAGCGGGATGCGCTTCTTAATCGTGATGCAGACATTGGCTTCGCGACCGTAATGCTCGGCCATAGCAGCGGCCGCACGATACGCCGTATTCTTTTGCATGGGAAAGTCGGATGCCGGAATCGTCTGGACGGCCAGCGCCTGTGCCGGCGTAACCGTCACGGTATCGACAAGGCCGACGGCTGCCATCAGGGAATCGACCTTATGGTAGCCGCGGTCGTCACGCTCGGTATGAACCCCCAGATAGAGGTTGATCTTTGCCGGCGCGGAAAGGATCAGGGACCAATCGGTCACCGCTAGTGCTCCTCGAGCTGATTGCCGAGCGGGGTAAAAATGTGCTCGCCGCTCTCGGGGTCGAACAGCTCGACCTGGCCGGTGAGAACATCAATATACTGGTAGGACTGACGCGACTTGCGGCCACGGCGCTCGTCGACCTCGACGATAAAGACGGCGGGGTGGACGCTCTTGATGGTGCCCATGCGCTCGACGACGCGGGTGCGGCCCATGTTGGCCTTCACCTTAACGCGATCGCCCACCATATCGGTCAGCTTCTCGTGGATGTCGTCGACGTGATTGACTTCCATCTCTTCCATGAACAGGGCCTCCAGAAGGTGCAATTCAAAAAGGGGATAATACCCCTAAGATAGACAAAACTCTAATACTATAGCACCCTGTTGTGGCCATACGCAAGTAGCTAAAAAAGCCCGGTCCCAAATTGACTACTTACAGACTATCGGTGTCCAAGACGATGGTGAATGGGCCGTCGTTGACGAGATCGACCTTCATGTCGGCGCCAAAGATGCCGTGCGCCACGTGTTCGACATCTTGGCGAACGAGCGTCAGGAAGTACTCGTAGAGCTCGTTGGCGACATCGGGGGCGCCGGCATCCGTAAACGATGGACGGCGGCCGTGACGGCAATCGGCGAACAGCGTGAACTGCGACACCACGAGAACCTCGCCGTCGACATCGGCAAGTGCCAGGTTGGTCTTGCCGTTCTCGTCCTCGTTAATGCGCAAGCCCCGGAGCTTGCCCCACAGCTTATCGGCCTCGGCGCGCGTGTCGCCGTGACCCACGCCCAGCAGTACCAGATAGCCGCGCCCAATTTTGCCCACGCACTCGTCGTCGACCGTCACGCCGGCGTTGAGCACGCGCTGCACTACTGCACGCACGGCCTACTCCTCGCCCGTCAGTTTGGCGGATAGGTGCTCGAGCGCATGGAATCGATGGCTGATGGCGTTCTTCTCGTCCGCCGTCAGCTCGGCCATGGTCTTGCCCGGCGTGTCGACCGGCAGGAACAGCGGGTCGTAGCCAAAGCCGTGATCGCCGCGGCCCTCGTGTGCGATAACGCCCTCGCAGGCGCCCTCACCATAGGTGACCAAACCGTCCGTGTCGATGAGCGCGACGACGCTCATAAAGCGCGCGGTGCGATCCTCGTCGGCCACGCCCTCCAGATTCACGAGCAGCTTGGCATTGTTGGCGGCATCGTCGCCGTGAACGCCAGCGTAGCGCGCGCTATACACACCGGGCTCACCGTCCAGCGCGTCGACGACCAGGCCCGAATCGTCGGCAATGGCCATGAGCCCCGTCTCTTCGACGGCAGCCTGCGCCTTGATGATGGCGTTCTCCAAAAACGTCGTACCGTTTTCCTCGGGGTCCTCAAAATCGCCCAGCTGACCGAGCGCCACAAAGCGAACCTCGGGCATAACCTTGCCCAAAATGGCCTCGATCTCGGTGAGCTTATGGGCGTTGCCCGTTGCCACGACGATGGTCGCCGCCGGGTCGAGGGTGTCGATGTCGATCTTCTCAAGTGCCATGAGTGGTCTCCTTGTCCGTATAGCAAAGTCACGTAAAAGGGACTGGCCCTTCGGCGTCTCCCCTTTCATGTGCCATCAACCTTATCTATCGGCGTTTCCGCAGATAAAACCTGCCAAAATTAACATCCCTTTTTGGCAGGTTAGGCGAGGGCTTGGCGCTGGAGCTCGATGAGCTCGGCAATGCCCTTGTCGCCCAAATCGAGCAGGGCATTGAGGCGCTTGCGGTCGAAGGGTGCCTGCTCGCCAGTGCCCTGAAGCTCGATCATCTCACCGGTATCGGTGGCGACAAGGTTCATGTCGACCTCGGCGTGACTGTCCTCGGAATAATCCAGGTCGAGCAGGGTGTTGCCGTCGACAACGCCCATGGAAATCGCGGCGACCTGGCCCGTGAGCGGAATGCGCTCGAGCTTACCCGCCTCGACCCACATGGCAAGGGCGTCGTGCAGCGCCACCCAGGCGCCGGTAATGCTCGCCGTTCGCGTGCCGCCATCTGCCTGAATCACGTCGCAGTCGACGGTGACGGTGTACTCGCCGAGCGCCTTCATGTTGACGACGGTGCGCAGGCTACGGCCGATCAGACGCTCAATCTCCATGGAGCGACCCTTGCGGTTGGCGTGCTCGCGCTTGCAGCGCTTGCCGGTCGATGCCGGCAGCATGGCATACTCCGCCGTTACCCAACCGGCCTTGGCGCCCTTGCGCCAGCCCGGCACGCCCTCCTCGATGGTGGCAGCGCACAGCACGCGAGTATCGCCAAACTCGGCCAGGCACGAGCCGTGGGCGTGCTTCATGACGCCGCGAGTAAGCTTGATGGGGCGCAGCTCATCGGCAGCGCGGCCGTTGGCACGATTGACCTGCATATACTCCATAGAAAAATCCTTTCGGCAAAAGGTGAAAGTGAGCCTTTGGTCGGTGACCTTATATCTATTTCAGTTCGTCGATATCGATATGCTCAATGCTCTTGAGCGGCTGGCCAAAGATAAAGCTGCCCGCCACCGCAAACTCGGCAATGTTATCGGCCGTCGTTGCAAAACGATGCTGCGGCTCGGCTGCGTCGCCCGCCAGCTGCTCGCGGCGCGTGAGAATATCGGTCAGCTCGCGCGTGGTCTCCTCGGCGGAGCTCACCACGCGCACTCCGGGACCCAGCGCATGGCGAATAGGCCCCACGAGCAGCGGGAAATGCGTGCAGCCGAGTACCACCGTATCGATGCCGTGGTCGCGCAGCGGTTCAACCGTGGCACCGACCAGCGCGCGTACGGCAGGCGTATCAAAGATGTCCTCGTTCTCGAGCCACTGCTCTTGCAGATGTGCGCCCGAGGCGAGCTCGTGCTCAACGACCTCGACAAAGCTCGAGGCAGGGCAGCCGTATACGTCCACACCGGCGTCCAAATCCTGAATGGCACGCGTATAAGCGCCTGAGCGAATGGTGAGGTTGGTGGCGAGCACGCCCACCCGGCGCGTGCGGGTGCTGTTGATTGCCGCGCGTGCGCCCGGTGCGATCACACCGATGACGGGGACGTCGAGTACCTGCTGGGCCAAGCGCAAGGCCGCAGCGGTCGCCGTATTGCAGGCGATGACCATGATCTTGACGTCGTGCTTCGACAGCCAGCGGCCCGCCTGCAGTGCAAACGAGCGCACCTCGTCCTCGGTGCGAGTGCCATAAGGGCAGCGTTTGGTGTCGCCGAAATAGTAGACGGACTCATGCGGCAGCGCCGTCGCGATGGCGCGTGCAACCGTCAGACCGCCCAGACCCGAGTCGAATACGCCAATGGGGCGCGTGTCCCCGGTCAGATTCTCGATATCGGACATTACCTCACCAGATTCTCTCTCGAAAAGATATGGCTCAGAACGATAGGACCGTGCTACGAACGAGCCGCGACAAGCAGCTCCGCCGTTGCCGCCCAGCCGTCGACAATCTTGCCACGCGTGACGTAAGCGTTGTCGCAAGCGTCCAAGAACTCGGGCGCGCCGGCGCTGGTCAGGCCGTTCTCGACCAAGCAGAACGTACCCACGTGATCGGCCATGTAGAAATCGGACTCGGAGTCGCCGAGCGCCAGCGTCTCCTCGCGCTCGATCCCCAGGTGCTCGCAGAAGCGCGCAATGGCAACGCCCTTGTTGAGACCCGCCGGGTTGATGTTGAAGGCACGGCCGTCCTCGACACGATTAAGCTCGAGCGTCGTCGGCTTGGACAGGTGGGTCAAATGGCCGTTGCAAGCCCAAACCAAGCCGCAACCAGCCTCGTCCAAGATGGCCTGAACCTCGTCATCAGGCACATCGCCGCGCATGCCGACAGTAACCTCGCGGTACTTGTAACCGGTCGACATATCGTTGTGGTACTCGATCTTATGCGGCCAGCGGGCAAGGATCTTCTCGCACACGCCGGTCTGCTCGATCACCTGGTGCGGTGTGAGACCGCAGGCAGGATCGTAGGGCATGTCGCCGGTCAGGTACTCCCAATCGTTGGCCTTGAGGTCGTACATGACTAGGCCGCCCATCTCGCCGATGTAGGAGTTGAGGCCGAGCACGCGCGCGTCCTCGTGGATCATAGTGCGGTTGCGACCCGAGGTGGGAACCACCTGGATGCCGGCGCGGGCGAGCGCCACGACGGCCTCGACGAGCTTGGTCGAGGGATTGCCGTCGTTATCGCGCAGTACGCACGAGCCAGGAGCGAGCATCGTGGCGTCCAGATCGGTAAAGACGTACTTGACCTTGGCCAGACGCTCGCGCATCTCGCCCGAAAGCTCGGCAACGGTCGGCAGGGTGTTGTGGGACATGGTCACTCCATTACGTAGAAGGGGCTTCTGGTCTTAGGCGTCGTACGCCGCAAGGGTGCGCTTGAGAATCGAACCGTCGCGCTCGCAAGGCTCGGGTCCGTTCTTGCGCAGCATACGCTCTTCCTCGCCCTTACCGGTCACGATGACCACGGCAGGACGGACGGTTTCGCGCACGGCAGTCTCGATAGCGGCAACGCGATCAGTCACGATTTGCCAGTTATCATTTCCCTGCGCTTGAACGTTGCGCGCGATCTCGGCACAAATATCCTCGACATCCTCGGGGCCGGGGTCATCCTCGGTAATCACGATTCGGTCGGCATACTTGCCAGCGGCGATGCCCATCGTGGTGCGTCGATCGACACCCTTACCGCCCGTAGCGCCAAATACAACCGCCAGCTCGCGCTCGGGATAGTTCTCACGCAAGTCACGCAGGAGTGTCTCGAGGCTCATGCCGTTATGTGCAAAATCGACGACGCCCAGGATTTTGCCCGATACGGACGGATAGAGCTCCATACGGCCGGGAACGAAGACGCCCTCAAAGCCGTGGACGATACCCTCTTCGGAAATGCCCAGGGCCTCGGCGCAGGCAATAGCGGCAAGCGCGTTGGACACATTGAACTTAACCGGCGTGGGAATCACAATGTCGCGCGTAAAGCGGGGCGTGCGCACCGTTGCCACCACGCCGCAGTCGCCATTACGAATCGCCAGCGCAAACACGTCGGCACGCTCGTCGGTCAGGGAGAACGTCACCGTACGTTCGCAACGAGATGCCGCCTCGAGCACGCGATCGACCTTATCCATATCGAGATTGACCACGGCAAAACGGCTCTGCGAGAAGATTTTGAGCTTGCTGGCAAAGTAGTCCTCGAGCGTCGGATGCTCAATCGGCGAAATGTGATCCTCGCCGATATTGGTAAAGGCACCGACTTCAAAGGCGATCTTGCCCGTGCGCTCGTATTTGAGGCCCTGGCTCGATGCCTCCATAACCAGCCACGGAGCGCCCGCCTCCGCAGCATGCGCAATGCGAGACTGCAGCAGGAAGGATTCGGGGGTCGTCAGCTTGGAAGGGCCCGCCTCGATGCCGTCGTCGAACTCAATGCCCGTATTAAGAGCGGGTCGATGACAGCCCGTAAGCTTGGCCTCGTTGACGAGAATGCCGCGCAGATAAAAGCTACAGGTCGACTTGCCCTTGGTGCCTGTAAAGGCGCAGACCTTCACCTTACCCGACGGGTGCCCATAAAAGGCATCTGCCACCACGGCGAGCGTGCGACGAATATCACTCACAATCACCGCGGGAAGATCAACATCGTAATCGACCTCGGAAACGTAGGCCACGGCGCCATCGGCGATTGCCGAAAGCAGGTACTCACGCTTAAACGCGCGGCCCTTGCAGACAAACAACGTGCCCGGACGCACCTGGCGCGAGTCGTCAGTCGCAAACTCAATGCGCTGGTCGCACGAAGCGCTCGGTTTGGAAACAACAAGGTCATCTTCCTCGAGCAACTCTATATAGCGCATCAGAGTTAGCTTCTCTTGTGTCGGACTCGACATACAAAGACCTCTCTCGCTAAATTCAGCCTTAAAGGGCAAAAGACGTCCCGCGGCAGAAACGATGAAACATTCTGTATTATCAACCATCCTAATATGCCACCTGGCCTTGCGCGCATTGCAGCCTTCTAAAAAAATGCATGGACTGTGTCGTGGGTTAATAAATGACAACAGTGTCCACCCCGTGTAAAAACAAGGAAATCTGGGTGCTATTCTTTATCCAAATGTCTTGATGTGCCTCATTGACCCACAATGCCGACCCATCATGCCCAAGCAAAGGACTCCAGATGAAACGACACTTCGAACGTCGCCACCACTCGGCACGCGTCCAGTTGACCCGGCACATCGTCTGCGCCTTCGTGACGGTCGTTGTGACCCTTGCCACCATCATCGGCGCGAGCGGCTGTTCGTCCTCCCAGAACGCCTCGAGCACCTACACACTCGTCGAGCATGGCAAGCTCACCGTCGCAAGTGACTTGGCCACACCCCCGTTTGAATACGTCAACGATTCCGGCGAAGACCAGGGCTTTACCTATGAACTCATGGGCATGATCGCAGACGAGCTCGGTCTGGAGCTCAACTACTTGCCGGCGCAAAAGTTCGACGGCATTATCCCCATGGTCAAACAGGGTGTAAAGACCGATGTCGGCGCATGTAACATCACGATTACCGACGAGCGCAAGGAAGAGGTCGACTTCACCGACCCCTATATCGACTCCAATCAGGGCGTCGCAGTTGCAAAGAACACTGGATACGACACGGTCGATAGCCTCAACGCACCGGGCGTCAAAATTGCCGTGCAGTCGGGCACCACGTCCGAGGAGTGGGCAATCGAGAACCTGCCGCAGGCAACCACCGTCAACTTTGACGACTGGACGGCAGCCTTCACCGCCGTCATGAGTGGTCAGTGCCAGGCGGTCGTATGCGACCTGCCCGTTGAGCAGTGGATGGTTTCGAACTCCTTTACCGGTATGGAGATCATCAAAGAGGTTCCGACGGGCGAGCAGTTTGGCATTGTCGTCTCTAAAGACAACCCCGGGCTGACACAGGCCATCAACGATGCCCTCACCAAGATCAAGAGCTCCGGCGCCTATGACAAACTGTACGAGAAGTGGTTTGGCATGGCACCCACGAGCGGGGCCGATAACAAGGATGTCTCGAGCTCAGACGACGCGACGGGCGCTTCACTTGCCGTCACCTCGGCGACCGCCAAGTCAAACGAAGACAGCGGCAACGGCGTGCTCGGCGGCATCGCAACCCGCCTGACCTGGGAAGCGACAACGGGTAGCGACGAGGGCGACGTTTCGCAAATTGAGTTTGAGCTGCCCGAGGGCGGATCGTTTGAGAGCACCGATGTTAAGGTCACGCTGCTCGACGGACTGAACCAGACGGGTGTCAAGGCATCGTGCTCGCTGGACGGTTCAAAGCTCGTCATCAAGTTCGCCGATCTCGTCGCTGCCGGCTCGCAGATTCGCGTTGTTGTCCCCGACGTCGTATTCCCGAGCAACGCGGGTGCCTATGCCGTCACCGGCAGCTATGTCGCCGACGGCGACAAGCGAGATCTTCCCGAGAGCCCCACCATCAGCGTCTCGGAGAGCACCATGGTGCAAGAAATCGTCGCCTGGCTCGATGCCCAGCCTTGGGTTGCCGCGTGGAACTCCAACCCGTTTTTGGGCATGTTCTGCAAGCCGCAGATTATCGTCACCTCAATCGCCTCGCTCTTTAAGGGCTGGGGCATAGCACTTGCCGTGACCGCTATCGGTTTTCCGCTCGCCATCCCCATCGGCTTGCTGTTTGCCTTTATGAAAATCAGTCATAGTCGTATGCTGCGCGGCATCGCCGTAACATACATCAACGTCCTGCGTGGAACCCCGCTCTTCCTGCAGATCTACATTGCGTTCTTTGGGTTCCCTATGATCGGTCTCAACGTGCCCAATCTGCCGCTCGGCGTCGGCGTGCTCGCCATCAACTGCTCGGCCTATCTTGCCGAGATTTTCCGTGCCGGTATCGAGAGCGTACCGCATGGTCAAGCGGAAGCCGCCTACTCGCTTGGCATGACTTGGTCCCAAGTTATGTCGCGCATCGTGATCCCGCAGGCTGTACGTTGCGTTATACCGACTATGACCAGCGAGTTCGTTATGCTGTACAAGGACACGTCACTGCTTTCGAGCGTTGGCGTCATGGAGCTCATGCTGTTCTCCAAAAACCTCACGGCCACCACGGGCAACATTACGCCCTACATTTGCGCCGCACTTTACTATCTGGTCGTGACGATTCCGCTCATCCACATCGTCACCAAGGTGGAGCACCGTCTCGCCGAGCGCAGCAAGCGCTAACCGCTCATTACATAGCGTTCGCAACCACGGCCCGCCGCTTCCTCTGAAGATCGGGCCGTGGTTTTTTCGGTTCGCTCGGCGCTTATGCCCTATCACGAAACAAAAGATTGGCATGATAGTAAAGATTATTTGACATCAGCTGCCGCAATCCTTGCGGCAGTACACCTGAGCCGTCAGCAGAAAGGATCTTGCATGTGCGGTTTTGTCGGTTTTACCGGTACAGATGAACAGAGTGAGCTGGTTCTCACGGCCATGATGAATCGCATCATCCACCGTGGTCCCGATATGGGCGGCCAGCATATCGTCGACAACGTTGCCCTTGGCTTCCGTCGTCTTTCGATTCTCGATCTTTCCGAAGCTGGAGCTCAGCCCATGTCGAGCGACGACGGCAAGGTCACGATTGTCTTCAACGGAGAGATCTACAACTTCCAGGAGCTTCGCGCCGAGCTGGAGGCAGCCGGCTACGCCTTCCACTGCAACGCCGATACCGAGGTCCTGGTACACGGTTACGAGGAGTGGGGCGAGGACCTGGTCAACCGCCTGCGCGGCATGTACGCGTTCGTGATTCACGACCAGAACAAGAACAAACTCTTTGGCGCTCGCGACATCTTTGGTATCAAGCCGTTCTATTACTACCAGGCATCCGATGGCTCGCTGCTATTTGGCTCCGAGATCAAGAGCTTCCTGGACCATCCCAAGTTTGAGAAGGCTGTCAACCACGACGCGCTGCGCCCCTACCTGACGCTGCAATTCCCCGCCACGGAGGAGACCTTCTTTAAGGGCGTGTTCAAGCTTGCCCCGGCGCATTGCTTTACGTATGACCTGACGACCAACACCATGGGCATCAAGCGTTACTGGAGCTGTGACTTCACCGACGACAACTCCAAGACCTTCGAGGAGTACGTGGACGAGTGCGACAAGGTCGTGCACGAAAGCGTCGCTGCACACCGAATCGCCGATGTTAAGGTGGGCTCGTTTCTTTCTGGCGGCGTAGACTCCAGCTACATTGCCGCCTGTCTTATGCCCGACACCACGTATTCTGTCGGCTTTGATTACAAGAACTTCAACGAGACCAACTACGCTGCTGAGCTTTCCGACAAGCTGGGCATCAAGAACGTGCGCAAGATGATTACCGCCGACGAGTTCTTCGATGCACTGCCCGATATCCAGTATCACATGGACGAGCCGCAATCAAACCTGTCCAGCGTGCCGCTGTACTATCTGGCACAGATGGCCGCTGAGGAAGTTACCGTCGTCCTTTCGGGCGAGGGTGCCGACGAGCTGTTTGCCGGCTACGAGTGGTACGAGGACACCCCCGAGATGCGCTCCTTTAAGAAGCGCGTGCCACTCGGCGTGCGTCGTGCCCTGGGCTCGCTCGTTCAGCATCTCCCCTACTTTAAGGGTCACAACTTCCTGACCAAGTGCGCCGAAGTTCCCGAGCGCTGGTATGTGGGTCAGGCAAAGGTGTTCGATCCCTCCGAGGTCGACGAGGTGCTCAAGCCCGCTTATGACACCGGCAAGAACGCCGCCGAGATGTGCGCCGAGTACTACAAGCAGGTTCCCGATTGCTGTGAGCTTTCCAAGAAACAGTATCTGGATATGAACATGTGGCTGCCGGGCGACATCCTGCTCAAGGCAGACAAGATGTGCATGGCGCATTCTCTGGAGCTTCGCGTCCCGTTCCTGGACAAGAAGGTCATGGAGTTTGCCGAGCACATTCCCGCCAACTACCGTGTTAACGAAGAAGGCTGCAAGCTCGTTCTGCGTCACGCTGCCAACCGCACGCTGCCCGACGAGTGGGCAACGCGCAAGAAGGTGGGCTTCCCCGTACCGGTCAAGTTCTGGCTGCGCGAGCAAAAGTACTACGACTACGTAAAGGAATACTTCACCGCACCGTGGGCTGCCGATTTCTTTGACACCGATGCGCTCATGAAACTGCTTGACGATCACTTTGAGGGTCGCGCGCTCAACCAGCGCAAGATCTATACCACGTTGACGTTCCTCATCTGGTACAAGCGCTTCTTTATCGACGAGGACAAGGGCGCCGAAGTCGCCGCGTAAGTTTCGTTATGAATTAGCGGTGAACAGCACGGGGTTTCCGCTATACTCAATCCCTGCGGGCGATTGGCGCAACGGTTAGCGCAGGTGCTTTACACGCACAAGGCTGGGGGTTCGAATCCCTCATCGCCCACCACTGAATTGTTAGGCCTCCAGCGATGGAGGCCTTTTCTTTTTCGGGCCCATTTCATGGGATTCGAACCCGCCAGGGTGCGGAGCTGAGGAAACGCGAAGCGTTTTCCAGCGCAGCACGCGAGGAGCGGAGGCCCGAAGCGAAAGCGGGCGGCGAAATGGACCCTTGGCGAATACCCATGTGCAAAAAATGCCAAATATGAGTACTGCTACCTTTTTGGTAGCAGCGTTTTCGAAGTCATAAAAGGCAAATCCGACATTAGAACGACGACTGATAGTCCAGTTAAGCCAATTTAGTTACTGCAAAACTGGATATATGTGGCCCAACTCATCTAAAAACGCCTAATTTATATGTTACGAAGTTAGTGCCCGTACTCATATTTGCCACTTTTTGCACACGGCCTATCCCAGCCATGGTAAATCGATAACAAAACGGGCTCCAGACCGCTGAATCGTGCCGCATATGGCACGTCCGCAGTCCGGAACCCGGTCCAAATTGAGTTATTGCGCTGTGTTAGGCCAAAACGTCCGACAAAATCTCGACCAGGCTGTCCACGTCGGCTTCCTCGCAGACAAGCGGCGGCAGGAAACGCAGCGTGTGGGCACCAGTAGCGTTAATCACGGCGCCGGCGGCCAGCGCGCGGGCAACAATATCATGTGCATCACCCGCAGTATCGTCCAGATCGCAGCCGAGCATCAGGCCACGGCCACGCACCTCTACCACATGCGGAAGCTTGGCCAGCGCCTGCTCCATATAGGCGCCCACCTTGGCAGCATGCTCGGCATAATCGCCGCGCACGAGCGCGGAGAGCGTCGCGGCGCACGCCGCGACAGCCAAGCAGCTACCGCCAAAGGTCGAACCGTGGTCACCCGGCTTAAACACGTCGGCGATCTCCTTCTTTGCCACCACGGCACCCATGGGCACGCCATCGGCAATGCCCTTGGCAAGGCTCATAATGTCGGGCTCCACGCCATAGGTTTGGAATGCAAACGGCTTGCCGGAGCGGAAGATGCCACACTGGACCTCGTCGGCGATAAGAACGGCGCCCATCTCGTGTGCCAAGTCGCGCGCTGCCGCCATAAACTCCTCGGTCATGGGGTGCACACCGCTCTCGCCCTGGATCGGCTCGAGCATCACGGCACAAATTTCGCTCCCCAGCTGCTTAAAGATCGAACGCAGTTCGTCGACATCGTTGGGCCTGCAGGCCACAAAACCGCCCGGCAGCGGACGGAAGCTATTCTGCAGCCAATCCTGCATGGTGGCGGCAATGGTCTCGAGTGTACGGCCGTGGAAGCCGCCGCGCATGCATACGATGGTGTTGCCGCCGTTGCCGGCACGCTTGGCGTACAAACGTGCAAGCTTCATCGAGCCCTCGTTGGCTTCGGCACCGGAATTGGCAAAGAACGTCTCCCACACCTGCTCGCCCGCCGTCGGAGCGCCGAGCGCAGCTGCCGTGGTCTCGTCGCCGGCAGCAATGGCATCGGCAATCACGCGTGCACTGTCCACGTCGTCGTTAGCGAGCTTGGACAGCAGCGCCGCGACCTGGCCACGCTGCTCGATGTAGAAGTAATTGGAGACATGCATGAGCTTTTTGGTCTGCGCCTCGAGCGCCGAGAGCACTGCAGCGTTACCGTGGCCAAGGCTGCACACGCCAATACCAGCGAGAAAGTCAAGATACTCACGGCCGTCATCGCCGGTGAGCTTCATGCCGTGGCCTTCGACAAACTCTACCGGAGAGCGACCAAAGGTATGCATAACGTAATGGGATTCGAGCGATTGTTGAGTTGCAAGTGACATGGGATGCCTTTCGTTGGGCGCCAGACGGCGCGGGGCTATGGGTGCAGGAATGGGGCGGCTGCGGGTCAGCTAGACCGTCT
>CATVZP010000049.1 GCA_958348565.1 uncultured Collinsella sp. | reverse complement strand
TCTTTGGCCTGGTCGCGATGATGTCTGCCGAGTTTGCCGCCTTGAGCGTCGTCGATCTGCAGCCCAATCTGTCGGGCCTTGGTGCGCGTCGCTGTGTGGGCGGTCTTTCCAAGACGGCGTCGCTAGCCGGCATCTTTGTCGGCTCGTGGCTGGTTTCCTTTGCCTCGATGGCGGTCGCGATTAGCTACGTGCGCCTAGTCGTTGGCGTTGACTTTGGCGGGCGCGAGGGGCTGTGCCTGCTGGGCGGTGCTGCATCCGCGCTTGCCGCCACGGGCTTGGGGCTCTTTGTGGGCACGCTTCCCGTTAAGGGCGGCAAGGCGTCCAAGTCGGGCATCCTCACGGGCTTTGCCACCACGTGCGCCCTGTTCGCCGGCCTCTACGGCGAGCCGGCGATGGCACTTGCCGACGACGTTGCCCGCGCCTGCCCGGCCGAGTGCTGGCTCAACCCCGTCAAGCTCATCTGCGACATGTTCAACCGCCTGTATTTCTTTGAGGACCTGGGCCCCTTTGCCGTTCGCGCCGGCGCGCTGGTCCTTATGGCGCTGGTGTTTGTCGCCGCCGCTACGCTGATCTTTGGAAGGAGCCGCTATGAGCACCTTTAAGACCGCGCTTCGCATGGCGCGGGCGCACCCGTTCTACCTGCTCATCTACACGGTGTTCATCTCGCTCATGGGCGTGTTCATCGCGGCCTCGGTGAGCTGGAACTCGTCGCAGCTTACCGAGTACAAGCCCTACGACACCAACGTGATCGTGGTCGACCGCGACAATAGCGACCTTTCGCGGGCGCTTACCAAGCATCTGGGTTCTCGTTTTGAGCTGGTCACGGGCGTCGGCGGCGACACCTACGATCTTGCGGACGCGCTTTCCAAGAGCAACAGCGCCAAGGGTAGCGCCGACTGCGTGTTCTTTATCCCGGAGGGGTTTGAGGACGACCTCGTTGCAGCCGCTCGCGCGGGGGAGTCTCTGCCCAAACTCGACGTGACCTATGGTTCCGGCACCATGGCGGCAGCGCTTTCGTCTGCCGAGGCCTCGCGCTGGATCTCGCTCGCGGGCGCTGCGGCCGCACTTGAGCCCGCCGCCTCTAACGGTAGCGTCGCCAAGGCTGCCGAGCATGCGGCCGCGAAGCGCGCCAAGGTCGAGATCGAGCAGGTCAAGGTTGACTCGACAGCCGCCGCCACGCTCGAGTCGTATTTCAACTTTGGTGCGTACGCGATCATCTCGTCTGTCATCGTGTCGGTGGGGCTGGTGTTCTCGGGCATGAACGAGCCCGAGCGCGTGCGCCGCATGGAGGCCGGCCCAATCTCCGGGCGCCAGCGTTCGCTTGCCGTGTTTGCGGCTGCCGCGGTGCTCACCGTCTGCATCTGGTTTGTGTCGAGCATGATGGGCGTCGTGGGCTTTGCCGGCGCGGTTGCCGAGGTCGGCGTGGGTCGCGTGTGTCTGGCACTGGCGGCGACGTTTGCCCTGGCGTGCACGCCGCTGGCCGTTGGCTTTGCGCTTTCGAGCCTGGGCGCGCGCGAGGAGCTGCTCAACGGTGTGGGCAACCTGCTCGGCATGCTCATGACGTTTTTGGGCGGCGCCTGGATGCCGCTGTCGCTGATGGGCCCGGCCGTGCAGGCCGTGGCGCACTTTGTGCCGACATATTGGGTGAACGACGCGATCGGCAAGGCGCTCGCCGCGGACCTGACGTCCACCGTGCTGGGCGACATCGCCTGCGACCTGGGCGTCACGGCGCTCTTTGCCATGGCCATCGCCGCCGCAGGCCTGGCCCTCGCCCGCAACAAATCCCGCGCCTAGCCACCTAGTCATTGGGTACTCATTGGGGACAGACTTAAACGACCAAGAGTGGTCATTGGGGACAGACTTAATCGACTAGTCATCGGGGACAGTCTTTGCCGAACCGCCGGCTTGCCGGTCGGGTTGCCAAGGACTGTCCCCAACTGCCGGTAGGAAAGGAACGTCCCCAACTGCCGGGCGGCGAAAGAGTGTCCCCAGTGACTAGTCATTTAAGAACGTCCCCAATGACTAGTCTGAAACAAAACCCCACTCTCGCCCAAAAATAGTTCGCCAAGGTTTACTATTACCCTCATAAAGTAGTACAAGGCTAACAATGGGGGATAGCATGGCGACGAAGCAAGCCTACGTCCAGGTCAAGGGGCTCAAAAAGCACTACGGCGATGGAGATGCACGCCTGACGGTGCTCGACGGCATCGACACGTCCATCAACCGCGGAGAGATCTGCGTCATGCTAGGGCCCTCGGGCTCGGGCAAGTCGACGTTTCTTAACCTGATCGGCGGCCTGGAGGATGCCGACGGCGGTTCCATCATGGTGGACGGCTGCGACCTCACGGTGCTCAGACCTGCCGATCTGGGCGAGTATCGCCGCCGTGAGCTGGGCTTTGTCTTCCAGTTCTACAACCTGGTGCCCGACCTCACCATCAAGGAGAACATTGAGGTCACGGCGCACCTGTCCAAAAACCCGCTCAATGTCGACGACCTGCTGCGTTCGCTGGACCTCTACGAGCACCGCAACAAGTTCCCGCGCCAGGTCTCGGGCGGCCAACAGCAGCGCTGCGCCATCGGCCGTGCGCTCGTCAAAAACCCGGGCCTGCTGCTGTGCGACGAGCCCACGGGCGCGCTCGACTATAAGACGTCCAAGGAAATCTTGCAGCTCATGGAGGATGTCAACCGCACCTACGGCTGCACCATCATCATTGTCACCCACAATGCCGCCATCGCGAGTATGGCCAATCGCGTGCTGCGCCTGCGCGACGGGCGCATCGTCGAGGATGAGCTCAACGAGTCGCCCGTCGCGGCCGCCGAGCTCGATTGGTAGGCGGCGCCATGACACCTCTCGCAAGACGTCTCCCGCGCGAGCTGCGCCGCAATATCGGCAAGTACCTGGGCATCTTTTTACTCATGTGCGGAAGCATCGCCCTTACCTCGGGCTTTTTGCTCGCGGCGCATTCCATCGGCTGCCTTATCGACGACATGCGCGATGCGTACACGATTGAGGACGGCCGCGTGACCACCTCCTTCGAGGCTACCGACGATCAACTCAAGGCCGCCGAGGATGCGGCCGGCGACGTCGGCGGCGTCACGCTCTACAAGAATTTCTCCATCGACGCCATCATCAAAATGACCGCCGGCGACGACGGCACCAAGCGCACGCTGCGCGCCTATGCGCACCGCACCAAGGTCGATATCGCGTCCTACTGTGAGGGCAGGCAGCCCAAGACGGACGATGAGGTGGCAATCGACCGTGTCTTCGCCACCAACAACGATCTCGCCGTGGGCGATAAGGTCGAGCTTGAGGGCCGCACCTACACCATCTGCGGCATCATGACCCAGCCCGATAGCCAGGCGCTGTTCCTCAACAATTCGGACTTTACGGTGAACACCATCACCTATGGTGTTGCCGAGGTCACCGACGCCGGCTTTGCTGCGCTCGAGGATGCCGGCGGCGCGCCTGCCTACATCTACTCCTTTACCTTTGCCGATCGCGATCTTCCCACCGCGGATCGCATCGATGCGGAGCAGGATATGGTCGAAGCGCTGACCGATGCCGATGCGCGCGTTGACGATCTTATCGATGCCGATTCCAACCAGGGCATTGGCTACGCGCGCGACGACGTGGACGGCGACTCCATGATGTGGATGACGTTGCTCGACATCATCATCGTGATCATGGCATTTGTCTTTGTGGTCCTTACCGACGCCACCATCGAGGAGGAGAGCGCCATTATCGGCACGCTGCTCGCCAGCGGCTATCGTCGACGCGAGATCGTGCTGCACTACCTGGCGCTTCCCGCCATCGTGGGCGTGGTCGCGGCGCTTTTGGGCACTGCGCTCGGCGTTGTGTTCTTTACCGAGCCCATGCGCAGCCTCTATTACGGTTCGTACAGCCTGCCGCCCTTCCAGGTGTACTGGAGCTGGGAGATCTTTGTGAAGTGCGCCGTGGTTCCCGCCGCCGCGCTCATCTTCATCACGCTGGTGGGCCTGCTTCGCAAAATGGGCAAGACGCCGTTGCAATTCCTTCGTCACGAGGCGAGCGGCAAATCGGGCACCAAGCGCGGCCTGCAGCTGCCGGAGCGCATGGGTTTTGTTTCCCGCTTCCGCCTGCGTATCTTCCTGCGCAACCTGGGTAACTTCGCCACGCTCTTCGTGGGCATTGCATTTGCCTCGCTGCTACTGCTCTTTGGCCTGGCGATTTTGCCCACGATGACGCACTACGCCGACAACCTCGAGACAAGCCTGGTCGCCGAGCACCAGTACACGCTCAAGGCGCCGCTGGAGCTTGAGGGCACTGCCGAGGAGCGCGAGCAGTGGTCGGCACTCGAGCGCTTGCAGTCGGTTGACGGCGCGCTGCTTTCCGCCGCCCAGGATGCCGATGACGAGTTTGACAACGCGGCCGATGCTGCACAGGCGGCAGCCGATGCCGCGACCGCATCTCCGTCTGCCGAGAGCTTGACCGCAGCGCAGGACGCGCTTGCCAAGGTCCAGGACAAGAAGGATGCGCTTTATGCGCGCCTCGATGACCTTGCCGATGCCCTTGGCTGCAACCGCGACGAGGCTATCGACCTGATCGACAAGGCCTCTAAGATCGACACCGACAACGACGACATTCACCCGGTCAATACGACCGACAACGGCGCGGGCGCAATCGCGCAAGCCGAGAAATATGCCGTTTACCAGCTGCAATACGACCGCGGCGACGGAAATGGGCAGGAGGCGATTTCCGTCTACGGCATCTCGCCCGATTCGCGCTATTGGAAAGACCTCAACGTCGGCGATGGGCGCGTCGTCTTTGGCGGCGGTCTGCTCGATAAGTTTGGCTGGAGCGAGGGCCAGAAGGTCACGCTCAGCGACAAGTACGAGGGCGAGCATTATTCCCTTGAGTACGCGGGCAAGGATTGTGCCTGGGGCTCAAAGTCGGACATGAATATCTATATGAGCATCGACGACTTTAACGAGCTGTTCGACAACGACGCCGCCTACTTTAACGGCTATGTGAGCGACGAGAAGCTCAACTTCGATGCTCGTTACTTTGCCGGCGACATCACGCCCGACGACATGCGCGCCGTGGGCGACCAGTTCATCGGCATGATGGGCAAAATGATCGGCATGATGGTTGGGCTCGCGGTGTTTATCTTCCTGCTGTTTATGTACCTGCTGACCAAGGCTGTGATCGACCATAGCGCCCGGTCGATTAGCTACATGAAGGTCTTTGGCTATCGCGATAGCGAGATCTCGCATCTGTACATCCGGTCGATCACACTGTGCGTGGCGGCGTCGCTCGTGCTGAGCTTGCCGGTCATTATCGGCTCGCTCACGGCCATCTTCCGCTCGATGCTGCTCGCCTACAACGGCAATATCGAGATCTACGTGCCCGCTTGGTCCATGGCTGCATGCGCCGGCATTGGCTTTGCGACCTACCTGGTCGTGGCGCTGCTGCACACGCGCTCTATCAAGCGCGTGAGCCTGGCCGAAGCCCTCAAAGTCCAAGAGTAGTCATTTAAGAGCGTCCCCAATGACTAGGTGCTGTACTTGACTTTAACTCTGCTTTAACTGGTACCATCCTCTTATGTCTGTAACGCCATATAGACCGAGGGGATAGATCTATGACCGCAACTGCACCCGCAGCACCCGCTAAGGTGTACTTCACCAACCTGCGCACGCATGCTCGCGAGAGCCAGCTCGACAAACTCAAGCGCCTCATTCGCCGCGCCGGAATTGAGCAGATCGACTTTGAGAACAAGTTCGTCGCTATCAAGATTCACTTTGGCGAGCTGGGCAACCTGAGCTTTTTGCGCCCCAACTACGCCCGCGCCGTCGCGGATGTCGTCAAGGAGCTGGGCGGCAAGCCCTTCCTCACCGACTGCAACACGCTCTATGTCGGTAGCCGCAAAAACGCGCTCGAGCACATCGATACCGCCTATCAGAACGGCTTTACCCCGTATGCCACGGGCTGCCAGATCATCATCGCCGACGGCCTCAAGGGTACCGACGAGGCGCTCGTCCCGGTCGAGGGTGGCGAGTACGTGCGCGAGGCCAAGATCGGTCAGGCACTCATGGACGCCGACATCGTGATCAGCCTCACCCACTTTAAGGGCCATGAGCAGGCTGGCTTTGGCGGTGCCATGAAGAACCTGGGCATGGGAGGCGGCAGCCGCGCCGGCAAGATGGAGCAGCATGCCGCCGGCAAGCCGAACGTCGCGACCGAGCACTGCATTGGCTGCCGTGCCTGCGAAAAGATCTGCGCGCACAACGCTATCTCGTTTGATGATACCCGCGAGCGCGAGCTTGCCAACGGCAACACCCGCACGGTGCGCGTGGCCGCCATCGACCACGATCGCTGCGTGGGCTGCGGCCGCTGCATTGCGGCATGCAACCAGGACTGCATCAAGCCCGGCTATGACGCCGCGGCCGATGTGCTCAACTGCAAGATCGCCGAGTATACGAAGGCCGTTGTCGACGGACGCCCGAGCTTCCATATTTCGCTTGCCATGGATATCAGCCCCAACTGCGATTGCCATCCCGAAAACGACACGCCCATCGTCAACGATATCGGCATGTTTGCGAGCTTCGACCCGGTCGCCATCGACCAGGCCTGTGCCGACGCCGTCATGGCGTCCGAGCCGCTGCCCAACACCGAGCTTACCGATAGTGCTGCCAAGATGGAGCACAACCACGAGCATCTGGAGGGCGAGCAGGCGCGTGACCCCTTCTGCATCACGCATCCCGACACCGACTGGCGCGCGTGCATCGCGCACGCCGAGAAGATCGGTCTGGGCACGAGCGAGTATGAGCTTATCGAGGTCAAATAGCACCTATCTATTGGACAAAACAAGCGCCTTTGTGGCGTAAGTCGAGCAAAAGCCGCCCGCGAGCACAACGCTCGCGGGCGGCTTTTCGGAAGTATGCGGCAAATTTCGAGATCGCCGAGCACACGACATTTTTTGGCAACAAAACCCCTGATAAATTGTTGGTAAAACTGCGGTCTGGTCGGCAGTTCCAGATTTTGCCGCATACTTCCGAAAATAGGGGGTCAGATAAAGCTCCAGACGTTGCTTTTTGCCTAAAAATACTCGTCGAGGAAGTTGTTGACCGTGTTCCAGTAGAGCTCGGGGTCAACTTGCGCACTCTTGGCGTGGGTGGCGCCATGGATAGTGAGCTTTTGCTTGACCTTGCTGGCGCACGCGTCGTAGTTTTGGTCGAGCATACTGTACGGCACAAAGGTGTCCTGGTCACCGTGGATAAACAGCATGGGAACCGTCGCGTGTTTGAGTTGCTCCACGCTGCTCGCCTTATGAAAGTCGTAGCCCGCGCGCACGTTGCACACCAAGTTTGCTACATCGAGCAAGGGAAAGCTGGGCAGGCCGAATACGTCCTTGAGCTGCAGGGAAAACTCGTCCCAAACACTCGTATAACCGCAGTCCTCGATAATGCATTTCACGTTTGCGGGCAGAGATTCCCCCGCGACGTTCATGGCGGTTGCCGCACCCATCGACTCGCCAAAGACCAGGATACGCGCCTCGGGGTCAGCCTGAACGATTCGCCCAATCCATGCAACGATGTCGAGGCGCTCGGGCCAGCCCATGCCGATATAGTCGCCGCCGGAGCGCTCGTGGGCGCGGGCGGCAGGCGCGAGCACGTTCATGCCGCGGTCGTGGAAGCGCTTGGCGTATCGGGCCATGCCGATGGGCTCATTGGTATATCCATGCAGGCAGACGGCGTAATCGTGGGTGTTCTCCGAGGCGGCAAAATACCAAGCGGCGAGCTCGGTTCCGTCATCTGCGGTGAGGCTGCTGCTCTCGCGATTCTCTTTAAACCACGCCCGCGCCTCGGTTTCCTCGGCATCCGGCTGCTCGCCTTCTTTGTCGTTCTTGCTATCCTGCATCATCTTCATGGTGTACGGCGCTTGGGGATTCAGCGCGAAGTCAAACAGAAAGTTGCCGGCAAATCCGAGCAGCGCAACGACAACCACCAGTGCAACGATGCCGGCTATCTTGAGCTTTCGATGGGAACGTGCGTTTTGAGCCATGCGGTATTCTCCTATAAGATGTTAATACATCAACATTTAATGCAAGCGCATTATGGACGTTCGCCGTTGATGCGTCAACAGACAAAGAATGGGTAAACAAAGGGTCACGTATGGTGCAAATTTCGCACGCACCCAGACGCTTTGATATAGTGTTGAGAACTCTTTACGTTGGAGGATGTAACCGGCATGTCCGATTCGAGCGACAGTTCTAAGCCGCGACCCAAGACCGCGGCCGTTCCACACTACACGGTGGGCGAGGAGATCATGAACTCCGTCACCCATGGTGTCGGCTGCCTGCTGGGTATCGCGGGCCTGGTGCTCCTGATCGTATTCGCCGCCCTGCGCGGCGGAGGCCCGGCCCACATGGCCGCGGCAATTGTCTATGGCGTCAGTATTATCCTCGAATACCTAGCCTCCACGCTCTACCATGCGATTCAGCCCGCGGGCGCCAAGCGCGTGTTCCGCATCATCGACCACAGCTGCATCTACTTGCTCATAGCCGGCAGTTATACGCCGTTTTGCCTCATCACGCTTGCAAACGACGGCGGCCCTGCGCTGTTCTTTGCCGTATGGGCCATCGCCATTATCGGCATTGCGCTCGAGTGCTTTTTGCGCGAGCGTCAGCCGCACTGGGTAAGCGGCCTGGTCTACCTGCTGATGGGCTGGCTCGTCGTCTTTAAGCTGCCCGATCTCGTGGCGCTGCTGAACCCCGTCGCGCTTGCCCTGCTCGCCGTCGGCGGCGTGTGCTATACCGTGGGCGTGCCGTTCTATATCGCCAAAAACGTGCGCTATCTGCACAGTGTTTTCCACTTGTGGGTGCTCGCTGGCAGCATCTTCCAGTTCATGGCGGTGATCCTCTTCGTAATCTAGCGACCGCGCCCACGGCCCCGCTCGCGCGGGCGACCGGCGCAATTGCCGTATCCGCCATCAACGTTTTACCTTAACGTCCCGAATCTTGGAGGTTCGAGAAACTCCCGATGGACATAACCATCTCCCTTATCACTACCCTCGTCCTGACGCTTATCAACGGCTACTTCTCCATGTCCGAGATGGCTCTCACCACGGCTAAGCGCGCCGTGTTGGAGCACGATGCCGAGGAGGGCGATAAGCGCGCCGAGCGCGCCGTCCAGCTCGCTGCCGACTCCGATCAGCTGTTGGCCACCATCCAGGTCGCCATCACGCTCGTGGGCTTCGCCTCATCCGCCGTTGCCTCGACGAGCCTGTCCGACCCGCTTGCCACATGGCTCATGAGCTTTGGCATCGCGCCGCTTTCCGCCATCGCGCGCGGCCTGGCGCCGGTCATCATCACCGTCGCCGTCGCCTTTGTGTCCATCGTGATCGGCGAGCTCGTGCCCAAACGCATCGGCCTCGCTAACGCCGAGGGCGTATCCAAGCAGGTCGTGGGGCCGCTTTCCGTGTTCCAAAAGATCGCCCGCCCGCTCGTGTGGCTGACCGGTGCCTGCTCCGATGGCCTGGCCCGCATCCTGCGCATCAAGAGCGCCGACGACCGCCAAAACGTCTCGGAGGAAGAGATCAAGTACATGGTCTCGGAGCAGGACGACCTGCTCGACGAGGAAAAGCGCATGATCCACGAGATCTTCGACCTGGGCGACACCGTTGCCCGCGAGGTCATGGTGCCGCGCGTGGACACCACCATGTGCGAGGACGACGAGACGGTCGCCGACGTGCTGTCCACCATGCGCCAGACCGGCTTCAGCCGCATCCCCGTCTACCACGAGGATCCCGACAACGTCGCGGGCATCGCGCACATCAAGGACCTGATCCAGCCCGCGCTCGACGGCAAGGGCGACCAGCCCATCGCCGATTATCTGCGCGACGCCACCTTTGTGCCCGACACCAAGGACATCCTGCCGTTGCTGTCCGAGATGCAGACCTCGCACGACCAGATCGTGGTCGTCGTGGACGAGTACGGCGGCACGGCCGGCATCATCACCATCGAAGATATCGTCGAGGAGATCGTCGGCGAGATCGAGGACGAGTTCGATCCCGACAACAAGTACCTCACGCGCCTTTCGCGCCGTGAGTGGCTTGTCGATGGGCGTTTTTCGTGCGATGACGCGATTGAGCTTGGTTGGCCGCTCGAGGAAAGCGATGATTATGAGACCATCGCCGGCTGGATTTTGGAGCTTTGCGACTCGGTGCCCGACATCGGAGAGGTGTTTGAGGTCGCGGGGTACAAGTTCAAGGTACAGTCGATGCGTGGCCAGCGCATCTCGCTCATTCGCGTGATCGCTCCGGCTGAAACCGATAAGAAGGATTCCGAGTCCTCGGCAGAGAAGCCGGCGGCGTCGGGTGCGGGCTCTGTGGATCCGCACGATGGCGACGAGTAGGGCAAGGAAGAGTAGGGGAGAGTTATGGCAGGCCTGTTCAACATCCTTAAGGTCACCGTCAGCGAGGACAAGATTTGCGCGCACGTGCTGGTGAACCCCGGCATGCCGCTCATGACCTCGGAGGATATCGAGGCCACGGCGCGCGTGTACTACCTGGTGCCCGCGATTGCCAAGCATCTGTGCCTGGGCGATTCGGGTCGCGAGTTCCAGGACTGCATGGGTCAGACCGAGCTTTGCCACCTGCTGGAGCACGTGACGGTCGAGCTCATGAACGAGACCGGTCTTGCCGGCAGCATCTCGTGCGGTCGCACCCGCGTGAGCGAGCATGACGAGCGTGTCTTTGAGGTCGAGCTTTCGTGTCCCGACGATGCGTTGGCCATCGGCGCGCTGTCGTCGGCGACCTTTATGATGGACTGGGCGTACCTGCATGCCGATCAGCCGGCCCCCGACGTGGAGGGCACGGTCGCAGGCCTGCGTAACCTGGTGCTGGGCATGCGTGCCGAGGCCGAGGGCAAGGACCCGCACGAGGCCGTTGCCGCTGCGAACGGCGAGGACGCGCCCGAGGATGCGCCCGAGGGCGACGCTCCCGCCGACGCCGACACTGAGCCCGTTGCCGAGGCGCCTGCTGAGCCCGAGTCTGTGGAGCCCCAAGGCGTCCCGAGCTTTGACGACGAGCCGCAGATGCCAATCGATACCGAGGGTGCGGTCGCCGAGAACCATGAGGCCCCCGCGGCCGTCTTTGGCGGTGCGGCAACGGCCCCGTCCGGCTCGGCGCACGAGGGCAACCTGCCGCTCGTCGATGGTGCCGGCGAGAACCCGGCCGCCACGGTCGCCATGCCTTCCATGCCGCAGGAGTAGGCTCACTCGCTTATCACCATCATGTACCTGCGCTTTTACCGTACGCAGATGAGCGCGACGGCAAGTGTTGCGCTGCGGGTATAATGGACAGCATTCAAACGGTGGGCATCGAGGTGCCCGCAGGAGAGGAATGATCATGGGAAAGACTTTCAGCTTTGTCTCCGGTGCGCTCTTTGGTGCTGCCGCCGGCGCTATCATCGGCGTTGCTCTGGCCCCGCGCTCGGGTGCCGAGACCCGCGCCATGGCCGCCGATATCGCCAACGATGCCTGGGACAACATGCGTGACACCTACGAGCACAGTGCCGAGGAGGCTCGTGCCGCGGTCAACGACTTTGGTCCGATGGTCGACGCCAAGACCGATGACCTGCGCGCCAAGGTCGACCTGGCCCGCGAGCGCATGGACCAGCTTCGCGAGCAGCTCAACGACGCCATCTCGGGCGGCAACGTGACGCCCGCCGCCGACGTCGTGGTCGAGAACGTCGCTGAGACCGACACCGAGGCCACGGAGCCCTCGACCGAGGCATAATGCGCGCGGGGGATTTTGTCGGCGTCAAGGTTTATCGTAAGCCTGCCGAAGACAAGCGCACCAAAAAGGACGGCACGCCGCGCAGCCCTAAAAAGCTCGGCAAGATTCACTTTCCCGTCTTTACCCCGGGCGGCACGCGCGTGGTGGGCTTTATGGTCCGCCAGTCCGATATCGCGGGTATGATCGAGCGCCCCGACCGATTTGTGGCGCTCGATGCCATCGGCGTCTACGAGGGTGCTGTCGCGGTCGACGACGTCAAGGGCACCTACGATGCCGCCGCGGCCAAGCGCCTCGATATCAACCTGGACGATTGCATCATCTGGGTTGGCATGGACGTGCGCACGGAATCGGGCGATGTCGTGGGCTACTGCTCGGACGTTGAGTTCAAGCCGCGCTCGGGTATTGTGCAGACGTTCTATGTGACCGCCGGCGCCGCATCGAGCATGTTGGTGGGCGACACGCAGGTGCCGCCGACGATGCTGCGCGGCTACGAGAACGGCGCGATGATTGTCTCGGACGAGGTCAAGACGCTCGGGTATTCGGGCGGCGCGGCCGCCAAGGCTGCCGAGGCCAGTGTCGTGGTGGGCGATAAGGTCAAGAAGGGCGCCAAGGTGCTCGATGACAAGGGATCGGTCGCCGTGGACAAGGGCAGCCGCGCACTGGGCAAGCAGCTCGGCAAGACGCGCGGTATGTTCAAGGCCTTTAAGGATGAATATCAAAAGGCGAGCGGGGGCTCGTCAAAAGCTAGCAAATAGTGACGTACCAAATGATGGGAGGCGAGCCGGAGACATGTTGCTCCGGCTCGCTGTGTTTATGGGGGAGGGCACATGCGCCAAAACGGATCTAACTTAAACGGGCCCTCGGGTGCGCGTCCGACGGCGCGCCGCGACCTGGGGCAGCTGCCCAGCGGTCAGCGTCGACGTCGCCGTAAGCCCGGCGCGATGTACCTCAACCATAGCCGTGGGTTTAGCGATCGCAGCGCGCGCATCGGCAACGGGCGCTCGCCGCGCCGACCGTCCCGCCTGCCCTATGCGCTCATCGCCGTGGGTTGCGCGCTCGTGCTGTTTATCGCTGCCGTCGTGGGCTACGTCAACCGCAGCGTGGACGTGGAACTCAACGGGCAAAAGACCGCGGTGCGCGTGGGCTCTACGTTGCAGAATCTTATCGACGATCAAAGCCTGACCGAAACGTACGATGCCGGCGACCTGCTGGCCGTCGACGACAGCGTGCTCAAGCGCCATGGCGGCGAAAAGCTGTCGGTGAAGGTCGACGGCAAGCGCGTGAAGCAGGGCAAATGGGATAGTCGCGAGCTTACGGGTGGCGAGAAGGTGACGGTCAAGGACGGCCGCAACGTGTACGAAAAGCACGAGGTCCAGGCCACGACCATCGAGCCAAAGCTTAAGGTCGAGGGCACGGGTGCCATTGAGTATGTCAAAACCTGGGGCGTTCAGGGCCGCTCCGAGGTATGGGTCGGCGAGCAGTCGGGCAAGACGCAGGACCGCGGCGAAGTCGTGCCCGCCACCGACTGCGTAGTCGAGTGCGCAAGCGTGGCGCCCAAGGGCAACGAAAAGTACGTGGCCCTGACATTTGACGAGGGTCCGAGCGGCGTGACCAAGCAGATCTTGCAGGTGCTCAAGGAAAAGGGCGTCACGGCGACGTTCTTCCTTTCGGGCGATGCCGCGGAAGCCTCGCCCGCTACTGCCAAAGCGATTGCCGATGCCGGGTGCGAGATCGGCTCCAACAGCTACAGCGATGATTCGCTCAAGGGCGAGGATCGCGAGACGGTACGCAAGCAGATCACGAAGGGCACCGAGGCGATTAAGTCGGCGACCGGCGTCGAGACGATGTTGCTGCGCGCCCCCTACGCCGCGTTTGATGAGCAAGACTGGATTGACTCGATGGATCTGGTGTCCGCCGTGGTTTCGTGGAATATCGATTCGGGTGACTGGCTGCTCAACGGCGCCGACGAGCAAGTATCGACCGTGCTCGACTCGATGACGCCGGGCAATATTGTGCTGCTCACCGATAGCGATGAGTGCGCCGAGCAGACGCTCGAGCCGCTGCCGCAGATTATCGATGGCCTTGTCGCCGACGGCTACAAAATCGTGACGCTCAGCGACCTGGTCAAGACGGACACGGCGTTGAGCAAAAAGCTCACCTCGCTCACCAAGGTTTCCATGCCCAAAAACGCCGTGTTCCCCCAACTCCCCGAGGACGACGACACCACAGAGTAGTCATCGGGGACGTGCTTAAACGACTGGTCGTTTAGGACGGTCTTAATCGCTTTGTTCCACCGTGCTCATCCGGCTCCATGTCACGGATGCGTCAGCGTTTGGTATGCCTGCAATGTGCAGCGCATAAATTCG
>CATVZP010000048.1 GCA_958348565.1 uncultured Collinsella sp. | reverse complement strand
GCAAGGAGGATCCGACGGCCGGCAACTGCTATAACTGCCCCATCGTCATGAGCTATCCCACGGCGCTGGCGCTCAACATCGACGAGATCCGCGAGCAAAACATCGAGTTCCTGTACCCGTTTGTGCCCTATCACGATAAGACCGAGCTCAAGCGCCGCCTGTACCAGGTGCTCGCCGTCGACCGCGTGGCCGATGCTGAAGCCGGTCGCGGCCGCGTGCGCGGTCCTAAAATCACGCGCTCCGAGGTCGATGCCGCTGTCAACGCTGCTTTTGAGGCCGATGCGCGCTTCCACGAGGATATCCAGACCATGGGCGAGGAGGCCCTTAAGTGGGTCGAGGACCACGGCGGCCACGGCATCGTACTCGCCGGTCGTCCCTACCATAACGACCCCGAAATCAACCATGCCCTGCCCGAGCTTATCTCGAGCTTTGGCTTTGCGGTCTTTACCGAGGATTCGCTCGCGCATCTGGTGAAGCCCGAGCGTCCGATTCGCGTCGTCGACCAGTGGATGTACCACAGCCGCCTGTACGCCGTCGCCCGCTTTGTGACGATGCGCAACGACCTGGACCTGATCCAGCTCAACTCCTTCGGCTGCGGTCTCGATGCCCTGACTACCGACCAGGTGCAGGAGATCCTGGAGGCCAGCGGCAAGATCTACACCGTGCTCAAGATCGACGAGGTATCCAACCTGGGTGCCGCGCGCATCCGCATCCGCTCGCTCATGGCGGCGCTCAAGGACCAGGAGGCCGAGCGCTTGGCCGAGGCCACGGCCGCGGGCGAGGCCTACGAGCAGGGCGATGCCGCGCCGGTGGCGCCCTCCAAGGATGCCCCCGCGTTCGCGAGCCGCAAGTACACGTTCGAGGCGCAGCGCGAGAGTGCTTCGACCGCATGGCCCAAGGTGCCCTTTACCGAGCAGATGCGCGAGGAGGGCTACACCATCCTGTGCCCGCAGATGGCGCCGATCCACTTTGACCTGGTCAAAGAGGTGTTCCGCGGTGCTGGCTATAACTTGGAACTGCTGCCCTCGACTGACCACGATGCCGTCGAGGCCGGCCTGCGCTACGTGAACAACGATATTTGCTATCCGTCGATCCTGGTGACGGGCCAGATCATGGAGGCCATCGAGAGCGGTCGGTACGACCTGTCCAAGACGGCCGTGGTCATCAGCCAGACCGGCGGCGGCTGCCGTGCCACCAACTACATCGCGCTCATCCGCAAGGCCCTGCGCGAGAGCGGCCACCCCGAGATTCCGGTGATCTCGCTTTCGGCCGTGGCGCTCGGCGAGGACAACCCCGGCTTTAAGATTACGCCGGCGCTGCTTAAGCAGGCCGTGTACGCGGTGCTCTTTGGCGACGTGATGATGCAGATGCTCTACCGCTGCCGTCCGTACGAGGCCACGCCCGGTGCTGCCAACGCGCTCTACGAGGAGTATATGGCGCGCGCCCGCAAGTTGGCGCCCAAGTTCAACCGCCACAACTACACCAAGCTGTGCCGCGAGGCCATCCACGCGTTCGACACCATGCCGCTCGTGGGCGAGGGCACCAAGCCGCGCGTGGGCGTGGTCGGCGAGATCCTGGTCAAGTTCCACCCTACGGCCAACAACCACGTGGTCGATGTCATCGAGCGTGAGGGCTGCGAGGCCGTAGTACCGGGCCTGCTCGACTTCTTCCTGTACTCCATGAGCAACGCCGAGCTACAGAAGGACGAGCTGGGAAGCTCTGCTACCACGCGCGCTGGTATGCAGGCGCTCATCAAGCTCGTGGACTGGATGCGCACGCCGGTGGAGGAGATGCTCGAAAAGTCCGAGCGCTTTGAGGCGCCCGAGCGCATCGGCACCATGGCCGACAAGGCCCGCACGGTGCTTTCGGTGTGCAACAACATGGGCGAAGGCTGGCTGCTCACGGCCGAGATGCTCGACCTGATTGACCATGGCGCGCCCAACATTATCTGCACGCAGCCTTTCGCGTGCCTGCCCAATCACGTGGTGGGCAAGGCCGTGATCAAGGAGCTGCGCCGTCAGCACCCCGAGAGCAATATCGTCGCGGTGGACTACGACCCCGGTGCGTCCGAGGTCAACCAGCTCAACCGCATTAAGCTCATGATTAGCGTGGCCAAGGAGAACATGCGCGCCGGCAAGGGCTTTAAGCTCGAGAAGGTGGCGCCGCTCGCGATGGACGAGGTCACCGGCCAGATGCGTGCCCATGACGGCTGCGTGAGCTGCGGACCGGCCAGCGAGGACGCCGTGGCGTCGGTCGCCAAGCGTCTGGGACGCGGCATTAAGAAGTAGACGGTCTGCTATGGGCTGGATATGAGACAAGCGGGTGGTAGCCGTACCGGCTACCACCCGTTTTTGCTGGACATATGTTGCGCAAACGCCCCGACTATCACCCTTTGCGAACTTAGATTTCGGAAGTATGCGGCAAAATCTGAATAGGCCGAGCACACCGGATATGTCCAAGCTCTGTACCTGCGGTTTTATTGGCGAAAAACTGGGGTGCGCTTGAGAGTTCTAGAATTTGCCGCATACTTCCGAAAACGACGTTTCTGCGGCACCAAAAATCGCCCTCGGAGCCTTGAAATAATGAACAGGTGTAGCCGTTCGCGGCAAAATACCGTCCGTTTATAGAACCCGCCTCCATTGCGCGTCATCCTTACGGTTGAATAAATACACATCTATGGAATTACGTAAGAGAGGACCGTTTCATGAGCTACAAGACCGTTTGTGTTGCCGGTGGCGGCGTGTTGGGAAGCCAGATTGCCTTTCAGGCTGCCTACTGCGGCTTTGATGTGACGATCTGGCTGCGCAGCGAGGGCAGCATCGGCCGCACCCAGCCCAAGATCGATCATGTGCGCGAGGAGTACATCGCGGCAATCGAGGGCATGGCGGATGGCACAGGCGAGTGGTGCGCCGGTATCGCCGATAGTGGCCAGCCCTTCGACAAGGAGGCGGCACTCGCTGCCGTCGAGCGTGCCTACTCCACGCTCAAGCTGGAGCTCGATCTTGCCAAGGCCGTAGCCGACGCCGACCTGGTCATCGAGTCTATGGCCGAGGACACCCAGGCAAAGATCGACTTCTACAAAAAGCTCGCCCCGGTTCTCCCGCAAAAGACCGTCGTCGTGACGAACTCCTCTACGCTGCTGCCGAGCACCTTTGCCAAGTACACTGGTCGCCCCGAGAAGTACCTGTCGCTGCACTTTGCCAACTCCATCTGGAAGAACAACATGACCGAGGTCATGGCGCAGGACCAAACCGACAAGTGCTACTTCGACGAGCTCGTCGACTTCGCCAACGACATTCGCATGCTTGCCCTGCCCGTCAACAAGGAAAAGAACGGCTACCTGCTCAATTCCATGCTGGTGCCATGGCTGCTTTCGGGCCTCGACTTGTATGTCTCGGGCGTGAGCGATCCCAAGAGCATCGACCTCGCATGGACGCGTGGCACCGGCGCCCCCAAGGGTCCGTTCCGCGTATTCGACACGGTTGGTATCCAGACGGCTTACAACATCGTTATGCAGTACCAGAAGGTGCCGGGCCTGGTGAGCCCGTTGCTCAAAAAGATGATGATGCCCTACAACTTTAAGGCCATGGCATCCGTCCTCAAGCAGATGCTCGACGAAGGCAAGCTGGGCGAAAGCTCGGGCGAGGGCTTCTTCAAGTACTAAAAAATGATCCCTCGGGGACGGAGGAAAACGGATCATCGCATTACTGCGTCCCCTGTGCGTCTTGCGGCTAACAGCTCCGGCTGCCGCGAGCCTAAGCTAGCCTTAAGGGGCGTTTGTTAAGCTGCGAGTCAAATTGGACAGGGCTGGGCAAACGCCATGGTATATGAGGAAAACGACGGTGGTATTTAAAGACGGTAACGATATGGAATTGAGTGACAAGGACAGCAGGCTGTTTTCGCGTCGAGCGGCTCTTGCGGGTGCGGCGGGCGCGCTGGCACTTGCCGGGACAGGGCTCATGGGCTGCTCGGTCGGCGGGGCCGGTACGGGCGGCGCATCTAGTGCGAGCAACGAGCTCACCGACGGGCAAAAGAAGCTCCACAAGCAGATTGTCGCGGTCTACGACGTCGAGAAGCAAACGGCTATCAAGGAGCGGCTCGATGCCGAGTACGCCGCCGGCGGCTACAGCGAGGCCGCTCCGTTTGTCGCGCAGGACCCCTTTGGCACCGATACCCTGAGCTGCTACGTCCGCTTTGCGACAACGGATTCCGTAACCGTCTCCTATACGGTCGCCGGTCGCAAAAAGACCGGTGACACGCCCAAGGTGCTACGTTTTCCCGCACGCCCCGCGGCGGCGACACGCCGGCCACGGAGCATGAGTTTAAGGTCATCGGCCTCATTCCCAACCACAAAAACAAGGTGACCCTCACCTGCACGGCGCAAGATGGCGCCAGCCGTACTTCGACGTTCACGGTCAAGACGCCGGCTCTCAAGGGCGAAGAAGAAGAGCGGCTCGCCGTCACGGCGGGGGAGTCCAACACGCCGCTTGCCGATGGCCTCTTTGCCATCCTGGGCAACGACTCATCCAAGCTCGATTTTATGTATCTCTACGACAACGCGGGTCAGATTTGCGGCGAGGTGCCAATCATCGGCTACCGCAGCCATCGCCTGCTGTTTCCGGGCGACGGCAGCATGATCATGAGCGTCTCGACGACCAAGATGGCCCAGATCAACGCCAACGGCCAGGTGGTAAATGTCTGGAGCACGGGCGACTATGAGTTACACCACGACTACGCCTTCGATGACGACGGCAATCTGCTGGTGCTGGCGAGCCATGCCGGCTCCGAAGCCGATTTGGACGTCGATCGCGCGGCGGCCGATAAAGACAAGGGCGAGCGCGTTAATGTCGAGGACCTCGTCATTAAGGTCGACGTAACGACAGGTGACGTCTCTCTCGTCGTGGACCTGGGCGACATATTCCCCGACCTCAAGGCAAGCGCCAAGGTGGCCTCGGACGGTGACCTGGATTGGATTCACATCAACACGATTCAGTGGCTCGGCGGCGGCACCGTTCTGCTCAGCTCGCGCGAGACCTCAACGGTCATCAAGCTCACGGATATCTACGGCACGCCTACGGTCGATTGGCTTATGGGCTCGCCAGAGTTTTGGACCGGCTCGGGCTTTGAGGACATGTTGCTGCAGGCCCAAGGCGATTTTTCGCTCAACGCGGGTCAGCACAGTGTGACCTATCTGCCAAACGACGAGACGACCGCGACTGGTCGCTACCAGGTGCTGCTGTACGACAACAACTTTGGTGCGGCCGAGAGCTATCCCAAGTTCGACTGGGGCCAGCTGGGTGCCGCGGTGGTGACCGACTACGGCAAGGGAACGCATTCGTTTGGGCGCATCTTTACGGTGGACGAGAACACGCGCACCTATGAGCTTGTGGACCAGATCGCGGTGCCGTTCTCGGGCTACGTAAGCAGTGCACAGAGCGTCGGCGATTCGAATAGCATGCTCGTAGCATCGGGCCAGGCCAAGACCTTCACCGAGTACGATCGCTATGGACTGCCCATCGCCACCTACGAGATGGAAGCTGAGAAGTACATCTACCGCGTGTATAAGTACGAGCTGTAGCGCTGCGCTTGGCTGTGCCTGTGCCCCGCGGCTGCGCGCGCTCGCGCCGGGCCCACCTCGCGTCCCGCATCACTTCACGTCAAACTCCACGCGATCGAGTTCGGGCACATTGAGGTCGATGAGCTTGCGGGCGACATGGCGGTCGTGTGCCCCGAGCGTCTCGCTTGTCGTCACGTGGGCGACAATCTCGCGCTCGACCATGCCCTCTTCCTCGCCTTCGGCAGCCGAGGTCTCGACGGCGACGGTGTAATCCTTAAAGCCTGGCAGCACCGCGGCAAGTTCGCGCGTGGTTTCGGTGACGCCGTAGCCGTCCTGCACGCCGGCCTGCGCCGAGCCAATAGACCCCGCGGTCATAACGATGCAGGGGATGGCAAAGATCACCGTGCCCACGATGATGTGGCGGCGCACCTTGCGCGATAGCTCGTTGACCTCGGCGTTTTCTTCAGCAGTCACAATACCGTCGCCGTTCAGGTCGCGCTTGAGCGGCACGCGCAAAAGAAGCAGCACGGCTTCGGCGGCCAGTGCGATAAAGACCACGTTGATGCCAAACTCGTAGAGGGCCGAGAGGAACAGCGACCCGCTCGCGATGGCAATGCCGTAACCCGCCGCGCACAGGGGCGGCATGAGCGCGGTCGCGACGGCCACGCCGGCAATGAGCGTCGAAGGCTCCTGGTCGCGCGAGTTACCCAGCCCGCCCGCAAAGCCGCCCGCGAGCGCGACGGCAAGGTCCCATACGGTGGGTGTCGAGTTGTCGATGATGGCGGCCGTGGTGGTGCCAAGGGGCGAGAGCTTAAAATACAGCGTGGACGTGATCAGGCAAAAGACCATCTGCAACGCGAGGCTGGCAACGGCCTCGACGGTAATCTCGCGGTCGAGCGTGGCAATGCCGTATGCCATGGCAAGCACCGAGCCCATGAGCGGGCAGATAAGCATGGCGCCCACGATGGCAATGTCCGAATCGATATCGAGGCCGATGCTCGCGATGAGCATGGCGATGATGAGGATACACAGGTGAGAGCCGGTCAGGCGCGCCCCATTTACAAAGCGCTTGCGAATCACGTGATAGGGTGCGCGACCCTCGCGAATGTTGAATGCGCGCCTCAGGAAGCGGCCGGCGTTCTCCATGACCTCGCTATAGGCAGGGCGGATGCCGTGGCGCCGGTGATGGCGCTCACGCAGTCGCTTGAGCTGCTGGTTATCGAGTTTCATGTTCACCTCGCTCCGCCGCGGGCTATGTATCGCGCCCGCTGCCTCTACTCTACACCGCGGCAGGCGGGGTGGTTGTCTTGACGTGAAACTTAGCCGAGTAGGTAAAGGGGGCGCGTCAAATGTGGTTGAAGCCGAGGGTTTCGGCAGATGCAAAAAAAGCGCGGGGCCGGATGGACTCCGACCCCGCGCTCTGCACGGGTGCGTTGTTATTGGGTTTAGCCCAGCAGGCTCAGGCCAACAGAAACAAACGCCAGGATAACGCCGACGACGGACTCGCCGCCCAGCAGGCCGCTGGCAACGACCAGACCCTGCTCCTGGAAGGCGGCATCCTTGGCAGCCTTATCCTCGTCCGAAAGACCTGCCTCGGCGTCGCGGTGTGCGGCCCACTTGTCGTAGGCGAGCTTGACGCAGGAGCCCAAGAAGGCCGTGAGCGACATGTAGAACGGCAGGTACACGCCCAGGCCGATCATCATGGCCGGAATGCCGAGCCAGTACATGACGATGCCGGCGATAAAGCCGCCTGCGAACCACGGTACGCTCGGGATGCCCGAGACCATGGTGGCGACGACGCTTGCCTGTGCGGCAACGAAGCTCTTGTCGGGGCCGAAGGCGTCCGGACCATAGGCGGTGACGAGCGCGACCATGACAGCGGCGGCGACCAGGGCGCCCACGATGCCGCCGATGGCCTGGCCGACCCACTGTGCGCGCGGGTTGGTGCCCAGCACGGCGCCGGCCTTAAAGTCGTTCATGACGTCGCCCGCAAGGCCGCACGCCACGGCCACGATGCCGGCGATAAAGAACAGCTTGACCTGGGCGATCTGTGCGAAGGCAGCCACGATGAGCATGACGATGAGTCCAAAGATTTCCATGGGGTCGATGCCCGTCTGGCCGCAGCTCTGTGCACTCATGATGGTGGTGACAAAGGTGAACAGCGTGACGATGACGGCCGGGACGGGACCAAGGTCGAGCGCGATGGCAACGATCACGGCGATGGCTGCAGTGCCCAGGCCGATGATGCCGGCGTCGAGCTTAAGGGAGCCCGAGATGAGCGACTGCTCGTCGGTGTCGGTGGAGCTGTCGGCGGCGAGGCCACGGACGATACCGGCGACCTGCGGCAGGATGTCCTTGAGGACGACGGCGACGCCAAAGCCCATCATAAGACCCATACCCAGGGACTTGACGATGCCCTGTGCGGTTACGACGTCGAACAGACCGGCAGCGGTGCCGCCGACGATGATGCCAAAGTTGCCCAGCAGCGCGCCGGCAAACCAGAACGCGACGGGGGCGAAGCCCACCAAAAAGCCGATGGACAGCAACATAGGCGAGTTGTAGATGGCAAAGGTCACGCCGGGGATATTGAGTGTGCAAAGCATGCTGGGCACCACGCCCAGAGCGTCGCGAAGCACACTATAGATGCCCGCGATGGCCATGGAGCCAAAGAGCTGCTTGCCGGTCTTGCCGCCGGCCTCGGTGGCGCGCAGGGTCTGAGCTGCGGCGTTGCCGGTGGGGAACTCCAGCGCGGCGTCCACGATAAAGTGACGGTGGATGAGCGCTGTCGCCAGAAGGCCCAAGATGGTGCCGGCGAGCGCCACGATAAACATGTCGAGCCAGCTGATCTGGTCGGCATAGCCCAGCATCCAGGCGCCCGGGATGGTAAACGCCAGGCCGCCGGCGACCATGGCGCCAGCGGACATGATGGTGTGGGTAACGTTGGCCTCGTTGAGACTGGCGTTGCCCATGAGCTTCAGGAAGAACAGCGAAATGACGGCAGCGAAAATGATCGGCCAGGGGAGGGCGCCCATCTTGAGGGCCGTGTAGGCCGAGCTCGCCGTGATGATCACGCAGCCAAGGACGCCGATGACGACGCCGCGCAGCGTGAGTTGCCCGCGCATCGAGGCGCGGTTCGAGGGATTGCTCATATAGAACTCCTTTGCGTATATCCGCTTCCCCCGGGGGCGCCGCTACGGATACGGCGCGGGAAGTCGGGTTACCAAGGGCCGCCGCGTGAGCTCGCGCGCGACCGCGCACCAGTATAGCCGCAAGGTAGTCAATTTGGGACGGGGCTTTTTAGCTGGTTTAGGGAGGCGATATACTGCTGGACAGACGAAAGGAGCGCCGACGATGCTTAATGGGTGCGCATATATATTGACGGTCGACGTGGGCAACACGTTCATTCGCTTTGGCCTGTTTGCCGAGGATTCGGCCGCGGCGCAGGAATGCCCGCTTGCGACGTGCGAGATCACGACGCCGTCGAGCATCACGGCCGACGAGGCGCGCATGAGGCTCGCGCAGGTCATGGGCGCGCTGTCAGCCGATGCGGGCATGCCGGGTGCGCTCGTTCCCGCAGCCGCAGTGCTGAGTTGCGTGGTGCCGGCGCTCGAGCGCCCGTGGAAGGCGGCGCTTTCCCGCACCTGCACGGGGCGCGTGCTCACCGTGGGGCCGGGCCTCAAGACCGGCATGCCCGTGCATTACGACGATCCAGCCGAGATCGGTCCCGACCGCATCGCCGACGCCGTGGCGGCCCGTGCCGTCTACGGCTCTCCGTGCATCGTGATCGACCTGGGCACTACGACCAATATCGAGGTCATCGATACGCGCGGAACCTTTGTCGGCGGCGTCATCGCGCCGGGCCTGGCACTTGGCGCCCGCTCGCTTTCGGCCGCTGCGGCGCGCCTGCCGCAGGTCGAGCCCTCGGCGCCGACGCATGTGATCGGTCGCAACACGCGCGAGGCCATGCGCTCGGGCGTGGTCTTGGGCGAGGTGGCCCGCATCGACGGCATGCTCGACATGGTGCTCGCCGAGATGCGCGCGACCAAGGCTGCGGGGGAGGGAAGCGTGCCCATCGTCATTACCGGCGATGATGCCGAGGCACTTGCGGCCCTTGTCGGTCATAGCCTGACGGTCGATGACGCACTGACGCTTCGCGGCCTGGCCGAGCTCTACCACATCAATCAAAAGCCCCGTCGCGCGTAGCGATGGGGCGGTGGGACAAAAACGTCTCCACCTTCCACCTGCTACAATGGGTCAAACTGTTGCGATTTCGGAGGTGTCTGCCATGTCGGACGATCTTCATCAAACCGCGTCGGGCAAGCGCCGCGACGTTATTAGCTGGGATGAGTTCTTTATGAGCGTGGCCATCGCCGCGCAGCGCCGCAGTAAGGACCCCAACACGCAGGTGGGCGCGTGCATCGCCAACACCAACCACCGCATCCTTTCGGTGGGCTACAACGGTACGCCCTCGGCGCTCAACGACGACTTTTTCCCGTGGGGCACGAGCGACGACCCGTTGCAGGATAAGCACAACTACGTGGTGCATGCCGAGGCCAACGCCGTGCTCAACTACCGCGGCTCGCTCAAAGACCTTGAGGGTTCCACAGTCTACGTCACGCTGTTCCCGTGCCACGACTGCGCCAAGATCCTGGCGCAGGTGGGCGTGGGCGAGGTCGTCTACCTGGACAACAAGTATGCCGATACCGACGACGGCCGTATCAGCCGCCGCATTCTCGACTCCTGCGGCATCAGCTACCGCCAGGTTATCGTCGATGTCCAGATTGGTACCGGGGAGCAGACTCGGCAGTAGCGCGTGCCAACGCCAGCTGGCGGCAAAACAGCCAAAAGAGACCCGTCCCAAATTGACTGCTCGTGAAAGTCGTGTCCGCGCGCATGGACGGCTCGTGAGCGGGTACACGGCTGTAGTAACATAGCTCTGTCTGCGGGCGCGCCCGCGTTATTGTGAGAAAGGAGCCCCTGTGGCTGTTAACGAAGAGCTGCTTAAGAAGGTTCTTGAGGAGATCCGCCCCAACCTGCAGGCCGACGGCGGCGATATGGAGTATGTGGGTGTCGACGACGAGGGTGTTGTCAAGCTGGAACTGCAGGGCGCCTGCGCCGGCTGCCCCATGAGCTCGCTGACCCTGTCTATGGGCATCGAGCGCATCCTGAAGGAGCACGTGCCTGGCGTTACCCGCGTTGAGCAGGTCAATGCTTCCGGCGAGGCCGAGGACCTGTACGACGAGTACGCGCCGTTCTAAGATGCGAAAGCTGCGGGCGATGTGCTCCGCATAGACGTCACGCCCAAATATGCGGCTGCGAGCGAAAGGCCCGCGGCCGCATTTGTATGTAGGGAGCAGGGGGACCGATATGCTCAACGACCTCTACCATATGCTTGATCCCGTCGCCATTTCGGCGGGGCCCATCACCATCTACTGGTACGGCTTGGCCTATGTGGTCGGAGCTCTGCTCACGGCGGTCGTCATGTATCGCACGCAGCGTCGCTGGGGTTTCGACATTACGGTCGACGACCTGACGAGCGTCGTGGTCGGTGTGGTCTTTGGCCTTATCATTGGCGCCCGCCTGTTCTACGTCATCTTTTACGGCGACGGCTACTACTGGGCACATCCGCTCGAGATCTTTGCCACCAACGAAGGCGGCATGAGTTTCCACGGCGGCCTCGTGGGCGGCATCATCGGCGGCGTGCTCGTGTGCCGCGTGTACAAGCTCGATGCCTGGACCATCGCCGACCTTGCCGTTATCGGTGCTCCGCTGGCCCTGTGCCTGGGCCGTTGTGCTAACTTTGTCAACGGCGAGCTGTGGGGCAAGCCGACCGATCTGCCCTGGGGCGTGATCTTTGGCGGCACCGCGGGCGATATGCCGCGCCATCCCTCCCAGCTCTACGAGGCATTTCTCGAGGGCATTGTGCTCTTTTGCATTCTGCAGGTGCTCAGCCGCAAAAAACCGCTGCTGCCCCAGGGTACGTTTATGGGCGTCTTTGTGATGGGCTACGGCATCGTCCGTTTCCTCATTGAGTTTGTGCGCGTGCCCGATGCCCAGCTGGGCTATCTGCTGGGCGGCGTCATCACCATGGGTCAGCTGTTGAGCCTGCCACTCGTGATTGCGGGCCTGGCGCTCGTCATCTTTGCCCGACGCCGCAATCGCCCCCAGCGCATCTACCTCGACGCCTAGCCACCACATGCCACTACAAAGGGGACAGGCGCCTTTGTGGCGGTTCGCTGGGCGACGATGACAGAACCGTAACGTTTCCCCAGATAAAACCTGCCAAAATAAACCTGTCCCTTTTTGGCAGGTTTCTAGAAAGGCTATTCGGACTGTGAAGGATTCCGACCTCTCCGCAACGGCTGCGCGCGACGCCGCCCGCATCGTTTGGTTTAAGCGCTATCCCGTCAAGCAGACGCTCATCGCATTTTTGCTCGCCCTGCTGGCGACTACGGCATTTTCCATCGATCCCGCCCCGGTGTCGAGCAACGCGGTCCTGGCAATCGACCCCAAGGCGACGGGCGCGCTCTATGTGTGCTACGAGGTACTTCTCTCGTTTGCCGGCCATACCGACGCAGTGATGCTGCTCGCGCTTGCCTGCTTGCTCACGCTGCCGTTTCGCTATGTGTTCTTTGGCCGCGGTGACGCTTGGCGTCCGTCGGTTGTGCTGCCATCGCTGTTCTTTGCCGTCTGCATGGTGTTTGGCCGTAGCTACGACCTCACCGATTCGGCCGAGATTGTGCTGGGCGACAAGGCGCGCGTTATCTGCGCCTGGATTGGCGGCGCGGGCTGGATGCTCTTAGCGATTGTGGCCTTCTATCTGACTTTTGAGTTTTTGGATTGGTTGAGCTCCCGCCGCATCCCGTTTTCGGAGTCCCACTTTGGCCGCGTGTGGCGTGTTGCCCACGCCGTGCTCTCGGTCCATCCTTTTGTCGGCCCGTTTCTTGTGCTCATGATTGTCTGGGCGCCCACGCTTATCGCCTCGCTGCCCGGCCTCTTTATGGGAGATACGGGCGCGCAGATTCGCCAATGGTTCAATTACCCCAACGGCACGAGCGATTACCTACGCCTGCTTAACCCTAACGTGCTGCTCAACGGCCATCATCCGGTGGTGCACACGGCCATCATCGGCTCGTGTGTGCAACTGGGGCTTTCGCTATTCAACAGCGCCAATGCGGGACTTGCCATCTACACCTGTGTCCAATTTGTCATCACGGCCGCCTGCATGGCCTATTCCATATCGTCGCTGCGCAAGCTGGGCGTGAGCCTGCCGGTCCGTGGCGTCATCTTGCTGTTCTTTGCGTTTATGCCGATGTTCTCCAGCTACGCGGCGCTGCTGACCAAAGACGTACTTTTCGCCGATGCGTTTTTGGTGCTGCTCGTTCCGACCGTCAAGCTCGTGGCATGTGGCTTGCCCCGTCGCGATGCCAATGCCGAGCGCGCGGGCGAACAGGCGCCTGTGCTCTTTGCGCGCCACGACTGGTTGTTGCTCGTGCTGGGTGCCATGGGTTCCACCTTTTTGCGCAATGGCGGCCTGGTCTTTCCGTTGGCGGCCTGCGTGATTGCGGCGGCGTTTTGCGCCTGGGACGCGCATGTGGCCCGTCGCGTGGCCAAACAGTCTGGCGTCGCGCTCTCGTACGCCACGCCGCGCTTCCGCTGGGTCGGCGTGCTCGCAGTGCTTGCGCTCTGCCTTGTCTCCAACATGTATTTCACCAAGGTATTTATGCCGACGCACGATATCACGCCGGGCTCCAAGCGCGAGATCCTCTCGATTCCGTTTCAACAGACGGCACGCTTCGTCCAAAAGCACGACGGCCTTAATTCGGGCGTTAACCCCAAGGTCAAAGACGATGGCACGATTGAGGAAGCTCCCTGCGACGGCTTGGTGACCGATGAGGAGCACGCTGCGATCGATCGCGTGCTTAAGTACGAGAACCTGGGCCGTCGCTATAACCCCGACAAATCGGATGCCGTCAAAAACTGCTTTAATGAGTACGCCTCGCAGGAGGACATCAAGGCCTATTTTGAGGTGTGGGCCCAGATGTTCAAAAAGGACCCCGAGTGCTATATCTCGGCGCTCGTCAATAATTACTACGGTTACTTCTATCCGAGCGCTCGTGATGCATGGGTCTACAGCACGGCACGCAGTGCCGAGATCATGGCTAAGCCCGATAACCTCAAGTACTTTGACTTCCATCCGGTCGATAGCAAGGTCGTGCGCTGGTGCGACCACCTGATTAACCTGTACCGCGTGGCGGTGCAGCGCATTCCGTTTATCTCGCTCACCATGAGCTCGGCCACCTACGTGTGGATCATGATCGCCGTGGTGGTCTACCTGTTGCGCCGCCATTCGTGGCGTGCGCTGGCCATCTGGATACCGCTGCTGGGTGTGCTCGCCGTGTGCCTGATCGGTCCATGTAACGGATCGACCTACATGCGCTACCTGTACCCAGTCATTGCATGCATGCCTTTTGCCATCGGTGCCACGATCACCCGCAGCGACCTTCTGTGGACCTAACCAAAGATTGGTGCATTGGGGTCAGGCTGCTTTGTGCCAAGGGGCTGCATCATCACGACGCCTTCATTTTGGGGTTTATCTTGCAGGCCGGTAGGTATATCATAACGACGTTTGTTTATATTGCCCGAGCATCCACGCTGGGCTTTAGGTCGAAACCGATAGGAGACACGTATGTCCGGACACTCTAAGT
>CATVZP010000047.1 GCA_958348565.1 uncultured Collinsella sp. | reverse complement strand
TATTGTTTCCAATATGTTTCACACTACGTTATAGTCGTTATATACATTTTTCAAGACACAAATCGGCGAGCGGAAAAATCTGCTCTACCGCTACAACCCATTGGTGCAAAGGGGTCAGGTTCATATGCGCCAACTTGGTGCAAAGTAACCTGTCCCCAATGACTAGGACTGTCCCCAAGTGCCGAACGTCTCCAAGTGCCGCATCTGGGCCAAGGCGACGCCGATGCTTTGGCAACGCCAGCGAAAACCCACCTGAGCGAGCAAGGTGCCTTGAAGCGAAGCGGCATTGACCTTCTGGTCATGCCGCTGAAGCTGAAAGGCAGATTGCCGCTCAGGTGGGTTTGCAGCGTCGAGCCGTTACGGCGTTTGGTAAAACGCCGTAACTAATAATCCAGCTTCCACATGTAGCGGCGCGTCATGTAGTCCTTGTGCGTGACGACAGAGAGCGCACGCATGTACACGTTGTTGAGAATCGGCGCAAAGATCAGGTGGTTGAAGTATTCGCTCACGCTGTCCTTGATGTCGTTGAGGCCGAGCTCCTTGGCGTCGAGCTGATAGACGCGCTCGCCACCGTACTGGTTGACGAAGCGGATGCCGCGCTCATCGTTGCAGCGACTGCGGCCGACGCTGATGAGCTGGAACAGCGAGGTGCGCTTGTCCAGAATCTCGAAGGGGCCGTGGAAGAAGTCGCAAGTGTTGATGGTGCAGGAATCGATCTGCAGCATCTCCTGCACGTTGCAGATGCTAAAGACGTAGGCGGCACCAAAGAGCGGGCCCTGGGCCATGACGTTGATGCAGGGCTTGTCGGCATTCTGCTCGGCCCACTTGGCAGCGAGCGGACGGGTGTACTCGACGGCCTTGCGATAGATGGGGTCGACCAAGTCGAACGCGGCCATAGCGGTCTCGTACTCGGCATAACCCTCGGTCTGCTGCGTAAGCTCCATGGCGATCATGGTCACGACGGCGGAGTTGGTACGGCCCATGCAGGACTCGTCGACGGCCAGGCTGTCGTACTGGATCTTGTAGTCGCAGACCTCGGTGAGGGCGGACTCGTCAACATAGATGGCGATGGTGCTGGCGCCGTGGTCCTTGGCGACCTGGGCGGCGACGATGGTCTCCTTGGTGCCGCGCATGGACACGACGACGGCCAGGGTGTTCTCGTTAACGTAGGCGGGGGTTGCGTGCACGAACTCGTTGCTGGTGTAGCTGGAGCTCACGACCTGCGTGGCCTCGTGCTCCATAAAGTACTGAGCAGGATAGTTGCCGCCGTTGGATCCGCCGGCGCCAATCCACACGACGCGCTTGATGCCGCCCTTGTCTGCCTTGTCAGCCAAAACCTGGGAAACGACATCCTTAACCTGTTCCTGAGTAGTCATCGTGCATCAGCCTTTCTTCTCGTTTGATGCTCATCACAGACATACAAGTTACATACATGTTTTGGTTATGTCGACTAGTTGTATGCTATATTTGTCTTAGAAATTTTGCTGATGCGGTTTTCGATAACTAGCTACCAGCTGTTTTGTTGTTGTATTGAATACATGCTTGATTAGACTCGCATACAAGTTAGATACAGGTTGATCGCATGAACGCTTCGTCTAAAAAGAAACTGGCCCAATACGAGCGCTTGGCGGGCATGCTGCGTGACCGTATCGCTGCCGGCGTCTACGCGCGCGAAGACAGGCTGCCGTCCGAGATGGAACTCGTGGACGAATCGGGGCTGTCGCGCAGCACCGTGCGCCACGCCCTTAAGGTGCTCGTTGATGAGGGCCTGGTGCGCACCGAGCGCGGGCGCGGCGCCTTTGTGGCCGACACGCCGGCGCTCCACGAGAACAACCTGGTGTTTTCGAGCTACACAGCGCAGGTCCAGGGTCAGGGCATGAAGCCCACCACGCGTACCGTGGACTCGGGCTTTGCCAAGGCGGCCGGCAGCATAGCTAAGTTCTTTGACGCCGCCGTGGGCAGCAAGCTCGTCAAACTTGTCCGCCTGCGTTATCTGGACGATGCGCCGTTGTGCCTGGAGACCACCTATCTGCCGCCAAGCTTCGAGGCACTCATCGACCGCGATATCAACGGTTCGCTCTACGCCACGCTGCGCCAAGAATTCCATCGCGCGCCGGCACAGGGGCACAAGACCTTTGAGGTGTGCTATGCCTCGCAAAACGAGGCGTTTTTGCTCAACGTTGAGCGTGGGCAGGCGCTGATCCTGATCACCGACTACGTCTACGACACCGACGGCCGCCCGCTCCATGTCTCCAAGCGCATCCAACGCACCGACCGCGCCAAATACACCGAGCCCATCGGCTAACCTGTCCCTAAATGGTAGGTTTGGGGAGGTCGGGGAACCAGGTTGGTTTGGGTTGGTTGGGTGTGCGCTCGGCTAGGACCAACTCCATCCAACACATATCGTACCAACGACCGAACTTTTGGGCGCAGCGATCGAAGGCGCCCACCAGGCGATATCCCATATGGGCATGGAAATCCTGGCTGTTGTGCGTCAGGTACTCATCGTCCTTGTCGTGCGGCACGGCGATGAGCGCGCACATGTTGGTGATGCCCATCGCGATCAGGCACTGCTTGAGCGCATCGTGCAGCTTGCGGCCCAGCCCGCCGTGGCGCACGTCGCGCGCCAGGTAGATCGACGTCTCGACCGACCAGTCATAGGCCTCGCGGCTGTTGAGCGGACTCACATAGGCATAACCTACCGGACGCCCGTCCAGCTCCATCACCAGATACGGATAGCGCTTGAGCGTGCGCTCGATGCGCCCGGCGAACTCCTCAACGCTCGGCACCTCGTATTCGCAGGTAATCGCCGTCTGGCGCACATACGGCTCATAGATGGCAAGCAACGCCGGCGCATCATCGGGCGTCGCCAGGCGAATCGTCGGCTCGGACATCTCGGTCATACAACCCTTCTCTCTCAAAAGCAAAGGCCGCCCTGCGCCAAACCAAGCGCAAGGCGGCCCCTCGTCATTACATCAGGCTACAGGACAGCCGCCAACGCGTCGATGTCCTCCTGCGTCGTGGCCCAGCTGGTGCAAAAGCGCACCACCGTGTGGGTCTCATCGTACTTTTCCCAGTACTCAATCGAGGCATGCTCGCGAATGCGGGCCATATCCTCGTTGGGCAGAATCACAAACTGCTGGTTTGTGGGCGTCTCCAAAAAGAACTGGTAGCCGCGCTCGTGCAGCACACGACGCAGCGCCTGAGCCGTCTCGATCGCCTGTCGACCAATCTCAAAATACAAGCCGTCGGTAAAGAGTGCCTCAAACTGCGCGCCCGTCAGGCGGCCCTTGGCCAACAGCGCGCCGTGCTGCTTAATGCGCGGAATGGGATGTGCCGGGGCGTGCATGCCGCAGAACACCACAGCCTCGCCGCAGAGCGCACCGCACTTGGTGCCGCCGATGTAGAACACGTCGCACAGCTGCGCCAGCTCGGGCAGGGTAATGTCGCACTCATCGGCCGCCAGCGCATAGGCCAGGCGAGCACCGTCCACAAACAGCGGAATCTCGCGCTTCTGGCATACCGCATGAATCGCCGCGAGCTCGGCCTTGGAGTACAGCGTGCCGTACTCGGTCGATAGGCTCACGTACACGGCGCCCGGGAACACCGTGTGCTCGTAGCTCTCGTTTTCGTAGAACACCTGGATATAGTTCTCGAGGTCCTCGGCGTGCATCTTGCCCTCGTAGCCGGGGATGGTGAGCACCTTGTGGCCGCCAAACTCGATGGCGCCCGCCTCGTGGCAAGCGACGTGGCCAGTCTCGGCAGCAACGACGCCCTCGTAGGGCGCAAGCAGCATATCAATCACCGTCGCGTTGGCCTGCGTGCCGCCCACCAGAAAAAACACGTCGGCATCGGGGGCCTGGCAGGCCTCGCGAATAAGTTGCTTGGCACGCTCGGTGTGCACATCGGTACCATAGCCGGGCTGCGGCTCCATATTGGTGTCGACGAGCGCCTGCAGCACTGCCGGATGTGCGCCGTGGGAATAGTCGTTGTTAAACGCGAGCATGGCAATCCTCTCTTACCGGGTATCGGCCAGATGATTCAAACGGAGCTATTGTACGCCGTTGGGATAGGCAATGCGCGCGGCAAGGCACTCAAGCGCCAGTACCAGGGCAAAACCGCAGCTCACGTCACTCAAAAAGTGCGCTCCGATCACGATGCGGCCAAACGCGACGAGCGCCGCGACCGCAGCCGCCGTCCAAAAGGCCACGCGGCGGCGCGACGGTTTTTCCTTAAAGGCCGCCGCGGGAAGCCCGGCGAGCATAAGACCGATCGCCGCGTGCGCCGTGTGTCCGCTCGCAAACGACTTGAAGCCGTCCTTAATCACGCCGGCGGCAATAAAGGCCCACTTGTCGGGGTTGCCGATCACCCACCACGGCTGAAACTCGAGTCCCTGCGTCACCTCGATCACGCGCATGCGCGGGCGCGACCACAGCGGCTTGACAATCACGTTGAGGATGATGGCCTGAGCGACCCACACGACAAGCACCATCAACGCCCAGCGCGTGAGCTCGTCGGGCTCGGTCGTGCGCGTGAGGCGATAGACGATAAGATTGGCGGCGATGACCAGCACAAACGTCAGTACCAACTGAACCGCGATGAGTTTGCCGCCAACCCGCAGGGACGAAACGATCTCGTAGCCGGCCAGGCCAACGTTGATCAGAACGCCCAGCACGGCGAGCCACTTGCTCGTCTTGGAATCGGGGCGTGCCGAGCGCACGAGCATAACGCCCGCGACGCTCGCCGTCAGCTCAAACGGCAGCTCGCCGGCCGCCTCGACAAAGCGACCGTACATGCTGCCGATGTTGAACAGCGCACTCGAGATTTGATAATCAAAGAAGCTGCCCACGCCCAGACAAAGGCACAGGACAACCGCGATAATGGCGACATCTTTCTTGTAGATGTATCCGAACATGCTTTCCTTTCGATGGAACCAGATTGCCCAAATGGGGCGTTTGCAGCGTCGACCCGTTAGTCATCGTCGGACGCACCGAGCTGCTGCAGTAGCATGAGCGCCGCGGCCACGGGGCCGGTGCCGTCGTTGGCGTCGAGGCCGCGACCCAGGCCGCTGCCCGCGCCGGCGCCCGCCTTGTAGGGCACCGACAGCTTGCGGCTCTTGGGAAAGTTCACCGCGCCATAGCGATTCTTGAACTCAAAGGCTACCTTCTTGGGAACGTCAATCCCCAGGAAAGTAATGCGTCCACCGCTGAGCGTGACGCTCTCGAGCCCCAGGCGCTCGCCGCGAATGCGGATGCGAGCGCGGTTGAACAGGTTGAGTCCCGCCAACGGCAGCTCGCCATGCGCAGCCTCGGTCTCCTCCTGCACCTCGTCGATACTCTCCAGGTCCTCAGCCGCCGCGAGCTTGCGGTACACGAGCACGCGCTGGTCCACCGCCGGCATGTACTCCTCGGACAAGAAGTAGTCGGCCGGCAGGTTGATGCCCACGCTCGCCGCCTCCACGCCGGCATCGTCGTCGCCGCGCGCCTCGGCCACGGCCTGTCCCAGCATCTGCGTAAACAGGTCAAAGCCAACACTCGACAGGTTGCCGTGCTGCTCGGCGCCCATGAGCGAACCGGCGCCGCGGATCTCCAGGTCGCGCATGGCGATGCGCATGCCGCTGCCCAGGTCCTGGAACTCGGAAAGTGCGGTCAGGCGCGCCGTGGCCTCCTCGGTGAGCGGCAGCTCGCCCGGGAACATAAAGTACGCGTAGGCCTGCGTGGCCGAGCGGCCCACGCGGCCCTTGAGCTGGTAGAGCTGCGCCAGGCCCAAACGCTGCGAGTCCTCGATGATGAGCGTGTTGGCCGTTGCGTTGTCGATACCGCTCTCCACGATGGTCGTGGCGATAAGCACGTCAATCTTTTTGGTCGCGAACTCGATCATCACGTCCTCGACCTCGCGCGGGCTCATCTTGCCGTGCGCCACGCCCACGCGCGCTTCGGGCGCAGCCTCGTGCACGCGCGCCACGGCATCGTCGATGGTCTTGACGCGGTTGGACACGTAGTACACCTGACCGCCGCGGCCCACCTCCAGGCGAATCGCCGCACTCACCACGTCGGGGTCGTACTCCCCCACGTGTACGATCACGGGACGACGCCCGGTCGGCGGTGTGGTGATCAGGCTCATGTCGCGCACGCCGCTCGTGGCCATCTGCATGGTTCGCGGAATCGGCGTTGCCGAGAGCGTGAGCACGTCGATTTGCTCGCGCAGGTTTTTGAGCTGCTCCTTGTGCTGCACACCAAAGCGCTGCTCCTCGTCGATGATCACCAGGCCCAGGTTCTTGGGGTTCACGTCGGCCGAAAGCAGACGGTGCGTGCCGATGAGCACGTCAATCGTGCCCTCGGCAAACGCCTTGAGCGCGCGCTTTTGCTGCGCCGGCGTGCGGAAGCGGCTGAGTACCTCGACCTCCAGGCCAAACGGGGCAAAGCGCTCAAAGAAGGTCTCGTAGTGCTGTTGGGCCAGAATGGTCGTGGGGCAGAGCACCATGACCTGGCGGCCGGAGTCCACGCACTTAAAGGCCGCGCGCAGGGCGACCTCGGTCTTGCCAAAGCCCACGTCGCCGCACAGCAGGCGGTCCATGGGCTTGGGCGCCTCCATGTCGGCCTTGATGTCGGCGATAGCCTCCAGCTGGTCACGCGTCTCGTCGTAGGGGAAGCTCTCCTCCATCTCGATCTGCTCGGGCGTATCGGGCGGACAGGCGATACCGGTAATCGACGAGCGGCGCGTATAGAGGTCGACCAGGTCAAACGCCAGCTTTTTGGCATTCTTGCGCGCCTTGTTGGTAGCCCGCGTCCAGTCGGCGGTGTTGAGCCTGGTCAGACGCGGCTTGTCACCGTCGGGGCCAACGTAGCGCGTGATGCGGTCGACCTGCTCCAACGGCACGTAGAGCTTGTCGCCATCGGCATATTCCAGCAAAAAGTAGTCGCGTTCCTTGCCGCCCACTTCCTGGCGCGCAATCTCGCTAAAGAGCGCGATGCCGTGGGTGGCATGAACGACGTAGTCACCCGGCTTAAACGGGAAGGTGATCTGTGTAATGTCAACCTTGCGGCGGCTACGCGCGCGGTTGGCATCCATGCGGGCGTTGAGGTCGGCGATCGAGAGCACGGCCAAATTGGCGTCGGGCACCACCACGCCCTGCGGCAGGGCCGCGTCCACAAAGGTCACACGCCCGCGCGAGATGGTGGGCACAGCGGCTCCGGCGGCAGCCTGCGCGGCGCCCGCCTCGAGCGAGCGGGCGTTGAGCGCGTCGGCGCGACGCTCGCGAATGGAAGCATGGGCCTCCTGGCGTGCGGCACGATCGGCGGAATCCGCCGCTGCCACGCGCACACGGTCGCCAATAGCGCCGGCATTTTCGGGCGCCGCGGTCAGCGATTCCTCAAAGGTAATGCCCTCGTCGCCAAAGGTAAGCTCCATCGACTCGCGCGCACCGCGGTCGGGGATGGCAAACACGCAGGCATAGCGCTTACCCACGACCTCCTGGATGCGCGTCATGAAACGGTTGTCCGAGCCTGCGATGGCAGGCTGCTCAATCTTGAGCTCGGCCGTCACCGCACCGCCGGCACGGATGAGGCTCACATAGTTCAGGCGTTGCTGGGAGCCAAAGTCGAGTTGCTGGGCGCGCACGTACAGGCCGTCCAGACGGTCGACCCCCGCCTCGCCGGCACGCGCCTCGATATCTTCGTAGGCGCGCAGGCAATCGTCGAACAGCGAGCGCGGCTCGGACAGCACCACGAGCGCCTTGCCGCTCACGTGCGACAGCGGGCTCACGGTCTGGCCGTACATCACCGGCAAAAAGCGGTCGAGCTCAGGCGTGACGATGCGCGCATCCACCATCTCGAGCAGCGCCGCCAACTTGCTGTCGTCCTGGCTTGCGCGGTAGAGCGCCACGTGCATGTTGTGAACGGCCTCGTCGGTAAGCGCCAGCTCACGGCAGGGGAAGATCTCGATACTGTCCTCGTTGCCGATGGTCTGGCCCGTGGAGCTCACCATGCGGCGGATGCGGTCAATCTCGTCGCCAAAGAACTCGATGCGCACGGGCGCCTTCTCCTGCGCGGGGAACACCTCGACGGTGTCGCCGTGCACGCAGAACAGGCCGGGCGCGTCGGCGGCGCCGGCATTGGCGTAGCCCATGCCCACCAGACGCTGCGGCACCTCGTCAAAGGGAATCTCCTCGCCCACCGCAAAAGTAGTGGACTCCCAATAGCGACTATCGACCGGCGGCACGCAGCGCAGCAGCGCGCGGGCCGAGGCGACCATGATGCAGTTGTCCCCGCGCACGATGCGCCCCAGAGCCTCGCAGCGCTGCGCCACCACGGCGTCGTCGGGCGCCTGCTCGCGCCACGGATAGTCCTTGCGCTCGGGAAAGCGGCACACGTGCGCCAGGCCCACATAGGCGGCCAGACTGCGTGCGGCGCGATCGGCCGCATCCTCGCCGCTCACGATGTAGACCGTGGGGCGCGGACGACGCGCAAACTGGGCGGCGGCCATAAGCGTGCGACCCGACTGAGACACGGCCAGCGTCACGTCCTCGCCAGCATCGAGCCCGGCCTCGACGGTTTGCAGTGCCTCGGCAGTGTAGAGCTGCGCGGCTATACGGTGAATGAGCATGCTGTTCCTCCGGCATTGCAACGCCAAAAGCCCGCCGAGGCAAGCTCGGCGGGTCGTTCGTCAAAGTTCATTAACGTTTATGGTACCGCACGGTCCCGTGACCAAAAGCCTAAGCGACATCATGCCAAATGTTGCCCACAACGGTCTTGCTAACGCGTTTTCCCAGCTTATTAATCCGCTCTCCGCTTTTTGATTTGCTGTCTTCCGGCAGCGATTTACACCGCCCGCGCCCCCTGGCGAGCATTTCGAGCTGCAAAGCGCCTATAATTGACCATGCTTACGTATTTAATGTCACTTTTTGAGGAGGGGGGGGGTAAAACAAATGGCCGACACCCCATCTTGTGCACTGTACGCCGGGCTTAAGTCACTCGGTCGCATCAACAACGGTAACGCCGCGCAAATTCTCATGGCCGGCAACGCCCGTTACGGTGGACGCCCCATCTCCGAACGCTTGACGGTCCCGTCGTTTATCTCACGCGAAATCGTTCACGCCAAACCCGGTGACCTTCCCGAGCCGCTGTTTGTGCCCTTTGAACAAAGTGCGCGCCAGATACTCAACCTCATCATGCAAAACCGAGGCTCCGACCCCCAATCGCTGAGCAAGGTCGCTAAACGCTATATGGAGTCGTGCGTCCCAGACATGCAGGATGCCCTTACCAATTGCGGCGTCGACGGCATGCTCTTTAGAAACGGCGTTGAGCGCATCGAGACCGCTGACGATAGCGACATCAAAGATCGCCTCTACATCCATCTGGTCTTTTTTATCGTTACCGGCTGCCTTGGCGACCCCGCCCGCGCCATCGAATACACCGAGTCCTTTGTGTCCGACCAGATGCTCTCGACACTCGGCACGGTCGAGACGACCGTCACCTCGTTTTTCTCGACAACCGCGCGCCCCACGGGAGACATTCGTCTGGGGCTGCTGCGCGTCGTGGGCAACTCGGCACGACCGCCGCTGCGTCCCCTTACCACGGACCCGGTGGGCAGCATTATCGGGTCGCTGACGGGAGACGAGAACGCCATCACCGACGTCGATTCCGACGTCTCGCGCCAGCACCTGCGTATTTGGCTCCAAGACGGACGCTGGCTTGCGCAGGGCCTCGGCTCCACCAACGGATCGTTTTTGATCTCGGGCGTCGACCGCTGCCGACAGGCTATCGAACCGCCCAGACGCGAGCGCCCCGCCAACTTTGCCAACACCCCCGTCGAGATTCACAACGGAGACACGCTTTGCTTGGGCGCCACGACGCGCTTCTTGGTCATTCGCATCACAGACTAGCCCGCCCACACATCTTCGACGCACAAGGTGCCGTTATTTGCATCAACCCATGCAAATAACGGCACCTTTTCGATTAAGGCAACAGTTGCGCTACCTTTTCACTAACATTATCGTTACGCACTTTTTTCTCGAAAGGATCGCCCCGTGACGTACGACACGGATATGAATATCATCGCGTTGTCCCCCTTTGAACCAAACGCCATGTTTGCGACCAACGAAGACCCCGATACTATTCGCCGCTTTACCACCCTGTTGGATTGCGGGGCAGTCGGCGGCGGTTCCCACCATCTTCGCAAGGTCGCCAACACCGAGGGCGAGACCTTTGCGCTCAAAACGCTATGGCCCCTCAGCGGCTGTGATGAAAACGGCTCCGCCATCAGCCCCTCGGGCATCAAGACGCTTACCGAGGAGTATCGCAATCTTGCAGCCGTCTCACTGTTGGGCGGCTTTCCCAAAACCTATGGCTACGGCTATACCGGCTCCGTACCGGCCATCCTTATGGAGTGGATTGAAGGCCTGCCCCTTCGCGATGCTGCGGCAGAGCTAACCGACCCCGCCGAGGGCAGCCACATTCCCGCAAACACCGTCGCTGCGATTGGAAAACGCCTGGGAGAGATTCTCCTGGGTGCCCAAAAGCTCGATGCACCGTTTGCGCACCGTGATATCTCCTTGCGCAACATCATTATTCGCACGACGCGCCGGTCCCTTGCCCAGCAGATTGCACGCTGCAGTTTTGACCTTTGCCTAGTCGATCTGGGCAGCTCGAGCATCAAGCGCTCAGACCCCTCGTTTACCATGTCCACAGGCATCTGGCGCAACGGCACCCCCGAGTTCGCCCCACCCGAGATGCTCTCCAACGACATCCCCGAGCTGGCGCCGCTGCGTACGTCGCCCAGCATCGATACATACGAGCTCTGCAGCATACTCTACACGCTCTATGCCGGTCACACGCCATATCGCCTAAACGAGCATATGGACCAGTCGTCCTACCTGTACAAGATCGAGCACGAGCTCGAGCCGCTTGAGGCACGCGTACCCGGCGACCAAATGCTTGTCGATGTCATCATGAGCGGTATCCATAACAAGCAGTCCCAGCGCGCGCCGCTGTCTACGATTGTCGGCAAGCTCGATGCCTGGATTAAAGACATCGATTTTGAGCCGCGCACGCCGTTGCCCACCCCGATCGACTTTAGCCAGCAACCGAAGCCTTCCGGCTCCGACAAGGCTCAGACGCATCACCCAGTCATCTCGCGTCGCACTGCGCTCGCGCTCGGCGGCGTCTGCGTTGCCGGCATCGCAGCTTCCGCCCTTGCCACGGGATGCTGGGGGCTTATCGACCTGGCGCACGGCATCAAGCCGTCACTCGACGATTACACCTGGGAAGAACTCGCCCTGATCTCCCGCAAAATCCAAGAGACATCTTCCAACAAGGACGCGCTCGCGATTGCCGAAACCTACCACCTGGTAAACAGCAAGCAGTCGCTCGAAAACGAGAACACCAAGACCGTCAGGCTTTCCGACGGGACCAAGGCACAAATCCAGATCGTGGGCTTTAAGGCAGACACGCTCACCGATGACGGCCTCCCCGCTGGCATCACCTTTATGTTCCGTACCCCCATCGCCATGCGCGCCGTAAACGACAGTGCCGCGACGGGCGGTTGGGAGCAATCGTCGCTTCGTGAATGGTTGGCGGACAAGGGAATGGCTACGCTGCCCGACGATCTCCGCAATCAGATTCGTTCGGTGCGAAAGCTCACCAACAACACCGGCGGCACCAAAGACGCCTCCAGCATCACCGCCACCGACGACATGCTCTGGCTACCGTCCATGAGCGAGCTGTGCGGCTACCAGGCGCGCGAAACGTTCACGGAAGGCAGCGAGTACCTTTCTGCCCTCTACAGCGGAGAAGGCGATCAGTACCAGCTCTATCGCGAGCAGAGTGTGAGCGGCCTGACCACCAACGATGCCATGATCCGCACCGTCGCTGGCAAAAAGATCTGCTACTGGGAGCGCACCCCCAGCGCCGACTGCAGCGAGGGCGCCGACTCGACGTACTTTAACCGCGTTGGAAAAGACGGCGACGTGTTTTGCTGGGCAACGCCCGGAAACGCTCCGGACCAAAAGACCTATGTCCTACCCGGCTTTTGCATCTAACGCCTTCCCCGGATACCAGAAAGGAGCCTCGCATCATGCGTGCGGAAACACCTTCTGAGGTGCTCTTTGATTTCCTTAAGTGCGACCTGCAGATTAACAATCGAGAAGCAGCGCGCATCCTGATTTCGGACAAGCCGATGGGCTCCAAACCGGCCCCACGATTTCGCATTGCAGAAAAGACGTTTCTATCGCGACGCGTGGTGCACGTCGTTCCGGGCACCGACAAGATCGACCCCGAAATGTTTGCCGATTTTTCGCAGAGCGTCCAGAGCTTGGCTGCCGCTGTAAAAATCGGCAGCGGCAGCAGTCCAGCGGCCGCCAACGCTCGCCAGCAAGCCATTACGGCGCGTGCCCTCGAGCGCATGGCAACGTCGCTCGAACACTGGGGGCTCGATGGTTCCATCCTGCGCAATATCTTTGACCGCATCGCCGTCATGCCGGGCCTAAAGCAAAGCGACCGGCGCCTTTTGGAGCTCCTTGCGCTAACGGTCTGCGGATGCCTGGCCGATCCCAATGCCGCCGCCTCCGAGGTCAAAGACTTTGCTATAACGCAACTGGCCCAGACCTTTGGCACGCTCGAGACCGCCGAGGTCGTCCAGGCGCGAGGCACTAACTGCAAGGTCAACGAGCCTCCTGCAAAACTGGGGCTGCTCAGGCTTGCGAAAGACGGCTCGGCCTTGCCGCCGATCTATCCTTTGAGCCTCGATCCCGAGGGTACGGTACTTGGCTCCTTTGCACACGACCAAAACGCCATCACCAACGTAGGACCCGATGTATCCCGTCGGCACCTGCGTGTAGCGTTTTCCAACGACACATGGCTCGCAAGCGGCCTTCATTCCACTAATGGAACGGTGTTGGTGACACGCGGCGGTACGACCACCGTTATCGAGAAGCCGCGCTCGCAGCGCACCGCCGATGACGAGGACAAGCTGATTCCCATCCACGACGGTGACCTACTCAAGCTGGGCTCCTCGACCGAGTTTTTGGTGCTGAAGATCTCCTCGAACGTACGCGCGCTGGCCTAGGGCCGAGCCCACACAATAAGAATCAACACAAAAGAGCGCCGCTGCACACATCGCAGCGGCGCTCCTTTATATGGCGTGCACATCTAAAAACGGATGCAGAAGCCGAATTACTCAGCAAGCTAACTAAAACAAAAAAGCCGCGTGGGGGTCGGGTCCCCACGCGGCTATCAGGTTTGGGCTAATAAAGCCCGGAGGTAAACACTAGTAGAGTTTAGTGCTCGCGACGCTTGGTCATGTACATACCCACAGCGACAGCCACAGCGCCGGTAAGGGCGGCAGCAGAGGTCACAACGAAGGTCGGATCGCCGGTAGAAGCAAGGGCGGCGTCGTCCTTCTTCTCGGCCTTAGCCTCGTCCTTCTTATCAGCAGCAACCTGCTTCTTGCCCTCATCCTTCTTCAAAGTCTCGGACTTGGGGGTCTTAGCGGTAAAGAAAGCGTAGACAGTGGTGTCCTCGGTGATAGGAGTAGAGAAGTCAAACTTCTTGAAGGACTCCTTGGATGAAGACCAGCCGACAAAGTTGAAGCCGTCGACGGAAGGATCAGTGGGCTGAGCAACAGTCTTACCGTCCTCGACCTCAACCGTAGTGGTGGAACCATCAACGTAGAAATTGACCTTGTGGGTCTGGACAGCAGGCGTCTCGTTCTTGGTCCACTGGGCGTAGAACGTCACGTGGTCGCCGCCGCCCTGGACGGGCTTGCTGAAGTCGACCGGGTCGGTGCCCTCGGAGTCGTAGGTCCAGCCGGCGAAGGTGTAGCCCTCGCGGGTCGGTGCCAGGGGCTGGCGGGCAACTCCGTCGGAATCAGTAACGCCTTGGAGCGTCACATTACCGTCGAAGAATACACCACCGTTGGCGAAGTAGAGGACATCCTTGACGTTCTTGTTCTCGTCAACGTCAGCTCCCTTGTCCTCGGTCCACTGAGCGAACAGGGTAGCGTGGTCGCCGCCGCCGACCAGCGGCTTGCTGAAGTCGACCGGGTCGTTACCGTCGCGGTCGTAGGTCCAGCCGGCGAAGGTGTAGCCCTCGCGGGTCGGGGCCAGGGGCTGGCGGGCGACGCCGTCGCCGTCGGTCACGCCCTGGAGGGCGTCACTGCCGTCGAAGAACGTGCCGCCGTTGGCGACGTAGAGGACGTCGATGGAGTTGTCCTCGACGACCATGTTCCACTGGGCGAACAGGGTGGCGTGGTCGCCGCCGCCGACCAGCGGCTTGCTGAAGTCGACCGGGTCGTTACCGT
>CATVZP010000046.1 GCA_958348565.1 uncultured Collinsella sp. | reverse complement strand
GCCGAGCAAGTCGAGTACACGGACAGCCATGCGACGTATCGTATCGACCTCAGCACCCTAGGCCGACCGTCACGCACCTGTCTACTCGAATGCGATATACGCGGCACCACACTACACATGTCCGAAATACAGATGCGCCCGGACATTGAGCCCTCTTCTTGAGCGGTATACCCGCCTGCGCAGCTACTCCACCGGCTTGAAGATGGTGGACTGACCGAAGACGCTGCGGATGAGGGCTTTGGCCTCGTCCTCGGTCTGCGGGATGCTCGGGGCTGCGCCCTGATGGCCGAAGGGGCTGCCGGCGCCGGGGTTGGACTCCCAAGGGGCAGCGGGGGCGTCCTCCTCTTTGGGCTCCGCCGCAGCGGGTTTGGACGCGGACGCCGCACCCGCCACGTCGAACGGGGGCAGATCGTCCCCGCCGGCATCGGCAGCAAAACCGCTGACCATGGCATCGTCGTAGGGAACCTGCTCGGATTCCCACGGAGCGGACTGCGCAGACGGCTGAGCCTTGGGAGCGGACGCGCGCTCGGGCGCGCGGGGCGCGGGCTCGGTCGGGAGTTTGCCTGTGGCAGGAGCGCCGGCAGGGTTGTCGGAGCGCAGCCAGGGAGCCTTAGCCAGGTCGGATGACTTGGATGCAGGCGCGACAAGCTTGGGCGCGGGAGCCGGAGCAACCGGTTTGGGCGCCGCGGGCTTAGGCGCCGACGGGGTCGGTGCCATCACCGGCGCCGCTTGCTGCTGCGTCGCGCTGGCGCTCGAGGATACAGGGGCCGCCGAGGACACGGGTTGCGGGTCCGCAGATGCCGCAGCCCGTGCAGATGGAGAATGCTCCTCATGTTGAGGAGCCGGCGTGCCACCTCCATCCAGGACGTAGTCGACAGTGCGACGACCGAAGACCGCGCAGACCGTCGGCAGGACCACCGACTGCGTGTCGGCGCGACCGAGCATCTTGATGGCAAAGGTCGAGCCCGCGGGGAACGAGACCGTGAGCTTGGAGCCGTCATCGGCCGTGGCGCGGGCGTTGAGCAAAAGCCCTGCGTAGGAAGCCTGACGCGCCTTGACACGCTCGACGACCTCGGTCCATTTGCGCTGGAGCTCGCCGGCGTCCTCGACCGCGGGGGTCTCGGCAGCACCGGCGGCGGCAACCTGGGCGGCGTTGTTGGGCTTGGACACCGGCACGGTCGATGCCGCAGGCGCGGGAGCCGCAACGGGTTGAGGTGCAGGCGTTACAGGTTTGGGCGCCGACGCAGGAACCGCGGACTTGGGCGCAGACTGGGCCGCCGGAACAGCAGTGCCGCGGTCCCAAGGCATGCCACCCTGATGCGCGGACGTAGCAGCGGGGGCGGCGGTCGCCGCAGGAGTAGCAGCTCGGGCACCCGAGATCAGCGTCGGCTGCTGGACAGCGGGTGCGGATGCAGCAGGCGCACTCGCTTGAGCAGCAGCCACGCTCGCCGGAACGGCGACGTTGGCAACCATGGCCTCCAAGCGAGCCACGCGCTCAGCCAAAGCCTCAATCGTTAAATCGGCCTCGGGACGCGTCAGGCGGGTGCAGGCGATCTCGAGCACCAGGCGCACGTCGCTCGCACCCCTCATCTCCAAGGCGGCATCGTCGAGCACCGTCAGCACGCGAGCCAAACGATCGGCAGGATGCTCGCCAAAGGCAGCGGCCTCGGCCGCAAGCGCCTCGGCCTGCTCGGCACCGCCCTCAAACAACTCGGCACGGGCACCGGCAACGCAGGCAACATACACGTCGCGCACGTGCGCAACCAGGTCGCGCGTCAGTTCCAGCAGGTCGTTACCTTCCTCGACCTGCGCGCGAATAAGCCCATACAGCTCGGCGACATCGCGATCAGCAATGGCGCGCGCAAACTCGCCCAGAATCTGGTCCGAAACTTCGCCCAAAAGCGAGCGGGCATCGTCCGCATGCACGGTGCCGTTGCCGAAGACGCTCAGCTGCTCCAGCGTGGAGAGCGCGTCGCGCATGCCGCCCTTGGCATGGCGCGCCACGATGGCAAGCGCCTCGTCGTCGTAGTCGAAGCCCTCCTGCTCGCACACGTATGCCAGGCGGCGCTCGATATCCTCGTTACCGATGCGGTGGAAATCAAAGCGCTGGCAGCGCGAGAGGATGGTCTCCAGAATCTTTTGCGGGTCGGTGGTGCACAGCACAAAGATCACGTGCGCCGGCGGCTCCTCGAGCGTCTTGAGCAGCGCGTTAAACGCCGCCGTCGTGAGCATGTGAACCTCGTCGATGATATAGATCTTGTACTTGCCACGCACCGGGGCAAAGTTAACGGAGTTGATGATCTCCTCGCGCACATTGTCCACGCCCGTGCGGCTTGCGGCATCGAGCTCGTAGACGTCCGGGTGGTTGCCTTCGGCGATGAGCTCGCACTCCTCGCAGGTGCCATCGGGCATGCAGCCGCTCGCACCCTCGGCGCGCGCCGCCTCGGCATTGCGGCACAGCAGCGCCTTGGCCAAAATGCGCGCCATGGTGGTCTTGCCCGTGCCGCGCGGTCCGCAGAACAGGTAGGCGTGGGACAGGCGCCCCTCGGTAATGGCGTGCTCGAGCGTCGAGACGATATGCTGCTGGCCCACCACGGAGTCGAAGGTGAGCGGGCGATACTTTCGGTACAACGATTCCATGGGTGCTCCCCCGGGTATACTGAGTCTTGTTGCCGCGGCGGCCATGCGGTCGCACGGCATACTGCATTCATAATAACCCGTACGGCGAGCCCGCCGCGATAGGAGTCCAAAGAGCATGGCAGACGCAGAGAGCAACCTCGTTCCCTCCGAAGCAGCCGACCAGGTCGAGGTCGCGCTCGAGACGCAGGCAGCAGCCGATGACGGCATCCTGTACCTCAACGAGTATCAGTACGAAAACGACCTCGTCACCGATTTCGCCCGCTTGGTTGCCTCGCCCAGGCGCCGCGGCTCCCTGTACGTCGCCGCTGCGATTGCCGCGCTCATCGGCATCGGCATGCTGGTGGCCGGCGGCAACTGGATCAAGTTCGGCGTCGTCCTGATTGTATTCGGCGCCTTTTTGGCCTGGTGGAGCAAAAATCTGCACCATACGCTTGCGCGCGACTTTATCGAAGCCGTCGAGGCAGACGAGTCCATGGGCGGCCGCTACCGCCGCGTCGCCGCCAACGAGGACGGCCTGATGGTCTGGGGCAAGAGCGGCAAGTCGCAGTTCTTCCCGTTTGAGAAGCTCGACCACGTACTCGACGGCGAGCGCATCTTTGTGGCCATGTTCGCCGACCAGGGCGTGACGATCCCTAAGGACACCTTTGTGCGTGGTGATGCCGAGCAGTTTGGCTCGTTCCTCAAGGCGCGCATCAACAAAAAACTGCGCATCGAGACCAAACGCAAGAAGATGAAGGCCGAAAAGGCCGCTGCCAAGGCCAAGCAGGGCGACCAGCCCCAGGAGACCAAGGGCAAGCGACGCAAGCAGAAGAAGAACAAGAAGAAGCGCTAAGGCCAAGTCAGACAGGCCGCCTCGCCCCGCTACCTTCACCATGCGCCCGAGCGTGCTAAACTAGCAGCATCTATGCCACCGCGAACGGCTCGGCTCCGCGCCTGCCGCTCGCAAACGAACTTTAAACGCACGAGGGTTGGCCATGCCGCTTTTCTCGCAACATACCGCCCGGTTCTCGCCGGACGTTCCTTTGGAGGGCACCAGCTCTCGCGAGCTGCTCAAGCGGTTCCAGCCGCTCGAGACGCTTGCGACCGGCGGTTTTGGCTCCATCGAGATCTGCCGCGACACGCACCTGCGCCGCCGCGTCGCCATTAAGCGCATCCCCCTCACAAGCGGCGCCGGCATGCCCGCCAGCGACATCATGGATGTCCTGCGCGAGGCACACACCGCCGCCATGCTTCAACATCCCAATATCGTGCAGGTTATCGACTTTACGCACGACACCGCCTATGCCTATCTGGTCATGGAATATGTCGACGGCATGTCCCTAGCCGACTTTTTGCATCGCGTGGACGGCCATTCGCTCACCTTTGACGAGGCCGCGGCAATTGCCGACGCGCTGGGCCAGGCGCTCACCTTCGCCCATAGCAACGGCGTGCTCCACCTGGATATTAAGCCCGCCAACGTGCTCATCGACCACTCGGGCAATGTAAAGCTCACCGACTTTGGCATGGCGCGGCTGTCGTCTGCCGGCGGCTTTGGCGGCTCGCGCGGCGGCACCATCGGCTACATGCCGCCCGAGCAGCTCGATATCGAGACTGGCACGGTTGACGAGCGCGCCGATGTCTTTGCCCTCGCCTGTGTGATCTACGAGGGCCTGTGCGGCAGCGCTCCCTTTATGGCCGCCACGCCTGGCGACTCGCTCGGCCGTATCATCGGTGGCGCCACCTACCCCAGCGAGCTCATCCCGCACTTTCCCCCGGGAGCCGAGGCTGCGCTCATGAGCGCCCTCTCCCCCATGCCGCAAGACCGCCCCAGCAGCATCGAGGCATTTTGCGACCAGCTGCTCGCCGGCTTGGGCAGCGTGCGCGAGGGCCGTCGCAGCCTGGAGCAGATGGTGGGCGAGCTGTCGGATGACGAGCGCGCGGCAGACGATATCGAATCGTTGCCCTATGAGGACGACACCATCGAGGTCGACCCCGCACTCGGCTGGGCCGGCACGCGCTGGAGCCACGCGCGCGATTACACCATGCGCGCCATCTCGGCGCTAGCGTGTGGTGCCTTTAGCTTTTTGCTCATGCAGACGGCTGGCGTCGCGGCACTTCCCGGACTTATTGCCGCGGCCATCGCGATTGGGGCGGCCGCCGGCCTGGCCCCGCAGATTGGCTCGGCCATCTCGGCCGTGGGCTTTTTGGTGCTCATGTCCAACGCCACTATGCAGGCGCAGGGCATCCTGTCGATGCTGCCGGTCGCAGTCATTTTTGCCGCCACCATGTCCGGTTGGTGGATTGCCTGGGGACGCACCGAGGCGGCCGCGAGCGCGGCGCTCACCTGCGCGGTGGCACTTGGCTGTCTAACGGGCGACGTCCTCCTTGCCGCCGGGGTCGCCACCGGCATCGCGGCCTTTTGGCTCGGCCCGGCAAGCGCCGCGGCCGCCACGGGGATGGGCGCGCTTTTTGGCCGCCTGGCTACGGTTGCGCTTTCCGCCGGAGGCGTGCTGGGACTCGGCAATGTTGCCGCGGCGCTGGGAGACATGCTCTTCTGGGCTGCCGTTGTGCTCGTCGCGGCGACAGCTGCACTGACATCTCTGCTGCTCAACGCCCATGCCAAGCGTGCCGAGCAGGGCTCGGACCTGACTGCAATCGCTGCCATCGCCGGCTGCGGAATAGGCACCGCGGCGTCGCTCTGTCTTGCACACCATATGGAAATTGCCAGCCTTGCGGCCGCGGTCGTCGTCAAGGCGGCGGTTGCGGGAACCCTATCCTCTATAATCGTTGGGATATGCCTATATTTGCTCGGATACCAAAGAACCTATACGGAGAGTGATCTTTCGTGAACTTCCTGAACATCTTCGAGGACCACGTGGCCAGCATCTTCGGTGCCACCCGTGCCCCGTTCTCCTTTAAGAAGCTTGCCAAGCAGGCCGCTCGCGACATGGAGGATCAGACTCTGGTGATCAACGGCGTCAACACCGCGCCGGCACTCTATACCATCCTGATCGCCGCCGACGACGATCCCATGCTCGCCCCGTTCTACCCCGAGCTTTCGCGCGAAGTCCGCGAGTTTGTGAAGGCACAGGCCGAAAAGCGCCGCTATGTGTTTGTCGGCGAACCCCTCGTTCGCTTTATGATCGACCCGCAGCTGCGTGCCGGTAAGTTCTCGGTCTTTGCCGAGAACGTCGACGCCCCCACGCTCGGTCGTCTGTACGAGGAAGAACGCGCTTACCAGAATGGCCTGGGCCAGAACAACTCGGCCGCAAGCCGCGCCGCCAGCGCTCCCCGCGCCGGCAAGCAGCAATTCGCCGCTCCGCAGCAACAGCACCCCGCCGCCATGCCCCAGCAGCCGTCGCCCCGTGCCGCCGCTCCCGACCCGCTCGCCGTGGCCGATCCCTTTGCGCCCAGCGTCCCCGACCCCGCCGCCGCGCCCATCCCCGTGCCGCAGACCGTCTCTCGTGACGCCCTCGCCGGCATGGGCGGAGCCGCCGCGACCGGCGCCGCCGTGGGCCTTGGCGCCGCGGCCGGTATTGCCTCCAACATGGCGAGCACCCGCGCCCCGCAGCGCCCACTCGCCCAGCTCGTCGACGTCGTGAGCGGCGAGAGCCACAGCATCACTTCCGCGCAGGTGACCATCGGTCGCGAGCGTTCGGTTTCGGACATCGCCCTGCGCGACCCCAACGTGTCGCGTCGTCACGCCCAACTCACCTTTACCGGTTCGGACTGGTCGATCGAGGACCTCAATTCCACCAACGGCACGCTCGTCAACAACCGCCGCATCACGCGCTGCCCGCTGCGCAACGGCGACCTGCTGACGTTTGGCCTGAGCACCTTTGAATTTAGGGGATAGTCGCTTATGAACATCGATATCGTCCTTTTTGCAGGCCGCATCGTCCTGGTCGCCCTGCTCTACATCTTCCTGTTCGCCGTCATGAAAACCGGCGTGGGACTCGTACGCGGCCAGCGCCGCGACTCCGCTATCTGGACGATCGATGTGGACAAGGGTCCGCGCGGCATCCGTGGCATCCATGTAGACATGCTCGGCCCCGTCATCGTGGGCCGCTCGCCGTCCTCGGACATCTGCATCAACGAACCGTTTGTCTCGGCCTCGCACGCACGCTTTTCGCTGCAGGGCCCGGCACTCATCATCGAAGACCTCAACTCGCTGAACGGCACGCTCGTTAACGGCCGTCAGCTGGTGGAGCCCGCAACGCTGCGCGAGGGTGATGAGGTCCAGATTGGCGACGTGGTCATGAAGGTGAACCGTCGATGATCGACGAGGAGAACAAGTCCGCAACCATGCCCGAGACGCCGACTGCCCCCGCAGCTGCGCCGGCTCATGCCGCTCCGGCGCGCCCTGCGACCGTGGAGCCCGAGGACACGGTGTTCTCCCTGCCTCTTTCGCATGTAACTCAAGAATATCCGACACTCGTCGATGACGAGGACGCCGATACCGAGCAGCTCGATGCCCCCATCGGCGCGCACGCTGCCGAGCAGTCGGCGGAACCGGAGGCAACGCCCGCACCGGCTCACTTTGCCGAGCCCGTCGCCGAGGCGATTAACGAGAGCGCTGCCGTGTTTGCAGCCCCCGAGCCTGCCGCGCCGGTATTCCCCGTCGCCCCGGCAAGCGAGGCGGCACCCGCATCCGCAACGCCTGCCGAAGTCGAGCAGCCCGTTGCCGCGCCCGCCGCAGCTCCCGAGCCCTCCGCTCAACCCCAGAGCACGCCCGCGCCGTCGCACTTTGCGACGCCCGAGCCGACGGCTGTCGAGCCGCAGCAGGACGACGATCCCGCCGACCGCGTAACCGAAGATCTCAACCTTCCGGACGTCTCCGACGCCGAGTCGGGAGACGATGCCGACACCGTCTCCCCCGGCGACACCGCCGAGATCGATGTCGCCGCCGTGGAGGCAAAGCTCAAAGATCCCGGCTCGACCATGAGCTTCGAGCCGCTGACCGACGAGCGCATCGAGACCGACTCGACCTACGACGCCGGCACCACCACGCAGCTTATGTGGGGCGCCCGCTCCGACGTCGGATGCGTACGCCCGCACAATGAGGACTCCTATCTGGTGCAGTCGCCGCTCTTTTGCGTGTGCGACGGCATGGGAGGACACGCCGCCGGCGAGGTGGCATCCTCCATCGCCGTCGAGACCATCGCCAAGACGGCGCCGCAGTCCGCCGACGCCGCGCGCCTGGCCGCAGCCGTTGAGGCCGCCAACGCAGCCGTGATCGAGGCCGCCCTCAACGGCCTGGGCAAACCCGGCATGGGATGCACGGCCACCTGCGCCTACATCGAAAACGACACGCTCGCCATCGCCCACGTGGGCGACTCGCGCGCCTACCTGCTCCACGAGGGCACGCTCATCCGCGTGACCCGCGACCACTCCTACGTGGAGGAGCTCGTGGATGCCGGCGAGATTACGGCCGACGAGGCCCGCGTCCACCCCAACCGCTCGGTCATCACCCGCGCGCTGGGCTCGGATCCCGCTATGTATGCCGACCACTTTACCCTGCACATCGAGGAAGGCGACCGCCTGATTCTGTGCTCCGACGGTCTTTCGAGCATGATTCCCGATAGCGATATCGAGAACATCGCTACGCAGTCCTCGAGCGCACAGATCTGTGTCGACAACTTGGTGGACGCGGCGCTCGCCGCCGGCGGCCACGACAATGTGACCGTGGTGGTCGTCGACCTGGTCGACGACGGCGTCATGCGCGAGGCAAAACGCGTCCGACGCCGCAATGTCACCATCGCCACCGTCTTGGCCCTTGTCTTTGTGCTGGTAGCGGGCATCTGGGCATACACGGGCGTCACCGGCTCCTATTACTTGGGAACCTACCACGGCAATGTCGCCGTCTGGCGCGGCCTGCCCGGCAAGACGCTCGGGGTCGAGCTCCACTGGCTCGAGAGCGAAACCAGCATCAAGCTGTCCGACCTGCCCGAAGACACGCAAAACCGCCTGAAGGCAGGCATTCCGCAAACGAGTGTCGACGATGCGCAGGACACCATTTCCAAGTACCGCCATCAGATTGACGAGGAGCAGACCCGTCAGGTGATTGACGCGCAAACGATTCGCGACAACACCGATCAGGAATCCACCTCCGAGTCAGATTCCGAGAAAACCGCCGAACAGTCAGCCGAGGCCGAAGCCTCCGATAAGAATTAGAAAGGGAGTGCCGCTTATGAGTCGCCGCAACACCGAACTGCTCTTGCTCATCGCCTCGGCGTTCCCCGTCATCCTGCTCTATGCGATGTACGTGCTCACCGCGGGCGCCACGATTTCCTTTGAGACGCTCGCCGTGCCGATTGGCCTGTTCGCCGCCTTCGCCGCGGCGCATATCGCCGTGCGCATCCTGGCGCCCGGCGCCGACCCCGCCATCCTGCCCATCGTCTTTGTGCTCTCGGGCATCGGCATCACATTCGTGACGCGCCTGGCCCCCGACCTCGCCATCTCGCAGCTCATCATCTTGTTTGTCTCGGTGGCGCTCATGGTGGGAACGCTCGCACTGGTCAAGAACCTCGACGTGGTCATGCGCTACAAGTACACCTTTGGCATTATCGGCATCATCTTGCTGATGCTGCCGATCTTTATCGGCACCACGATCTCGGGCTCCAAGCTGTGGATTCGCATCGCGGGCTTCACCATCCAGCCCGGCGAGTTCGCCAAGGTCTTCATCGTCTTGTTCCTGGCAGGCTATCTGGCCGAGAACCGCGAGCTGCTCTCCATCTCCAACCGCAAGATCCTGGGCCTCAAGATTCCGCGCTTCCGCCTGCTGCTGCCGCTGTTTGCCGTGTGGGGCGTGTGCCTGCTCATCGTCGTCTTCGAACGCGACCTGGGCTCGGCCGTCCTGTTCTACACCATCTTTTTGCTGATGCTCTATGTTGCCACGGGACGCTTTTCGTACGTCATCATCGGCCTTGCGCTGCTGGCCGTTGGAGCCGTGGGCGCCTACAAGTTCCTGTCGCACGTGCAGGTGCGCTTTCAGGTCTGGGTCGATCCGTTTAAGGACGCCCAGGGTCAGGGCTACCAGATCGTACAGTCACTTTACTCGCTGGCTGACGGCGGCCTGGTTGGCGTCGGCATTGGCAACGGCATGGCAAACAACATCCCCGTCGTCGAGTCCGACTTTATCTTCTCGGCCATCGGCGAGGAAATGGGCCTTTTGGGCGGCGGCGCCGTGCTCATCCTGTTTATGCTTTTTGCCGTGCGTGGCCTCACCACGGCAGCCCGCGCCAAGTCCGACCTTGCCGCCTTTAGCGCGACCGGCCTTACGGCGGCCATCAGCTTCCAGGCATTCTTAATCGTTGGCGGCGTAACCCGCCTGATCCCGCTGACCGGCGTCACCCTGCCCTTTATGAGCCAGGGCGGCTCCTCGCTGCTGGCGAGCTTTATCATCGTCGCGCTGCTGCTGCGCGCCGGCGACGAGGCAACCGGACGCGAAGCCGAGCTCACCGGCACCGGCACCATGGCCGCCATCACCGATGACCAGGTCGCATCCGCCGCTGCCCCGACCGGTACGCGTTTTGCCAACGTACCTTCCTACAGCCACGGCAACCACTCCGCGGGTTCTCGCATGCGTCGTCGCCTGCTCGACACGCCAGAGTCCGGCGTGCTCGGCCGCGTGGCGCTTGCCAACCGTCTGACTCGTGCCGTGTTTGCTTTCACGGCGCTGTTCGCCATCCTTATCGGCAACCTCACCTATGTCCAGGTCATCAAGGCGAAGGACTATCAGGACATGCCGACCAACAACCACACCATCGCCCGCTCCAAGTACATCCAGCGTGGCTCCATCATCACGTCCGACGGCGTGACACTAGCCGAGTCGCTGCAACAGGAGGACGGCACCTACGCCCGCTCCTACCCCAACGGCAACATGGCCGCGCACGTGGTGGGCTACGTGAGCCAGCAATACGGCACCGCCGGCATCGAGAGCGTCATGAACGATACGCTCACCGGCTCCAAGGATTACTCCAGCTGGAACAACGCCATTGCGTCGCTCGCGGGGCAGACCCAGCCGGGCAATACCGCCAAGCTCACTATCGACTCGCGCATCCAGACGGCTGCCGAGCAGGCGCTCAAAGGCTTTAAGGGCGCTGTGGTGGTCATGGATCCGCGCACCGGTGCGGTCCTTGCGTGCGCGAGCTCGCCCACCTACGACAACACCAACATCGACGCGCTGCTCCAGTCGGGCGGTGGCGAGGACGGCTCCATGTACGACCGCGCCATGGACGCGCTCTACACCCCGGGCTCGACCTTTAAGGTCGTCACACTCTCCGCGGCGCTCGAAACCGGCACCGCCAGCCTTACCAGCACGTACCAGGCGCCCGGCTCCATGGACATCGGCAACGCGCCGGTCACCAACTATGCCAACGAGAGCTACGGCACCATCAGCCTGCAGCAGGCCTTTGCCGTGTCGTCCAACGTCGTCTTTGGCCAGGTGGCAAACGAGGTCGGTGCCAGCTCGCTCGTCCAGTTTGCCAACGCCTTTGGCTACGGTCAAAAGCTCGGTCAGGATCTGACCACCGCGGCCTCCATCATGGCCGACCCGTCGCTTATGACCGAGTGGGAAACCGCTTGGGCAGGCGCCGGCCAGCCCGTCGGCATGGACCACACACCTGGCCCGCAGACCACCGTCATGCAGAATTGCGTGATCGCTGCCGCCATCGCCAACAGCGGCGTGGTCATGGACCCGTTCTTCGTGTCACAGATACTCGCCCCGGACGGGACCGTGGTTAAGACCACGCAGTCCCGCTCGCTGGGCCAGGCCGTCAGCTCTGCCACCGCCGATCAGGTCAAGCAGGCCATGCTTGCCGTCGTCCAGTCCGGCACCGGCACCGATGCCCAGATCCCCGGCGTCAAGGTCGCCGGCAAGACCGGCTCGGCCGAGACCGGCGGCACCAACGTCAACTCGATGTTCGTTGGCTTTGCACCTTACGATTCACCCACGGTCGCCATCTCGGTGGCCTTGGAGGATTTCGACAAGCATGACGTCAAGGCCGCCAAGATCGCCGGTATCGTCCTGACCGCGGCGCTTGCCGCACAGGGAGCGTGATGCCCATGATCGAATCGGACACCCGAGGCGCGCCGCGGCCGAAGAGTTAGCGGCAACGCGCCACACGGCCCCAGCGGCCACATCGTAGGTACTACACACATCGTTGAGCGAATAGTTATGTTAGGAGCAGGAATGGAACAGAGGGTCCTCGGGGGAAGATACCTCCTCAAGGATAAGGTGGGAACAGGCGGCATGGCGACCGTCTACCGTGCACAGGACCAGGTCCTCGACCGCACGGTTGCCGTCAAGATCATGCTGCCGCAGTATGCTGGCGACGCAACCTTCGCCGCACGCTTTAAGCAGGAGGCCCAGGCAGCAGCCGGTCTCTCCTCCCCCTATATCGTGGGCGTCTACGATTGGGGCAAGGACGGCGACACCTATTACATCGTCATGGAGTACCTGCGCGGCACCGACCTTAAGAGCGGCATCAAGAGCCACGGCGCCCTCGACCCCAAGAAGGTCGCCCAGATCGGCTCGCAGATCAGCTCCGCGCTTTCGGTCGCCCACAAGCACGAGATCATCCACCGCGACATTAAGCCGCAGAACATCATGGTGCTGCCCGACGGCAACATCAAGGTGATGGACTTTGGCATCGCGCGCGCCAAGAACAGCCACCTCACGCAAGACAACAACGTGCTGGGAACCGCCCACTACGTCAGCCCCGAGCAGACCCGCGGTCAGGACCTCGGCCCCACCTCGGATATCTACTCGCTGGGCGTCGTGATGTACGAGTGCGCCACTGGCCGCGTTCCCTTTGATGGTGACGACGCTATCTCGGTCGCACTCAAGCAGGTCAACGAGCTGCCTATTCCGCCGAGCCAGATCAACTCCGGTGTCGACGCCGACCTTGAGCGCATCATCCTCAAGTGCATGGAGAAGGACCCGGCAAACCGCTTCCAGACCGCCGACGAGCTGCGTCAGGTGCTCAACAGCTACCTGTCGGGCCGTGCCGTCAACGTCTCGGAGCCCACGCGCATCATCGGTGCCCCCGGTGAGCTGGGCGCCACCAAGACTCGCGAGCTTTCCGATCAGACGCGCGCCATGGTGCGTCCCGTCTCGGGCGTGAGCGGCCAAAATACCGCCCGTAGCTCGGTTTCGGGCTCCACCGGCTCCTACGAGGTCGAAAAGCCCAAATCCAACAAGAACAAGATCATCGCCGCCGTGGTGGCAGCCGTTGCCGTCATCGGCATCGTGGTGGCCTTTGCCACAGGACTCTTTGGCGGCGAGCAGGTCACCGTGCCCGATGTGCTGGGCAAGGACCAGCAGACTGCCGTCGAGCTGATCAAGGAAGCCGGCCTCGAGGTCGGCACCATCGACCAAAGCTACAACGACGATGTCGACGAGGGCAAGGTCGCCGAGCAGACGCCCAATGGCAACACCAAGAAGACCAAGGGCACCAAGGTGAACCTGGTAATCTCCAAGGGCCCCAAGCCCTCCGAAAAGGTTGAGGTTCCCAAACTTGTCGGCCTGACCAAGGACCAAGCAGAAGCCGCACTGGCAAGCGTTGGCCTGAAGGGCAACGCCTCCGAGGAGGCCAACGAGGCTGATGAGGGCCAGGTCTTTGAGCAGGGCACCGAAGCCGGTAAGGAAGTCGCGAAGGGCACGACCATCTCGTACAAGGTCTCGAGCGGCCCGGATACCACGTCCGTCCCCGATCTGACCGACATGACCGAGGCCCAGGCGCGCAACGCCCTCGACATGGCCGGTTTTGGCGTCAACGTGAGCTACCAGGAGAACGATTCCGTCACCGAGGGCACCGTCATTAGCTGGAACCCCAGCGGCAAGCAGAAGCCCGGCGCCACGATCACCGTCGTCATCGCCAAAAAGTCCGGCAAGGCCAGCGTTCCGGGCAACCTGTACGGCAAGAGCATCTCCGCCGCCGTCACCGCGCTCAACAACGCCGGATTCTACAACATCGCATTCTGCGATCAGAACGGCAACCCCGTGAGTGGCAACGAAAACGCCACCGTGACGGGCGTCTCCCCCACTGGCAAGCAGTCCACCGACAGCACGATCACGTTGACGGTTTCGCTTTCTGGCTCCGATTCGGGCGACGATTCCGGCACGACTAACTAGTCGAGGACCCATCACCCGCAGCGGCTAGGGCCGCAAACATATTCGCTCAACGGCGCCCGCTTGCTCCCCCGCAAGCGGGCGCTTTATTTATCGACAGACCATGGCCCCTTAGCAACGCAAAGAGGCCCGCAAAAGCGAGCCTCCCAGGTGACAACAGAATATGTAATGCAGTAATTACTGGCCGCAGAACTTCACCATGATCTCGACCATGGACTCTTGCCTATGGACAAAATGTCCATAGGCAAGGAGATGAAAGAGTAAGGACAACGCCCTCTAAAAGAAGGCCGTATATGAAGATTGCATATCCCTTTTGCCTTCATATACTCAAGAAGCACCCCTCGAAGCGCTCCTGAGAGGCCCCCTTGGATGCAACCCAGGGGATCCAGATTCTGGTAGACATCGGCGCAGCAAAATCCTGCCGCGCAGGCACGAACGGACATCTTGACTCCTAACGCAATGCGGGGCGCCCCAAGACACCCCGCCACGACAAAAAACTAGTTCTCGTAGACCAGCGGGTGGCCCCAACTGCCCTCGATCTTGCAGGTCTCCGCCGCAAAACCGGCAGCGAAGTCCAAGCTCTCGCGAATCGCGGCCTCGCCGCACTCGCCGGCCTTCTTCTTGGAAAGATAGGTGACCAAAAACGCCGTCAGCAGTGAATCGCCGGCCGCCATAGCGTCTTTGAGCTCCTCGGGCGCCACGGGCTTGATGCCCTGCTCGTAGAAGTTTTCGCCGTCATAGGCGACGGAGCCCTTGCTCCCGCGCGGTAGTGTCGAAAAAGTTGGTGTAAGGGCCCTTGCGGCCCCTGTGTCCGATATCC
>CATVZP010000045.1 GCA_958348565.1 uncultured Collinsella sp. | reverse complement strand
AGGGGGTGTCCCATCCCTGCCAGCCGATGCCCGAGACATGGGCGTCGATCTGGACGGCCGACCCGTCCGAGTAGTCGGAGCTGTCGATCGAAAGCTTAAGGTCCTCGAGGGCGAGGCCGCGGCCGGTGGTGCCGGCGGTCGCGCCGTCGGACACGGCGCCCTGCCAGCCCACGTTGGAGACGTGGGCGCGGTAGGTCAGGGACATGGGCTTCTTCTTGAAGGCGTAGTCGACGTTGGCGCCGTCGGACGAGGGGGCGGCGTCGCCCTTCTTGACGAGCCTGATCTGGACGGCCTCGACGCTCCTGCCGAAGCCCGTGGTGCCGGCCTCCTCGCCGTCCTTTGCCCAGGCCATCCAGCCGATGTTGGAGGCGTGGACGCGGTAGTAGACGTCGTAGTCCTTCGCGAGGGAGCCCGTGAGCCTCAGGCGCACGGCCTCGACGGCGCGGCCCTGTCCGGTGGTGCCGCCCTCGGACGCCGAGGGGGTGTCCCATCCCTGCCAGCCGATGCCCGAGACATGGGCGTCGATCTGGACAGAACCATCTTCCTCGGGATTCAGAATACTGACTTTAAGATCTTCCACGGCCTTCGACTGTCCCGTTGTGCCCGCAGTTGATCCATCTCTTTTACTGCTCATCCAGCCTATATTAGAAACATGTGCTTCATATTGGATATGCATCTTACCGTCATCAACGTTGAGAAAAGACCCATTAAAGCAGTAGTTCATGTCGCAGCGTCCGTTAACGCCCGGGACATTACCGCTGCTTGAGTACTGCCAGAAACTGTAGCTACCGGCATAGTCACAACGCCAATTGTACTGAGCGACCCAATGGTCATAACCGCTCAGCGACGGAGAGTTCAGATAGTTGTTAAACCAGTTAAGGTTTGCATAAATGCCAGATTTAAAGCCAACGGCCTCCATACGGTTACAAAAAGTCTGCGCAATCTGAGCGAGCTTATCTTTGCTGAAATTCGGATCCTGCAAGATATAGTTATCCTCAAGATCGTAATAAACGGGAAGCGACGGATGATGGCCACCGAGCCAAGCAAGCGTTCGATCGGCTTCTTTATTTGCATCCGCTACAGAACGAGCATAGGAGTAATAGTAGACACCGTAAGGAATCCCGAGACGTTCGCATTCGGTAGCGTTTCGTTCAAACGTTGAATCGGGTTTGCCGTAAACAGGGCCGACCTTGAGAATGGCAAATTCTATTCCAGCGGCTTTAACCTGATTCCAGTCAATCGTCCCCTGAAAGTTGCTGACATCGATACCACGCGCAACGGCACCATTGGACAAAGCTTCGTCAGCCAAAGACTGTGCATCGATGCCATCGGAGACAGCATCAATAAGCAAGCCGTTCTCATAACGCCAGGAATTCGGCTCCAAAGAGTCAGCTTCAGGAGAATCCGCCTGTATGGAATCATCCGCCGAGGCCTCGCCAGCAGAATCGTCAACGTCCGACTCGTCTGTCCCGATTCCAGACTGATCATCAGAAACTGAGCCTGAGCCCCCATCCGAACGAGCAGCGTCCGCAGCGTCACCATACCACTCGGTTACACCCTGAGAACCCAAGGCGTCGCCCCGCCCATCCTGAGAGCTTTCACCTTGAAATCCGCAGTCATTCGATGATTGCTGCACCGACTGTGAAGAAGCGACGGATTGGGCAGACAACGCGTATGCACAGTAAGGCTGAATGATTTGCGACCAAGCTATTAAAAGCGTGCAAATCAAAGCTGCAGACGCTTTGAGACGATTCATATATATCCCCCGAGATATTGACTACTTTCGAAGACACAGAGTTATATTACCGCACTTCTGAACAAGCATTTAAGGCTTAAGACGCAACGGTAGCATTCAGACAAATAAGAGGCGCTCCCGTTACGGAGTGCCTCAAATGGCTCTATGCAAAAGGCCTTGCGGCGCCGATTACACGACCAGGAGCATAGACCGAGCGCTCGGTGACTCCAATTCCCGGCCACGAATCGATAATTCGACCGTTTCCGATATAGATTCCAATATGACCCTGGTAGTAGACCACATCTCCCCTCTGCATGGCAGAGGTGCTAACTGGCATAAATGTGTTGTTGCGATACCAATTCATGGAGTTATAGGTTTGCTCGGGCAACCAACGATGGTTATAGGGGTTATACCAACCCATATCCATGCCAGTCGCATACAGACATTGCAGTACCAAGCCTGAACAATCAACCGCATCTCCCGGCCAAGAAGACCAAGGCTCGATATAACGAGTTCCAATATATTCACGAGCACGCTGGATAAATGCATTAATGCAGTCCTGGCGCGAAGCGTTATAAGGAATACGGGAAGGCGTAACGTACGTAAAGTATCCGGTGCAATACGAAGGAAGCTGCACGCTGTTGCAATTAACCTTTGGGTAGGATCCGGGCGTCTGGTAGCCCATATAACGATAAGTCTCAAAATACGAATCAGACGTAGAGCCTGGTGCGGAAGCGCCCTTGGGGACAATCTTTACCTGTAAGGCCTGAACAGGAATGCCAAGCTTCGTAGTACCCGCCGGTGATCCATTTTTGGTCCAGCCAAGCCAACCATAATTTGACACATGGACGCGATACCAAACATCAAAGTAATTGGAAACCTCGCCAGTCAAGTTAATCTTGACGGCCTGGATTTGCTGTCCTTGGCCAACGGTTCCCGATGTAGCCCCATCTGAAACAGCGGATTGCCAACCGATATTGGATACATGAGCGGAATACGAAATACCGCCGCTCATGGAACTATCGGAGAGCGACAGCTGCATGGCTTCCATGGCGCGGCTCTGTCCAACGGTACCAGCGATCTCGCCGTTGCCAACGGCCGCTTTCCAGCCAAGACCGGAACAGTTCACCTTAGCCGAAAGACCAGGAAGCTGAATCAACGCTGTATGGTCCTGAGCTGGAGCATCGGATGAACCTTTAGCAACCAACTTAACTTGAATTGCTTCAGCCTGCTTAGACAACCCAACGGTGCCAGCTGCAGCATCATTTTTAGCCCAACCAAGCCAACCATAATCCGCCGCATGAATACGGTAGTAGATATCGTATTTTGAAGCGTCGTTGCCGGTCAGTCTTAATTTAACCGCCTGAATTGCGAGACCCCTGCCAACAGTGCCAGCATAGTCGGCACCCGAAACGTATGGCTGCCAGCCGATATTCGCAACATGTGCCGACACTTCGACGGAGACATCGATGCCCTGAGTTGCAACATACAGCGCCTGCAGGGAGCGGGACTTGCCCGTCTGGCCGGCAGTTTCACCGTTGCCAACAGGAGCCAACCAGCCCGCAGAAGCAACGTGTGCCTGAGAAACAAGATCGATTCCAGGCGTTTCGATAAACGCATTGGCAGTGGTGCCAGGCGAAGGCTGACCCTTACTTACAAGTGCAATTTCAATGCAGCACAAACCGGAAGAACCACCAGAAACGCCACATGCCTGACCATTTGACGTCCAGCCCGTCCAACCATTACCGGAATCGCATGCTCGATACCAAATGTCGTAATTAGCAGCGAGCTGGCCGCTCAGCGACAACTTAATCGCTTTAACAGGAGCTCCTGATACTGCTTTGGCAGCACCACCATCGGTTGACGAAGCGCCCCAACCTGAATACCCATCCATAACGGAATAAGAAATAGACCCGTTATCAGTTTGACCGGCAACGCTCAGGGCAATCGAGTTCAGCAGCTTAGCGCCCTTGCCTCCGATCGTGGCCTTTTGACCGGAAGAGGAACCAAGGCTCTCCCCAGAAACGGCCGATCCAGAAACCGTAACAGCATCTGGGTCGCCGATAAAGACCTTGGCCGAAGAGCCGGGCGCCTCTCCGCCTTTCTCTACGAGAACCACTTTAACGGCTTCGATAGCCCTGCCCTTACCGGCAGAACCAGCGGCAGCACCATTGCAGGCCCAATCGAGCCAGCCTATGCCTGACACATGAGCGCAATACCAAATGTCATATTTCTCGGCTGCTTCACCGGTCAAGCGAATCTGGACGGCCTCAAGCCGCTGCGCCTTACCAGTCGTGCCGCAGCACCCCGCAGACCACTGTTGCCATCCAATATTCGACACATGGCCCCTGAGCTGAATAGAACCCGAATGGCCATACCAATCAAGCTGAGCTTCGAGGGCCTCCATGGGGAGCCCTCTGCCAGTTGTTCCCGCAACAGACCCGCTTCCCACGGGCGACATCCATCCAATATTCGATGAATGCGAACGGACGGAAATCGATGCAGGATCATCACTATGGTTCTTAAAAGGACAGGTAGTGTCGCCCGGGGCGGGTTCGCCCTTGGGCAGGACCGCGACCTGGACGGCCTGGGCGGCGCGGCCGTAGCCCGCCGAGCCGGCGTCGGCGCCGTCGCACGCCCAGCCGAGCCATCCGAACTCGGCGGAGTGGACGCGGTACCAGACGGTGTAGCGGGACGACAGGTCCTCGGACAGCCTGACCCTCAGGGCCTCGACGGCGCGGGACCGGCCGGTGGTGCCGGCGGTGCCGCCGTTGCCGACGGCGGCCTGCCAGCCGACGTTGGAGACGTGGGCCTCGACGGATATGGCATCGGCGCCGAGGGGCTCGCCGGTCGACGCGTCGGACAGGACGAGGCGCAGCGCCTCGAGGGGGAGCCCCCTGCCGGTCGTGCCGGCGACCCCGCCGCCGGCGACGGCGCCCATCCAGCCGATATTGGAGACGTGGGCCGAGTACGAGAGCGAGACGGGCGCGGCCTCCTCGGCCCGGGCGGGCTCCGCCTGGCCCCCGTCGGCCTGGGCCGGCTCGGCCTGCGCGGCCTCGGCCTGGGCGCCGGACTCCCCACCGGACCCCGCGTCGGCGGTCTGCGCCTCGCCGGGGAGCGGCTGCGCGCCCCCCGCCGCGGCGGGGGCGGCGTAGGCCGCGGGCCCGCACAGGGCCAGGGCGGCCGCGAGCGCGAGCGCGGCCGCGGCCCCGGAAACTCGTTTCATGGAGCGTCTCATGGAAAATCCCCCTAATCTAGCAACGGTTTAGAGTCTACTAGATTGGGGGGACGGGGGCCAAGCCATGATGCCCCGAACGGTTCAACGCATCGTTTGACAGGTCTACAAGACACCGAACTCGCTCTCATTACTAAGATTCGAATTCATCCACGGATCGCCCGTCAAGAAGAACTCCGGCCAGCGCTGCATAAACAGTGCCTGTTCGCGTTTCTAACAACGCAGATTCTCTTCGCTCGCCTCTCCCCTGCCGCGCGAGGTGAACTCGTAGTGGTACAGCTCGACATAAGGCGTAAAGATGGTGCGGTAGCCTGCCTCCCATACGCGCAGACAAAAATCTGCGTCGTTAAAGCCAACGGCAAACTCCTCGTCGTAGCCTTCGACCTGCTCAAATACGTCGCGATGAACCATCTGGCAGGCGCCCGTAATGGCGCTAAAGTTGCCTGGGCGCACAGCACGGGCAAGATATCCCTCGCGCTTTGTCGAGAAGTCCTAGTTGGCATGGGCAAGGGCGCCGCGCACACCAATCAAAATGCCATCGTGCTGCACCGGATGATCGGTAAAGAAGAGCTTGGCACCCACCACGCCCGCATCGGGGCGCTGCAGATAGCCCATCATCTCTTCAATAAAGTCGGGGCTTATGACCTCGGTATCGTTGTTGAGCAGCAGCAGATAGTCGCCCTTGGCGTGCTCCACGCCAAAGTTGATGATCTGAGAGTAATTGAACTCGCCCGGCCAGTACACAACGCGCACGACGCCCTTGCCTTCTGATGCAGAAGCCACGCGTTCCGGCAGGGTTTCGTAACACGCAAACGTCTCCGGGGCTTCGCTGTTGTTCTCCACCAAGACGATCTCGTAGTTGGCATACGTTGCATTCTCGGCAATCGACATCACGCAGGCATCGAGCGTCTCGACGTGATCCTTGGTCGGAATCACAATGCTCACCAGCGGCGCAGGTTTAGGCAGAGCATAGCGCATGCGATAGACAAATGGGGTCTCAGTCTCCTCGACCGTTCCGCAAATGTCCAGCGAAGCAAAACGCCTAGCAAAGTGGACGGGCCGCTACGACGTCATCCAGGGTTCGCGCCTGGACTTCGATGGCGGCGCGTTCTTTTGGCAGTACCAGCTGATCCTTTCGCTTGGTATCCCCAACCCTATCGCCAAGTGGGACTTGGGCCCCGAGGGCTACCGTTCCATGAACCAGCTGTGCTTTGAGGGCGGCCTGTTCTCGCGCCGCGTAGTCGACAAGATCGGCCTGCCCGATGCGCGCTTTTTCATCTACGGCGACGATGCCTGCTACGGATATGTCGCCAGCCAGCACTTCCCCGCCGCTGTGGTTGCCGACGTGGTGCTCAAGCGCGCCCGCGCCGTCTCTAACTGGGATATCGCCGGCAAGCGCCAACTCAACTCCACGAGCAACACCAACCGCTACTACATCATGCGCAACCGCGGCTTTTTGGCCCGTTACATGCAAATCTACGGCGACTATCATCCCGTGCTGTTCCGCTTGGGCAACGCCGCGACCTTCTGCAAAGAGTTCATCCGCTTGGCTGCGGTCGACAAGTGCTTTAAGACCGGCATTCCGGCGCTGCGCCGTGGCATGAAAGACGCCCGCAAGATCATCAAGGATCCCGACTGGAAACCCATGCCGCCCCTGGAGGACGCGGAGTAACAGAAGCCGAGAACACCCCGCTGCTTAAAGCCGCTGGCACACTACGGACACGTGCTGCCCGTCAAAGCCAAAGCCCCAGCGCACGCGGCCGATACCTGGTCGCGGCACGCGAATCTCGTCGATGCCGTCACGTTCGATATCGAGCAGCGCCTGAACGGACAACAGCTCCAGACCCAGGGCATCCACGTCGGAGTCATACATCATGTTCATAGTGACAAGCGGACGTTCGTCGAGCATGCCGAGGGTATCGGCCACATCGAGCATCCTTCCCGTAGGGAACACTTGGATATCCCAGCGATCCGCCCCGCGCTTTCGATTGGATGACGGATTGGCATACCCCGGCATGCCAAAGCAGAGCCCTTGCAACAGCAGGTGGTATGGCAACGGCGAATCCATCTCGACCGCTCCGACTTCCGCATCACCCAGAATTCGACGCAGCGCCTGGCTTACCGTGTCTTCGTCACCGCGACACAACCCATCACGAAACGCATCGACGTCCTGCACATCCTCGGCGGCGCACTCAAACCATTCAATAATCACGAGACGCAACGCCTGGCGAAGCTCGCCATTGGGCAGACGCAGAGCACGGGAGCGAGCGCCGTTTCCCGGTTCCTCAACCATATCCGTCGTTAGGAAGCCGGACAGGTATAACGCGGTCCAAACATCATCGACGCAAGCGTCATTCGACACGACGGCGCCCAGACAAAGCGGGGTTTCAACGCATCTATGCGGTTCAAGTAAATCGAACAGAGTCGAAAGCCTCTCGAGATCCCAATCACCAACCGCCCTGCTCAGGCTATCAGCGTATCCATACAAATCGGCCCGCACCGGCGGCGTGCAACCGCGGTTCAAGAAATCGATCACGCGCGCCGGACTCGAGCAATAAAACCCGCCAAATCGGTATCCCTCGAACCATTCACGCGCGTCATCCAGGTACTCCCCGCGTCCAGCATGGCTCAGCAGAGCCTGAACCTCGTCATCCGAAAAACCAAACCAACGATCGCACCACCCCGAAAGCGGAGTCGACATGCAGCACGAACACCCGCGCAAAGAAAGCGCCACCTCGGCAGGACCGGGATACTCCCCCATAAGACACGCCAGCCGCAACGAATCCCCCGCAGCGGCAATGGCATCAAACAGTACACGATCGAGCAACCCTGCCGGACAGGAGCCACAAGTGCCCCTCATGGCAAAGCGACTCAACCACGCCGCGTCGTATCCATCAACGAGCAATACAACCTGCTCATCGCAGGCCATCTCCAGTAGCTCAATGAGCACGCCAAGCACCGAGGCAACCTCGTCCTCGCCCGCCACGCCACGCGCAACGCGCTCGATGTGGCGCACCTTGTCTCGGGGCAAATCCGGAGCCACCAAAAGCGCCAACAGGCGAGCGCACTCACCCGAAAGAGTGTCACACATGACGCCGCCGACGTTGGCACCGCACCTCGCGGCGCCAGAAAAGTCCAGCGATATCACAGGGTAGCAGGCAAACTCATCCCGATAGCGCCCGCCACCCGCATCCCAAATCTGGGAACCGGCAAACAAGCCCCGATCGACCTGTCCGACCGCGGGACGCTCCAGAAAAGCCTTAAGCATCGACAGGTTCATGCTCTTGCCAAAGCCTTCGGGCCGGTAACACGCCACAACGGAAGCATCAGCATCCAAGACATCGGCAATAAACATCGTCTTGTCGACTAGCACGCATCGATCCATGGCCTCGGCAAAGTCATGTTCGCCGATCGGTAGTGCCCCATTACCCGAGCGGTTGATCAACTCTACGCCATAGTAGGCAGTATCGCCGTAAATCGCCTGTTCAGACACCGTAACTTCTCCCTAAAACGCAGCACGATGCCCATTGTATCGAGCAACTCAACCGCAATGATGCCGTCATGCAGACGTTTCGGGCAACGGTGGCAATAAGAACCCCGATGGGGCATAACAAATCGTTGCACAACAAAACGAGGCCCGATGCATTCGCACCGGACCCCGTCCTAGTTCTTAGATTATCGGGCGACCAGGAACTTACTCCTCGGATCCGTCCTCGCCAGCGGACTTCTTCTGCTGATCAAGCTTGTGCTTGCCACTCACAATGGACGTGGCGCCAAGCGTGGCCAAGCTCGCGCTGGCAAGGCTCGCCATCACGATGAGGTCGCCCGTCTTAGGCATATTGCCACCCGAGGCCTTGGTCGTCGTAGTCGTCGTGGTGGTCGCAGTACCACCCTTGTCACCGGCCTTCTGAGCATCGGCGTCGGACTGTTTTGCACCCGCACCGGCGGAAGCATCAGCGGCGCCGTCGACATTGGAGCCGGAGCCCTGCTCAGACGCTCCCTCATCAGAAGAAGAGCTGCCGTTAATGCCCGCCATTAAAGACGACCCCAGCATGGAGCCAAGCTGCTCTCCGGCAGAAGGCTTATCTTCCGTCGAGGAATCGCCGGTGTCGGAGCCCTCGCTCGAATCGCCCTCGGATGCACCGGAGCCAGAACCGTTAGAAGAGCCAGCACCGGTAGAGGAATCGCCGGCACCGTTAGAAGTGTCCGCATCAGTAGAGCCAGATGTCGTGCCATCCGTAGCGCCGTCGGAGCCAGAAGTCGACGAATCGCCAGAAGCGCCACCGGCCGCAGTGCCACCAGACGTAGCCCCACCGCTACCGGTATCATCGCTGCCCGTATCAGTCGAGGGCGCATCGTTATCGCCACTATCGCCCGCATCGCCATCGGTACCAGGTGTCGGTGCGGCGGGAGCAGCGGGCGCCATGCTCGGACCAGGCGCCGGCGCGGGCTCAGGATCGGGCTCCACAGGCGTTGCCGCAGCAGCCTCGTCCTCGGCAATGTAAACCAGGCAGTCCTTGAGCTCGTTCTTATAGCGATTCTTCCATCCCTCATGGTACTGAGGCTGACTCGAATACTTGCGCGCCACGTTATCAACCACGCTGTTCGAAAGCGCGGTCACAAACTCGCGGTCGGTCATATCGTTGGAAAGATTCGCCCAACGGAAAAAGTCTTGGCAGCCACCCGTGCCGCACATATTGGTAATGCTCCAAACCATGCCCTTGACGCAATCGGCACGACCGGAAATATCAATGCCCAGAGCGTTCTTAAGCCACGACTCGGTCACCGCATAGTAGGAGTTGTACGCATAGGCATCCTGCAGCGCCGAGAACTCCGCCGGATCGGTGTTGTAAGCACCCAGAAAGGCATCCTGCGCGATGCGGCCCAGCTCGGTGAGCTGACCGTTCGCATACATGGGGTTGCTTCCGTTGGAAATCTCGCCACCGCGGTCAATCGCGTCCTTAAGCATGCTGTACTTAGCAGAGTCGTAGTTATAGACCTGCTTCATAAACGGAATGAGCGACCAGCGGCGGTCGAACTGGTAATAACCCAGCGCGTTATAACCGTCGCCATACGAAAAGCCCTGGTTATAGTTGCCGTGACTCTCGTACTTGGTAAAGTACTTCATCTCGTCGGTCACATTGACAAACGAAACACCCTGAACCGACCTCAGCACGCCCGAGAAAGACTGCTGGGTGTACAGGCCCTTATCGATATCGGTGGCATCCGAGGCAACACCCGGCGTGGGCTCCTCGGCCATAGCGGTTGCGGGTGCGGCAACGGCGCCAAACGAAAGCGCCAACGTCAGGCCCGCAACAATCGCGGAATGCTTGGGTTGCATACATCCTCCCTGCATTGGTGTGGTTAAAGTGCAGTTTGCAAAGATGGACTCAGTATTACAGCTCCCCGTTTGTTGCACAACAACCCATCGGTAAACGGCAACAACCCTCCGCGAAATCTTAAGGAATTAAACAAACTGGTCGTCGGGCACCAGAAGAAGCTCGCCGTACCGCTCCATCAGCCCGTCTCGCAACTGGCAGAAAGCGGGAATATAGACGTTCAAGATGCGCTGAATCAAATCTTGAGCGAGCTTGTTGTCATAGATATGGACGTTCGTATTGCGGTCTCTGAGCATATCTAGCCAGGCCGCCTCATCAATAAAGTCGTAGAATCGGTAGGACTCCTTCAAGATGGCACGAGGAGACCCCGACGCGGCAAGCGTGGCGCCCTCATACTCGAGTAGACGCTTAAGGAGCTTCCAGCTCAACTCAAACTGCAAGTTAAACTTATTGATCAAACCGCTCTGGACAAAATCATTGTTGAGATCCTGATTAGGCGCATCCTCAAGATTCTCTAAGGCACTGGCAAAGTTCTCATATTTTTTCATACAGAATCACACCATCCCTGGCAATTTCATCGAGCAATTGCTGCGATAAGGACTCATCAAGATTGACGACATCTACATCTAAAAGAGTATCTAGACGCTCCTCGATCAGATATGACAACCGGCCGAAATCCCCGCAACCTGCTACGGCGATGTCAATATCGCTCTTAGGCAAGTTGTCGCCTCGAGCACGAGAACCAAACAGCACGACCTTCTCAGCGTCACATTCCCGAGCAAAAACTTCGATTTGCTTGTATACATTGTCGAGAGATGTCATTTGCAGCCCTACAGCCTAATGTCAAAGTTGATCTCGGGGACGGCGGCTAGGTCGGCCAACGTCACGCCGTCGACGTACTTTTCGATCACGTCGTCCAGGCCGCGCCAGAACTTGACCGTTGAGCACAGATCGCTGCGGGTGCAGCTGTTGTCGATGCCATCGCACGCCACTGGAGCCGTGCTACCCTCAACAGCACGCAGAATGTCACCGGCACGCACTTCGGCCGGGTCCTTGGCCATCATGTAGCCGCCGCCCTTACCGCGTACGCTCTTGAGCAGGCCAGCCTTCATAAGCGGACGAACCAGCTGCTCCAGATACTTTTGCGAGATATGCTCGCGGTCGGCGACCTCGCGCAGAGCAATCTTGCCCTCGGCGTCACCAAGCGCTGCGATGTAGATCATCAGCCGGAGGGCATAGCGGCCCTTAGAAGAAATGAGCATACCTACCCTTCCATAACGCTGGGGACAAGCACTTCCTATGAATTTGTCCCACAATCTGAAAAGTCGAGTGGATTAGTCGGGTTTTCCCTTGACTAACGCCGAACCCATAGTAACTTTATTCCGAGAAGATTCCTAGAGTTTAGTACACCCATGAGTACACCATATACAGAGAGGGACAGCATGAGTGCAAATCCGCTGCTTTCCATCGAAGGTCTGACCGCCTCCGTGGACGAGAAGACCATCCTCCACAACGTCAACCTTAACGTCGCCTCCGGCGAGACCCACGTGCTGATGGGCCCCAACGGCGCCGGCAAGTCCACCCTCGGCCACCTGGTCATGGGCGACCCAGCCTATACCGTCAATGACGGCCGCATCGTCTTTGACGGCCAGGACATCACCGAGCTCACCACCGACAAGCGCTCGCGCGCCGGCCTGTTCCTGAGCTTCCAGGCACCGGTCGAGATCCCCGGCGTGCCGCTGTCAAGCTTTTTGCGCGCCAGCATCGCCGGCCGCCCCGGCCTGGAGATGAAGGGCAAGGAGTTCCGCCGTCGCGTAAAGGAGCTCGCAGCCGAGCTCAACATGGATACCGCCTACCTCAACCGCGAGCTGGGCGTGGGCTTCTCGGGCGGCGAGAAGAAGAAGGTCGAGATGCTCCAGCTTCTGCTGCTGCAGCCCAAGCTCGCCATCCTGGACGAGACCGACTCCGGTCTGGACGTCGACGCCCTGTCCACCGTCAGCCACGGTATGGACGCCTACCGCAAGAGCTGCGACGGCTCCATGCTCATCATCACGCACAACACGCGCATCCTGGAACACCTGGACGTCGACCGCGTCCACGTTATGGTCAAGGGCCACATCGTGCGCGAGGACGACGCCTCGCTGATCCCCTGGATCGACAAAAACGGTTTTGAGACCTTCGAGCGCGAGGCCGCCGAGCAGCGCGCCCAGGCCGAGGCCGCCGCTGCCGAGCAGCAGGCGTAAAGGGGCGACGCAATGACCAAGAACCGCACCGAGGTCGCGGACATCGACCGCAGCCTCTACGACTTCACCTATGGCGAGGAGGGATTCGAGCGCCTCGACGCCGGCATCACGCCCGACATCGTGCGCGAGATCAGCGCCAAGAAGGACGAGCCGCAGTGGATGCTCGACCTGCGCTTAAAGTCCCTCGAGATTTTCGACCGCTTCCCCGACCCGACGTGGGGCCCCTCCATCGATGGCCTGGACATGGACAATATCGTCACCTACGTCAAGCCCAACACCGACCAAAAGCACGACTGGGAGTCGGTGCCCGACGACATCAAGAACACCTTTGAGCGCCTGGGTATCCCCGATGCCGAGCGTAGCTACCTGGCGGGTGTCGGCGCGCAGTACGACTCCGAGCTCGTCTACCACAACATGCAGGACACGGCGTCCAAGATGGGCATCGTCTACTCCGGCATCGAGGAGGCCCTGCACGACCCGCAGTGGGAGCCGCTCATCCACGAGAAGTTTATGACGCTCATCCCGCCCACCGACCACAAGTTTGCGGCCCTGCACGGTGCCGTGTGGTCGGGCGGCTCGTTTGTCTACGTGCCCAAGGGCACCAAGCTCGATTTCCCGCTGCAGAGCTACTTCCGCCTTAACGCCAAGGGCGCCGGCCAGTTTGAGCACACGCTCATCATCGTCGAGGACGACGCCGACCTGCACTTTATCGAGGGCTGCTCCGCGCCCAAGTACAACGTGGCCAACCTCCACGCCGGCGCTGTGGAGCTCTTTGTGGGCAAGCGCGCGCACCTGCGCTACTCGACCATCGAGAACTGGTCCAAGAACATGTACAACCTCAATACCAAGCGTGCGCGCGTGGACGAGGACGGCGACATCGAGTGGATCAGTGGCTCCTTCGGTAGCCACGTGGGCTATCTCTACCCCATGAGCGTGCTCAACGGACGCCGCGCCCGCTCGAGCTTTACCGGCATCACCTTTGCCGGCGCCGGCCAGAACCTCGATACCGGCTGCAAAGTCGTGCTCAACGCGCCCGATACCTCGGCAACCGTCGAGACTAAGGGCATCTCCAAGAGCGGCGGTATCCAGACCTTCCGCAGCTCTATCGTGGCCACGCCCAAGGCCGAGGGCTCCAAGGCAACCGTGAGCTGTCAGTCGCTCATGCTCGACGACCAAAGCCGCTCCGATACCATCCCCGCCATGGACATCCGCGCCAAGAACGTCGACATCGGCCACGAGGCAACTATCGGCCGCATCGGCGACGACAAGGTGTTCTACCTGATGAGCCGCGGTATCTCGGAGGAAGAGGCCCGCACCATGATCGTCAACGGCTTTGCCAACCCGGTCTCCAAAGAGCTGCCGCTTGAGTATGCCGTCGAGATGAACAACCTGATCAAGCTCGAGATGGAAGGAGCGATCGGATAATGAAACAGACCACCAACACCGCTGCTACCACGCTCGAGCAGGTCAACGCGATGCCCGCTGCCACTTGGGGTTGGCTCAAGATGAACCAGACCAAGCTCGAGCTTTCCGACGAGCTTGCCACCGCTCCCGCCGAGGCTGTTGAGGTCGAGGGCCTGGACGAGCAGTTTGCCGGCTCGGCCGACGCCTTCGACGCCGCCATGGACGCCATGGCCGAGCGCTTCCCCGAGCGCCGCGTCTCCGCTCCCGGCGACGCCGCCGACCGCGCCCGCATCACGCCCGAGACCGAGCTCGACGTGCCCGCCACCTCCGTCTACCAGGCCGGCGCCATCAAGCTCGAAGAGGAACTCTCCCCTGCTGAGACCTTCGAGACCGGCATGGGCGAGGCTGCCTACACCTACCTGGCCGACCACGCTACCAAGCGCATCGTCATCGATGTGCCCGCATACCAGCACGCGACGGTTGCCGTGCGCGTGAGTGGCGTCGACGCTGCCGCGGCCATCGCCGCCATCGATGTCGTCACCCATCCGCAGGCAACGCTCGACCTCGCTCTTGCCCTGGACTCCCCCGTTGCCGGCCAAGGCGTCGTGGGCTCCGTGCTGCGTGTGTGTGCCCACGAGTACGCCACCGTCAACGTGACCTGCACGCAGACACTCGACGACAGCTGGATTGCACTCGACGACACCGGCCTGTTCCTGGACGAGGGCGCGCGCGTCAACGTGCAGCACA
>CATVZP010000044.1 GCA_958348565.1 uncultured Collinsella sp. | reverse complement strand
CGGACGAGCAGCGTGCAGGCGCTCACAGGCACACCGACGGCGCGTCGCCGCCAACCTTGAGCGTGCCCACCATGTCGTATCCGATCGCCGTGTTGGCGTTGAGGCCGGCCATCGTTATCGGCTCGTCGATGGGGTACACGGCGGGGTTGTGCCAATCGGCGGTGAGCGTGGGGGACTGCTCCGGTTCCGCGCCTACTCCTCCCGCGCCTGCTCCCTGGTGGTACTTGAAGCCTGCGCTACGAGGGCTTCTTCCAGCCTCTTCGGCAAGGCTCGCCCTCTTTTCCGCGCTCGATTCAAGATCCCCACGCATGCTCTCCGGCTCAATGAGTACGCCGATGGGGGGCAGGCTCCAAGATGTCCGACAAGAAAGAGACGGCGGCGTCTTTGGGCCACTCCGAAGAACTGCGCATCGAGTACGCGCCACGCCAGGCCGTACCCGAGCTTGTCCATTTCGGACAGGAGCTGTCGGAAAGCCTCCCCATTCTCGCTTGAGAGCGCTCCCGGGACGTTTTCCCAAAGAAACCATCGAGGACGTATCTCACGTACCGCCCGAATGTACTCGAACATGAGTCCTGACTCACCTTGCAATCCCTCCCGTTTGCCCGCGATCGAGAAGGACTGGCACGGGCTTCCGCCCACCACCAGATCCACCTTGTTGCGGTACTTCTTCCAGTCCATCTTGGTAACGTCGCCGGCGTTCGGAACCTCTGGGTACCGCTCGGCCAACACGGCGCTGGGGAACTCGTCGAACTCGGCGAAGCACACAGGCTCCCAGCCCAGCGGCTCCCACGCCACGGTTGCGGCCTCTATGCCGCTGAAAAGCGAGACGTACTTCATCGGTGCGCCCCCAATGCCTGCTCGACGAGCATGAAGAAGCGTCGCTCGGCGTTGTCCGACGGGTTGCGCTTTCGCATGTCGGCAATCTTCAGCAGCTCGTCTTCCTCGTAATAGGTGGCGTCCCAATCGACCTCGGGCCAGTCGTAGCAGGAGCAGTGCCAGCCCTCCAGCAAGATATAGCCTTTGTCGTAATAGTCGTCGCTTCCATCGCCGGCGTAGATCAACATGTAGCGCTCTTCGCTGTAATCAGGCTCGCTTTGAGCCGCGCAGATGATGCGCCACGGCTCGATAGTTTTCGGCGCCTCGATGGTCTTCATGACTCGTCACCGTCCTCGGCCTTCGGCGGTTTCTGCTCGAATCGACACCACCTGGTTCCGCGCACGTCTCTTGCGACGAAATTGTCGTAGCGCTCACAGCACGTGCGCTCCACGTGGTCGAGGTATGCACCGCACTTGCACAAGATAGTCACGCTGTTGAAGGCCTTGAAGCGCGAGTGCACGCATTGGGTGCACGGCGGTGTCATGGCCTTCCTGATCTCCCTGATCGGGTTTTTGAGCTTCATCGTAGGCGCCTCGTTCCTCTTCGCTTGCTCATCGCTCCGCCTCCTCGATGCCAGCGAGCTTCTTGGCGCGGTCGAGCATGTGCACGCGCATGTTGTAATCGCATTCTTCGAGACGATGTTTCTCGCAATAATCGCGGCAGCCGAGATTCACGTCCTCTTCCAGCTTCTCCCAGCTATCGGGCTTCGGTTCGCCCGCTCGCTCGTCCCACATGCGTATAGCCATCTCCTCGTCCGGAGCGATGCTTCCCCTGGCCTTGCAGCGTGCGCATACGACGGCGTGCTCGGCTTCCTTATAGCGCACGTTCCCGCTTCCGCAGAACGGGCACGGCTTCAGCTCGGTTGTTTTGGCGCTCATTCGTCCACCGCCTTCCTGATTCGCGCAGCCCAGTCGGTCACGCCGTCCACGTCGGCTGCGTCGCACTCGTCGGCGACCCTCAAAAGCTCGTCGAGGTCAACCTTCCTCTTCGGCATCAAGCCCCATCCGTATTCCGTGCCACTCTCCGTTTCGATTGCGTACGGTGTCAGTGCGCAATCGGCCAGTTCGATGATGTAACAGCTCATTTCACCACCCCCGCGAGGCATCCGGGGAACGTGCCCGTCAGGTCGATGCACGTGCCGTCATCGTCGACGGCGAAGCACTGGTAGCTGTCCTCGGTCATGGCCTCGACCTGCTTCAGCGCGTCCTCGCGCGTCTCGGCCTCGCCGATCTTGATGCCAGCCCTGTAGGCGCTCGCGTAGCTCTGGCAAAGCGAGCGCTCGTAGATCCCTATCATTCCTGGCCCGCCTTCCACTCGTTGACCAGCTCGTCGTACTCCTCTCGGAACTCTGGCTCGAAATAGGCGATGAACTCGCTCTTGGTCATGCCGCAGCGCAGGCTTGAGTAGCCGACGTGCTCGATGCACCAGTCAGAGAACGGAATGAGCTTGCCGCCGTCGTCCACGCTCGTGCGGTAGCCGGTGCCGTCGCGGTAGAGCTTGTGGCGGCCCTCCTTGCGGATGGCCTGCTCGACCTTCGAGGCATCGCGCTCGCCGCGCTCCATGAGCTTGCCGCGCAGCTCCTCTGCCTCGTCCTGCGCCTGCTCAAGCTTGCCACGCAGCCAATCGCGCTCCGCCCGCGCCTGCTCCAGCTGGTCGAGCACGTACTGCTCGCATGTCTTGATTTCCATGGGTCATATCCCTTCTCGTATCATCTCGTTGCCGTCACGGTCTGTGATCAGCCAATATCCGTATTCGTAGAGGCCGGGGTCGTGCGGCTCGTAGACCTGCAACAGCTGGCCCGTCCACCAGGCCTCCTCGTAGACCGGATGCCGCCAGCGCCACTCGGCCTTGAGCCGCGCCCCGCCGTGGAACTTGTCGTGGCATCCGGTGGTGCCGCTGCCGCAGAGGCAGAACAGCGGGCTTCGCAAGTCCCAGGCGCCGCACGGCGTGACCAGGCGGAACGTCTCGCCCCAAGACCGGTGCGCCACGTGGTGCACGCTTCCGGCGCGCCTGCCGCAGACGCAGCACCGGGGCGAAAGCGCCTCGTAGGCCTTTCCGTGGGTGTAGTGCGCCCCCAGGTGGGGCTTGCCGTAAAGCTCGGCTCGCTCCTTGGGGTAGCCGCGAAGCGCCCCCGCATCGAGGATCATTGCAGCCTCCCGTCCGGGCCATCGAAGTGCTCGACCCTCGCGCCGCCCCTCAGCCGCGACACTATTGCCTTCGCGGTGTCGGGGTCTCCCTGCTCGGCAAGCCTGCGCACGAGGTCGCTCGGCTTGTACTGCGTTGTCACCAGCGTGGGCAGCATCGCGGAGTAGCGCTGGTCGATCAGGCTGAACAGGCTGTCGAGCACGAAGCCGGTCGGCCTGCGCTTGCCCAGGTCGTCCACGATCAGGTAGCGCACCTCGGCGTAGCGCTTGAGCGGGTCGCCGCCGTCGTGGAAGCTGCGCTGGATCTCGTCGAGGATGCGGTACATCGGTGCCATGAGCACCGACCGCTTGCCGCCGGCCAGGCGCTTCGCCACGGCTGCGGCGCAGGTGGTCTTGTGAGTTCCGACGTCTCCCCAGAGGTACACCCACTGGCCGCGCTTCATGCACTCGGCGATCTCGGCGGCCAACGGGTGGTCGAGGCTCACGTAGCGATCGGGCACGCCCGCCCGCTTCCAGTCGTGCATGGCTCTGTCGAGCGCAGCCTTGCGAGCCGCCTCGGCCTCGGCCTGGCGCTCCTTCTCGCGCTCGGCCTCGGCGCCCGCGCAGCCGCACTGCTCGTAGCCGCAGAACAGCGTCCGCCCAGCGAGCCGCGTGGTGCGGGCCTTGAGGGTCGCGCCGCAGTGCGGGCACTCAGTCGTAGGCCGAAAATCCATCGTCTGGCACCTCCTTCGCGCTGCCGTTTTTGGGCTTCGAGGTGCGCAGCCAGTTGCGCACCGTGGCCTTCCAGTCCTTCATGTGCGATCGCCCGACCATCCAGCCCTTCTGGGCGTAGAAGTCGACGAAGCGCTCGGGGTCGAAGTCGAGGGCGGTGAGGTCGAGGCCCTTGTCCGCAGCGAACTGCTGGGCGTATTCGGCGACCTCGGCGGGAGAGGGGGCGCGGAAACGCGCCGCTTTCCCTCTCTCCTTAATCCCTTTTCCTAACTCCTCTTCCTCTTCCTCTTCGCTTGCCCGTTTGCTCTCGGGTTTGCTTGCATCGTTGCTTGCCGCTTTGCTCTGCGTTTTGCTTCCGCTTTTGCTTGGCTGTTTGCTTCCCGTTTCGCTTGCCCGTTTGCTCTCGGGTTTGCTTGCCGCCTTGCCGCCAGATCCTCCCGCCACGATGCGCTTGCGGGAGGTCTCCATGACGGGCTGCACGGCGAACAGCACGGCCTCTTGGGCGTCCGTCCGAGGCTCTGGCTGCTCGCCAGTTCGCAGGTACCGGACGATCATGCCGATAAGCTCGTCGCCCTCCCTGCGGTTGCGCAGCCTAAGCGGCCCGTCTATGAGCGAGTCCAGTACCTGCATGCCGCCATCGCCCCTAAAACGGGATGTCGCCGTCGTACAGGCTTTCCTGGGCGGGCGGCATGGGCGCTTGCTGCGGCGCCGCCTGCGGGGCGGGCTGCGGCGCGTACTGGGCGGGCGCCTGCTGGTAGCCCTGCGGTGCCGCCGGGGCCTGCTGGTAGGCCTGCTGCGCGTTCCACTGCTGCGGCGCCGCCTGCGGGGCGGGCTGCGGCGCGTACTGCTGCTGGTAGCCCTGCGGCGCTTGCTGGCCCTGCTTCTGGCTCATGAGCTCGATCTCGTCCACGATCACCTCAAGCTTGGATCGGCGCTGGCCGTCCTTGTCCCAGCTCGAATAGCGCAGCTTGCCCTCGATGGCCACCTTCATGCCCTTGTGCAGGATGCGGCCCATGCTCTCGGCGCGGTTGCCGAACATCGTGCAGTCCACGAAGTTCGGGTAGTCCTCCCACTCGCCGGTTTGCTGGTTGCGGCGGCGGTCGTTGACCGCCACGCCGAAGCCAAGAACCTGCATGCCGCCCTGGGTAGCCCGCAGCTCGGGGTCGCGGGTCAAGTTCCCGCTGATGTTCACTCGGTTGATCGACATTTAGTAACTCCCTTCGCCGGTCCCGTTCGACCAGGTGCGCTTTATGTCCTCGTCGACGGTTCGGATCTTGAGCTTGTACACGTTTATCGCCTCTTGGCTCGCCTTGTAGAGCGCTTCGGCGCAGTCCCTGCGCTGCTTCAGCTCGGCTATGTCCTCACGGCCTCGGCAGAGGTCGCTTATCACCGTCACTGGCGTTCCCTTGGATCGCTCCTCAAGGATCGCGATGCGCAGCGCCTTGCGGTACTCGGCCTCGTTCTCGGCGTACTGGCTTCCGCTGTTGCGCAGCGCCTGAAGCTCGTCCATGAGCCTGTCGAAGAGCTGCATGCGCTCGGCGTAGAGGTCTTGCATGGCCTACACGACCTGCCATGCGGGGGACGGGCAGCACCCGGGGTTGGCCTTGAACTGCTCGTACTGCTGGCGGCTCTCGAACTGGTAGGAGGTGCCGCAGCTCTTGCACTTGGCGATGAACTGGCCGAACTCGGGCGGCTCCTTCTCGGCGGGCTTGCCGTCACCCATGAGGGTGTCGGGGTCACTCGTGCCGTCGATGTCGAAAGCTCCGCAGAGCGCGTACTTGCGGGCATAGCTCGATGCGCTGCCCGTGACCTGCGCCTCGTTCATGCCCTTCTGGCTCAAAGGCTCGCGGGCGTACGCATCGATCTCCAAAGGCTCGCCGTGGCCGTCCTCGAAGAACAGGCGGCACGTGGCCTTGACGTAGTAGCGCTCGCCGATCTGCTCGATCGAGTCGTTGAGCGTGAAGGCGATTCCCGCCGCCTTGCACGGCTCCTTGAGCGCCGCAACGATGTCCTCCATGCTGCGGTAGTAGAAGTTGCCGTGGGCGTTGTAGCGTGCCTTGGGCACCACCACGGATCGCTGCACCTGGGCCACGGCCTCGGCCAGCGTCATGTGCTTGTCTTCTGCCATCGTCTACTCCATCCTCGCTGCCACCTGGGCTGGCGTGCCCCGGCGGATGCTTCCGGTGATTCCCTGCGCCTTGAGCAGGGATGCGAGCGCCTGCATCTGCGATCGCGTGGCGCTCGGCACCTCGACCGTCCACGCCTCCAAAGGCTCCGCGACCGGTGCTGGCATGGGTGCCGGCATTGCTGCGGGCATTGGCACTGGCGCGGGCATCGGCTCAGGCTCGGGCGCTGCGATCGGCTCTGGCTCAGGCTCTGGTTCAGGTTCAGGCTCCGGCTCAGGCTCGGGTGCCATGGCCGCCTTCAGCTCGGCGATTCGCTGGTCTTCCTCGTCGGCCAGACGCGCCGCGTTCAAGGCGGCTCCGAGGTCGAGCGTGCGGAAGAACTCGCGCTCCGCGTCGGCGTAGTGCGGCATCGCCTCCTGCTGGGCCTTGAGCGTTTCCCAGTCTCTGGCCACGTCGGACACCTTGGCCTCAAGCGCCTGCTGCGCCTTGATCTCGCCGAAGGTCTTGTTGAGCCACTGCGGCTCATGCAGGCGCTCGTAGGGGACGACCGGCGCGAGCAGCCCCGCGAACTCCTCGTAGTGCTGCTGTAGGCGCGAGTAGAGCGCGTCCTTGCGCGTCTGCTCGGCCTCGTCAAGCTGCGCCTTGATGGCGTCGGTTGATTCGTCGATGATGGCCGTGATCTGCTTGCAACGCCTCTCGAATGCGTCGAGCGGCTTGTTGTACTCGCGCTTCACGGCCTTGCGGCGTTCGTCGATCTCCTTCTTGATGCCGTTGAGGTAGCTGCGGTCGTGCTTGGCCTCCTTGACGGCCTGGGCGCTCGTGAGGTCGTAGGTGGCGCCCTCGTAGTCGGCCACGACCTTCTTCACGTGGGCCTCCAACGCGTCCATGTTCGAAGCGATGGTGGCCTCGGTGTACGTGACCTCAAGCGTGGTGGCCTCGGTTTCGATGACCTCGGCCTCGACCTGCTGCGGTTCGGTTTCCTTAGCCATAGATCTCGCCCGTCTCGTCGTCGAAGTCCATGGCCTGCTGCTGCTCGGCCACGGTGAGCAAAACCGTCTTGCCGCTCTGCTTGATGATGCGGAAGGCATCGGCGTTGTCGGTCAGGATCTCGAATTGCAGGGTCGCCACGCTTCCCTTCACGGTGGCCTGCTTGAACTGCGCCTGGATGGTCGCTTCGTTGATCATGTCGTTACCTCCTATTTGATGCCGAGAACGGCGGCAAGGAACGCGCGACCGAACTCGCGCTCTTCCTCGCTGACGGGCTTGATCTTGTCGGCGATGAACTCGCGGCTCTTGGCGACGCACTTCTCGTCGATTCTTGAAAGCCCGGCCTCGCAAAGCGCGATCATCACGTGGTAGGCGTTTGCCGCCGTCTCGCCGTCGTTGTTGTCAGGATGCGTGGCGTCGAACATGAGGTTGTTTGCGATGCAGGCGGCGTGGTCGAGCACTGCCTTGTGGAACTTGCTCCCGTGGAAGTCCTCAAAGCCGTTCTCTTCGAAGTATTTGGCGTTCATTTCTTCTCCTTCACGTACTCCTCGACGAAGTACTCGATGTGGATGTCTATGCGTGGTTTGGTGCCGTATGGCGACCTCGGGCGCTTGGTGACGGCTCCCATGTCGACCTGCGAATCGTCCTTGAAGGCGATCCCGTTGAGCGCGTCGCAGGCGAGCTTGCCCAGGTTGTCCCAGTCGGGCTTGCCGAGGTCGGCGCGGCCCTCCCAGTACTTCGGGTTGCTCTTCGCGAGCGGCCTGGTGGTCGAGATCCGCATCACGACCGGGCCGTCGTGGTTGGCGAAGGTCTCGCCGTATGCCGCGCGGAACGCGTCCTTGATGGCCTTCTCGGCCTTGAGCGTCTTGGTCGGCGTGTAGGTGCGGTGGTTGCGGTAGTCGGTCATGGGGCGCTGTTTTCCGACAAGCTGGGCGGGGTGCATGGTGATGTGCGCCGTGGCCGCAAGGGTGCGCTTCCAGCTCATTCGCTGAACCCATCGCTCTGGCTGCGGTGCTTGTTGAAGGCTCCACGCAGCTCCGGGTATCGCGCCTCCATGATTCGGGCAAGGGCGGGGGCTATGCCGTTCTTGCAGCCAACGTGCAGCTCGTTGCGCACCATGTTCACCAGGTAGTTGATCGACACGTAGCCCTTCTCCTTGAGGCGGCGGGCGTTGGAGAGCATGAACTGCCACGCCTCGGGGTTGGCCTCGATCCACTTCTTGGCCTCGGCAACGTCCTGCTCGCCAGCCATGCCCAGGCCGAAGATCTCAAGCTGGTTGCTCTGGGGCTTGGGGCGGTATATCTCGTCGTTACGCATTGAGCACCGCCATGCTGCCCACGGCTCGCTGGGCGTCGGCAACGGCCTGGTCCATCGTGGGGATGACCCAGAGCCAGAGCACGGCGAGGAAGATCATGAGGGCCGCGAGGAAGCCGACCATGACGCCCGCCTTGAACTGCGAGCGCTCAAGCTGCTCCTGCGCCGTCGGGCGCTTGCCCTCGAATGGTATGATGGTCGCAGCCTCTTTCGAGGCGGCTACGTAGCGGGTGCCCGAAGTGTGGTAGCGGGGGGCGCTCGCTTTCTTTTTTGTCTGCATTTCCGTTCTCCTTTCGGTGTTTTCGCAGGTCATTGCTAGGGCGCTTTTTAGGGCCTCTTTTTTGCCGCCTTTTTCGCCCTGCTCTTCTGGCTGTAGTAGCGCTGGCGTTGCCTGTCATTCCTCTTCTCCCTGATCGCCTCCTCCTTCATCGCGTTGGCCTGTTCGGCGAGGTCTGCCATGTGAAGCTCCTTCGTGCACTCGATGCACCAGCCGTTGACCCTGTTGAGCGGTCGGAACGTCCATTGGCCGCAGCGGGGGCACTGCCTGCGCTTGCGGAGTGAGAGTCCGCACTTCCGCGCCATATGCTTCACTGAGTCGATGGAGCGCCCGAGGTCCTTGGCTACCTGCTTGGCGCCGTCTCCGGCGTGCCCTTCGAGGTATCTGAGTTCACGTGTAGACCACTGCTTCACGCCTTCGCTTCTCCCTTCTGCTGGCGTTCCCACTCGCGGTATGCCTGACGGATCGTCGAGCACATGCCGTCAAAGGCAACTTCGCGGGCGCTCTTGGGCTTCTCTTCCTTCTGTTTGGCCTCTTCGGCTGACATTTAGACCGCTACGCCTTTTGACGTGCGCTCCTCGACTAACCCGGCGAGGTAGTCAACAGAGCATCCGTAGAGCTTTGCCAAGTTGATTGCGTCTGGAACCAGTAGCGGTGAACTCTCGCCACGCTCCCACTTGCCGATAACGTATTCGGAGCGGTGGATCTTTTCACCGACTTCTTCTCTGGTCAGGCCTGCCCGCTTACGCTCGGACACAAGATTGTTGAGCATTGTTTCCTCCTTTGCACTAGTTTCTTGTGCCTGAATGGCACTATATACAAGAATCTTGTATCTGTAAACCCTAAAAGTTTGCTATTCGTACAAGTTTCTTGTATGCTTCAACTATCCTAAGTTAGGGGTGAGATATGAGCCTTAAAGACCTACGGCAGCGTTCAGGGCTGACCCAGAAAGAAGCTGCTAGCGTGTTCGGCCTTAAATACCGCACGTACCAAAACTACGAGCTTGGAAATACAAGTCCTGATATGGATACTGCGGCAGAGTTCGCCCGGTATTTCAAATGCACAATTGGTGAACTGTTCGATCTCGAAGAGGGCGATGGCGAACAGATGGGAAGCGCCGAGCGCGAATTACTAACGCTCTTTAACGCCATGAATAAAGAGGGCCGCAAGGCATTACTTGCGGCAGCAAACGGAATCGCCGAGGCTTTCCCGGCGACAAGGAAGGAGTAGCCGTGGCATTGAAAGATATGATGAAGGACATGGCAAATGCAGCTGTGTCGCAGGCGCAGAGCGCTGTACAAGATGCAATCGACCGTGACCAGCAAACCATAAATGGTCAAGGCACTAGTGGCGTTGTGCAGGGTGTGATGGGGCACTACTCTGAGCTTTCAGCCGAATCCGCTCAGCAGCAATATGGCATGTATCTCATGCGTGGAGAGTCGTTCACGCGCTGCTTTGCGCTCGTGCGTGACAAGATGCTGTTCACGGACCGCAGAATCGTATTCATCGACCACCAGGGCATGACTGGTGCCAAGGCGGCGGTCGTGTCCATCGACCTCCAAAGCATCGTCGGGGTGCGCCTTGAGACGGCCGGTATGGGCTTCGACCACGCCGAGCTGTCGTTCGCGTACATCACAAGCCCGTACTACAAGGTCCAAGGCGTGCAGACGGAGACCAAGACGCTTGAGTTCCCGAAGGGCTTCGACGTCCAGGGTCTCTACTCGCTGCTCTCGGAGCTCGCATACGAGAACGTGCGCCGCATCAACGCATAGAAAAGAAGAAGCCCCACGGGGTCATAGCGCTGCAACGCTGCCCGCGAGGCTTTCCTAAAGAACCTCTGAAAGGAGGCCGTTTCCAATTATGCCAAAAACTGCGGTGATATACGCCCGCTTTTCGTGCAATAAGCAGCGCGAGGCCTCTATCGACGACCAGCTGCGCATCTGCCGCCAGTGGTGCCAGCGCGAGAGGTACGCCATCGTGGCGGAATACTGCGACTATGCCATAAGCGGTCGTACCGATGACCGCCCCGAGTTCCAGCGCATGGTAGCCAACGCGGGTGAGAGCGACATAGTGCTTGTGTACATGATGGATCGCTTCAGCCGTGGGGAGTACGACGCGCCCATATACAAGCGCGAGCTTGCCCAGCACGGCGTGAAGCTCGTCTCGGCGCTTGAACAGATACCAGATTCGCCCGAGGGCATCATTTACGAGAAGCTGCTTGAGGGCCTTGCGGCATGCGAGTCGAAGAAGACCGCGATCCGCACGAGGCGCGGCATGGAGGGCAACGCGCTCAAGTGCAAGACCAACGGCGTGCGCGTGTTCGGCTACGCCAGCAACGAGGCCGACGAGTACGTGATCGACGAGGACGAGGCCGCTTTCGTGCGCGAGGCGTTCAAGCGGCGCATAGCAAAGGAGACCACCAACTCGATAGCTCGCGACTTCGCGGCACGCGGGGTCAAGACCTCGCAGGGAAACCCGTGCGGCTACTCGATGGTCGAGCGGATGGTGAAGAACCGGAAGTACACGGGGCGCTACGAGTGGGGCGGCGTTGTCAAAGAGGGCGGCATGCCCGCGATCATCGACGAGGTGACGTTCATGGAGGCACAGGGCATACGCGCGGCCAAGGAGTGCAGCGCGGAGAGCTGGGGCGACTTCGCCCTTTCTGGCAAGGCGATCTGCGCGGGCTGCGGGCGCAACCTGCAAGGCGTGAGCGGGCGCGGGCGCGGCAACCGCAAGTACGAGTACTACCGCTGCCACGACGGATGCGTTAAGCCCGTCAGGCGCGAGGAGCTTGAGGGCGAGATCGTCAAGGCGCTGCGGGCTCTTCTGCAAGACCGCGAGGAGGCCTTGAGGATAGCCCGCATGGTGGCGGAAAGCTCGGACGGGGCAGAGGTGGCGGCGAGGCGCAAGCAGGCCGCCCAATCGCTCTCGGCCGCCGAGCGCGGCCTGAAGAACATCCTGAACGCCATCGAACAGGGCATAATCGCCCCGGGCGCGAAGGAGCGCATAGCGGAGCTTGAGCATCAGCGCGACCGCGCCAAGCTCGACCTTGAGGCGATCAGGGACGATCAGATAGACCCCGAGCGGCTGGCCGACTTCCTGCAATGCGGCTCCGCCCTGGACGACGCGACTCTATTGAAGGCGTTCGTATACCAGGCGAGCGTGAGCGACGAAGAGTGCATAGTGACCTTGAACTACGACGTGGAAAACAACGAACCCGCAAGACTTGACGTCCAACGGGTTCGTACAAAATGCAAATGGTGCCCCCAGCGGGATTCGAACCCGCGATATCCACCTTGAAAGGGTGGCGTCCTTGGCCGCTAGACGATGGGGACAGCGGGAAAGAGTATAGCAGACTTTTTTGCCGGCGCGTATATCGTTGGCAAACTGGAAAACCACCACAAAGGAGTAGGCTTCTATTCCGATTTTCAAATATCTCAATCTGTAACATCTGGGCGGGCAAATCGGCTCTATCTGTTACAGATCGAGACAGACGGCAGGCGTCGGGACGAACATCTCATTCTGTAACAGCAAGACGACTTTTAACGGTCTAAATGTTACAGATTGAGACAAACCGCTGGGACGGGGCAAAACCACCACAAAGGTGGCTGTCCCCTTTGTGGTGGCGGGGCGTTAGGGGAGGAGCTTCATGGCGGCGTCGTGGGCGGCGTGCTCGTAGGTGTCGTCGAGGGACTTGAGCGGCAGCAGGGCTGTGGCCTGTGCATCGCCGCGGCGCTCGAGGGCGTGCGCGATGAGCCAGTCGGCGAGCTCGGGGTTCTTGGGCAGCGCCGGGCCATGCAGGTACGTGCCGATGACGCCCTTGTAGATCAGACCCTCGAAGCCGTCGTCTCCGTTGTTGCCGGTGCCCGTGACGACGGACGTTCCAAGCGGCGTGGCATCTGCGTCGAGCAGAGTGCGGCCGCCGTGGTTCTCGAATCCCACAAAGGGCTCGGGTGCCAGGTCGGTCTTGACGGCGACGTTGCCGATCAGACGGTCGGAGCCGCGCACGGTCTCGGCGGCAATGATGCCCATGCCCTCAATGCGATTTTCGCCCATATAGTACGAACGGCCGAGCAGCTGATAGCTGCCGCAGATGGCGAGCAGCGAGCCGCCGTCCTCAACATAGGCCGCAACCTTGTCTTTTTGAGCGAGCAGCTCGTGTGCCACAGCCAACTGATCGCGGTCGGAGCCGCCGCCCATCATGACGATATCGGCATCATGCAGATCGAGCGACTCGCCCATACGGACCTCGTCCACGCGCACGGGAATGCCGCGCCAGGCGCAGCGGCGCTCGAGAGCGATGACGTTGCCGCCGTCGCCGTAGAGGTTGAGGGCATCGGGGTACAGATAGACGATGCGCAGCGGGCGCGAAAGCTCGGTCGGCGCGACGCCGACGGGGACAGCGCTCCCATCGGCGCGTGTTACGGCGCAGGAGGCAACCGAGCTCGCATCGGTATCCTTAAGCCCGTCGAGCTCCTTGACCAGCGGCGGAAAGGCCGTGTAGTTGGCGACGGCGTAGAAAGTGTCGCCAGCCTCCTCGTCTGCCACGGCGCCGATTGCCTGCTCGATATTCGAGATGATGGCGGCGTCGATGCCGGCGTACTTGAGGCGCACCTGCATGTCGTGCGCGCGCGTGCCTCCGGCAAAGGCGACAAGACCCGGCGTGTCGGCGATGCGCTCAAAGTCGACGTCGTAGATCCACGATACATCGTGGCCGTCGGCATCGTTGTCGTTGAGGAAGAAGGCGCAGAGCCTGCCGCCTGCCGTCTTGATGGACTGAATCTGGCGATCGAAACCCACGGGATTCTTGGCCAGGTTTGCCTCGACGGTTCGGCCGGCGATGTTCCAACGGCCCATGCGACCACCTGCTGGCACGTAGGCGTCGAGCGTGGGCTGCAGGCGTGCGCTGTTCACGCCCAGCTCGTGCGCCGCAAAGAAGGCTGCGGCTACGTTGTAGACCATGTACAGGCCGTTGTAGCGCGTGGCGATGTGCGTTGCGGGTGCGTCGATATCGGGTCCAAAGTTCAGGTCAAAGCCGTAGCCGTCGCAGCCGAGCTCCACGCCCGTCACGCGACGGACAAGCCCAGGGCGGGCCCAGCCGCACGAGGGGCAATGGTATGCGCCAAGCTGTCCGTACTGCACATAGTCGTACTCCAACGGTGCGTTGCACTGTGAGCAAAAACGCGAGTCGCTAATGCGGTCGGACTCGGTGTTGGTGGCGCCGTCGATGCCAAAGGCGATGCTTGCATTGGGAACGCGCGCGGCGATTGCGGCACACAGCGGGTCGTCTGCGTTGTAGATGAGCGTTGTTGCCGGAGAGAGCTCCAACGCATGGGCGATGACGTCTTGGGTATGGTCGATCTCGCCGTAGCGGTCTAGCTGGTCGCGGAACAGGTTGAGCAGCACAAAGTACGTCGGCTTGAGCTTGGGCAGAACGCGTACGGTGTAGAGCTCGTCGCACTCAAAAACGCCCACGCGCTTGCCGCTGCTGGTGTGCTTAAGGCCGCCGCGGGCCTCGAGCAGAGCACCCACCACACCAGGCTCCATATTGTTGCCGGCGCGGTTGCATACCACGGTGGCGCCGCTGGCGGCAACGGCGTCGGCGATAAGGTTGGAGGTGGTGGTCTTGCCATTGGTGCCGGTGATCACCACGCTGCGGTCGACCAGGCTCGCGAGGTCGCTTAGCAGCTCGGGGTCGATCTTCATGGCGATGCGGCCGGGAAGCACGCCACCCTGGCGCTTGAGGACAGAGCGCAGTCCCCAGCGGGCGATATCGCTCGAGGTACAGGCGAGAGATGAGCGGAGGTTCATGAAATCGTTCCTAACGTAAACGACATGGTCGGGGCGATCGCGTCGCTAAAAGCCGTAGCGGCGCGCAAATTCCTGGGCAAGCTGCGACACGTCTTCGCAGGCATTGGCCCAGGGGGCAAAGTCGGGGGTGTCCGAGATAATGCCGTCGGCTTCCCAAACCGCCTGGTGCGAGAGGTCCCAGGGGTCGCGCGGCTCGGGTCGGCAGGGAAGATACGGCGTCTGGTACATGGGGTTCAGCAAGAAGAACGCGCCGCCCTCGCAACGGTTAGCGAACTCACGCAGCGCGCGCGTCGCCGGGCGCATCTTGTTTGTTTTGAACAGCAGAATCGTGCGGGCGAGCAGGTACCAAGGAGAGTTTTCGAGTGCGTCCGCCCCTATCTGTTCCTCGAGCTGATGTGCCAGGGCAAAAAAGCCGTCCTGGTCTTCCAAGCGGGCGAGGGCAAGCAACACGGTGCCGGCGGCCCGGGTGGGATAGCCCTCCGCCTTAAGAACACGGCGAGAGTAGTTGGCGGCGGCGCGGTAACGAGCGCTCGCCATGCACAGCTGCGAGATGGCCTCGAGCGTGTGGAGCCACCCGATAAGAGCCGGCTCGCTCACGGTAAGGTCTGCTGCGGTGACACCGTCGGCCAAAACATTATTGGCCCAGTAGTGCGGGGCCTCCATATCAAACCCGGGCACGCTCCGTTGCAGGTAGTCGGCCGTACTCGCCTCGAGCTTCATCAGGTCGCCCAGGCAGGCATCGACGGGCGTGTCGGCCAGGATGATGGCGAGCAGCTGGGCATCGAGGACATGCGCATCGACGCGAACAATCTTGAGCAGCTCATCGCGCATGTCGTCGAACAGGCGGTTGCGCGTCTGCTCAAACTCCTCGTCGCTGCCCATGTCCTCGATGCGGCGAAGCTCGTCAAGCAAATGACGATGAACGCCGGCATAGGACAGCAGCGCTTGGGCATGCTCGGTCTGCGCATACTTTTGAGGGTTTGCGCTGATGTCGTTATGGACAAGCTCGCGTGCTGCATCGGTGAGTTCGGGGTGCGATGCCAGATAGGTGCGCTCCAGATAGGCGGGGATGTAGACGCTCGGATCCATTAGAGGTCTCCTCCCTTAAACGGCAATCCCTGTTCGGCCGCGCGCAGGATTCGTTCGTCGATCTGGGAGCGCACGATGTCGTTGGTGGCGACCCAGGCGGCAAAGCTGGCGTTGTCGGGCGCGCCTAGGCCCTCCTGCAGCACCGGCGTCGCCTCGGACAGGGCAAGGACAAGCTCATCGGTGGAGCCCGGACCTACGTTGACGCGGGCATAGACGCCATCGGGAAACTCGGTTTGGAAGTAGAGCGCCTCGGCCGCGTGCGGGCATGAGCGCACCAGGATGCGCAGGTAGTGCTCGGCGCCCTCGTAATCCAGCTCGCGCCAAGCAGTGCTCATCAGCGCGATGAGCGTCCACGGGTCCAGGTCGCGCTCTGCGTCCTTGGGACGGCGGCGCAGCGGCGTGTTGGCAAGATAGGACACGGAGTGGGCGGAACGAAAACGCTTGAGCTCCTCGGCAGGGTATTCGAGCTTTGCCATGGCAAGCATCGCGGTATGGCGGACGCCGGCGGGGTCGTTGGGCGCAAAGTCCAGGCTGCGATTCGCGGCATCCAGCGACATGCGGTAGCGGCCGCTAATGAGCGCGCGCGATGCCAAGGCGGCAAGCCAGCGCAGGTAGGGACGGCGGGTCAGGTCGCCTGCGGCCTCACGCTCGTAGGGGTCCTGCGCCGAGGCAATCTTGAGCGCCAGATCGTGCTCCACCTCGTCGCACTTGGACACCAGATACTGTACGTATTCCTCGTTGGATTCGGCGGTGAGCGCCGTCAGCATGCGCTGGGCATCCCAGTTGGCCGGATCGAGCGCGGCTGCCTCGCGGAGCATGTTCTCGGCTGCAGCTTCTTCTTGCTCTGCCTGGGCGTCGTCGGGGATAAAGGGGATGCGGTAGTCGACAGCCTCGACCACCTTGGCAATGAGGTGCCCGGCGCGGTCGC
>CATVZP010000043.1 GCA_958348565.1 uncultured Collinsella sp. | reverse complement strand
GGCGCCGAGCTCGGTGAGCTCCTCGACACTCTTCTCGAACATTTCTAATACCTCTTTCTTTACTAAATTGTCTGATATACAAAGACTCAACCTGAAAAGTCAAATCGAGTAGTAGTCATAGGCTGTTTTTCTTTCGTTAGCACTCGTATCCGATCACACAGTATCTCGATAGTGAGAGATTCTGTACTTGAACTTGTCCGCGCGAGCCACCGAAAGCGTGAACTCGACAACATCATTTTGGGTGTTGTGAGTAGTTCGGACTATGTCCAGAACTGGCGCACCCTCACCAATACCTAGAAGCCGAGCGTCACATGGACGTGCTATACCCGCAGAGAACTCCTCATCCGCTACTCGAATTTTCTGCTGATAATCCTGCTCAATGACATCGTAAAGGGGCTTCTGTTCGAGTAGAGGACGCTTGAGTGAAATAAAGAGCCTTGCTGGAAGATAGCTACGCTCAACCATCATAGGAATACCATCTGCCATTCGTAAACGTTTGAGTTTTAATACCTTTTCACCCAAATGAATCCCCATTTGCATCGAGAGCGTTTTATCTGCTTCCATTTCACAGAACTCTAAGATGGTTGTTTCTGGCAGCCGGCCCATCGCTTTCATCTGTTCAGTAAAACTGTACGATTGGGTAAGATTTGTTGCTTGAGCTAGTCGATCGGCAACAAACGTACCGCGACCTTGTTTTCGCACAATCCGACCAAGATACTCAAGTTCCTGAATTGCAAGCCGGACAGTCGACCGCGAAAGCCCGAAACGTTCGGCAAGCTCACGTTCGGACGGAATCAAATCACCTGGCTGATATTCATGATCAATTTTTTCGATCAGAATATCTACGAGCTGGTCATATAGCGGTTGTCTGTGCCTCTTGCACGTCATGATATTCTCCACGTAATGAGCAATTGACCAATGCTTCAGCCTTCAGGTAACGCACCAACATGTCCCATAAATGGGCTAATAGCGACACTACATCTCATCGTCTTCATCAATGTCAGCACTCTCGAGTTTCTTGAGATCGACTCCCTCACGACCAACGACCCGTGCGCGTTCGGCAAGTTCATCAAGCGTTGGGTCTCCAAACGCACGCGTCATAACGAGCTCCACCAACATAGGTAGATTTGTTCCGGTGACAACGGTCACGTTATCGAGCTCAGTCGTCATTGGGATAGCTTGATTGAACGGAGTACCGCCAAGCAAATCAACAAACACCAATACGCCATCACAAGCTTGACGCATCTTGGCAATGCAGGTTCGCAAATCATCACCAAAAGTAACCGCCTCCGAGCCCGCAAAAGGAACTACCTCAAAATTAGGCTGTTCGCCGGCGACCATATCCACAGCGCTTTTCAAACCAGGTGCAAACTGACCGTGACCAGTTAGTACAAATCCAATCATTCTATCTACCTTTCTACCGTTCGCTTTCTCTAGCCAAAGAACCCCTCAAAAGGGCTCTTACGACCACTGCATCATTAAAGTTTAGTGAGTATTTTGTTTTATCGCGGGAGGTCTGTGAGCGTCTCTAAGCTGCTTTTCAAGGTTGCGATATCTACGTGCTTCGCCCTTGTTCCCGCTGCTCTCATATTGATATGAAAGCAGCAGATAGAGCTTTCCACGTAACCCAAGGTCGTTCGTATCCAGCATAGCTTCCATCTCATCGATCTTATCATGCCGACGGCAAAAGACTATGTCGTAGGTCAATTGACTGTCCGCCAAAATGCCCTTCGACACGATGGGGCGCATCTCTTCCAACATGGACGCCGCCCGCTTCCGGTCACCCGTCTTGATATAGAAATTAAAGGCGCGAACCGCAAGCTGTCGACGTTGTTTATCGCTGCACGACATCTCCAGCAAGTGGTCAAGCATTCGATCTGCATATGCGTCCATATCAGCAGCTTCATAGATCGTGAAACGCAGGTAATACTGCTTATACGTAGACATTACTATACGCGCAAGTTTGCGATCGAGCAGGTCTATGCAATCTTGGTATAAGCCCAAGTTAAACAATACCTGCAATTTCATATCGAAGTATTTTTTCGCTCCTTCGGTCACAGCGAAATAAGCCACTACAACACAAATGAACAGGACGATCCAAAATGGCATTGCACTATATTCCCTTCAAGGCAGCCTTAAGGAATTAATCGAACACGATGACTGCATAACCGCCTATGAACAACGGTGCCCGACAAAACAAAAGAGGCGCACACTCCAGGGGATATGGCGATAAAGTCGCCTTGGAGGTGTGCGCCACGTCTCAATTGAGGCTCAAATGCCGTGACAATATGGGGTATTTAGCCCTTGCAAATGATACCGAATGCACCCAAGGCAATGGACAGAACCAAGACGATAAAGATGGCCTTCGTCGAGGTCATGCCCTTCTTACCGAGGAGCCAGTATACGAAGCCGACGAGTGCGGCAGGAACCAGCTTGGGGCAAATCATATTGCAGATGTTCTGCAAGTCAACGGTAACGCCGCCGATAACAGGCTTCGCCGCAATAACGATACCGACATTGGTTGCGACCAGGGCACCGACCATAAAGACACCCATTACGGAGGCCGCGTCGGTCAACGCGTTCAGGCGGTCGCTCATGGTGGTGACGAGCTTCATACCCTGCTCATAGGCCATGTGGGTCTGCTTGCAGCGGAACCAGTCAACAAGGATGTTAACGGCGACCCAGATGAAGATACCCAAGGGGTTGCCGTTCATGGCCATATTGGCAGCCAGGGCGCCAAAAATGGTCGGGAGCAGCGAACCGAAGATGGAATCGCCGATGGAAGCCAGCGGTCCCATGAGACCAGTCTTGAGACCGGCAACAGCCTCGAGGCCCTCAATGCCCTCCTCTTCCTCAATCGCCAAATCGATACCGGTGATGATCGTGTTGAGGAAGTTTGAGGTGTTGAAGAACGGTGCGCACTGGGCGCGGCAGGCTTCTTTTAGCTCCGGCGTGCCGTCACCGTACAGCTTGCGCAGCGTGGGCAGGATAATCCAGAGATAACCAGAGTGTTGCATGCGCTCGTAGTTCCAACCATCCTGGAAACCAAGCAGGTTACGACGGTTGATCTGCGCAAGGTCGTCCTTGGTAATCTTGTAGCCAGTGGTGCCATTGGCGAGTTTCTCATTAGAGCTCATCGTCGTCGTCTCCCTCCGCAGCGCCAGCAGCAGCGACGGGACGCTGGTTGTTCTTGTAGTACAGCAAAGACAGAGCAAAGCCAATAATAGCGATCGCCAGCATCGACATGTTATTGAACATACCGACCATATCCACGGCGCCCTTACCAAGCGCACCGTTCACAGCGACGATGTTGGCGTTGAGGTTCATGATGCTCGTGAAGGCCGTACCAAACAGGGCGGCGACTACAAAGCCGAGCAGCAGGTAGGCGACGTGCTTTTTGACCGGCAGGTAACGGAGCAGGATGGCGAAGCCAACGGCGGGCAAGGCACCGCCAGCAACAGACAGACCGTCACCCAGCCACTTCAAGTCGCCGTTAAGGGCGGTGGTGATGCCCTCGACCAAGCCCTGGCCAAATGCGAGAGCCAGGAAGACCGGAATCATGCGGGACAACATCCAGGAAACGGCACCGAGCAAGTAGTGTACGTTGTAGGCGCCCCAGTTCATCTTCTCGATATCGGCATCGCACATGTGACCGAAGAACGTGTTGGCGAAACGACCGGCGATATCGGTGTAAACGAGAATGGCAGCGACAGGTACGCCGATAGCGGCAAGAGCCGTCTCGGGATTCATGCCCGCGCCCACGGCAAAGGCCGTGGCGACCAGAGTGCCGGAGTTGGCATCGATACGAGAGGCGCCGCCAAAGGTACCAACGCCCAGGACGGTGAGCTGCATGCTGCCGCCGATAAACAGGCCAGTCTGTAGGTCACCCATAATCAAACCGGTAATCATACCGGAGAAGACGGCTGAGCCGGCACAGGTGTACCAGTTCAGCTCATCCAGAATCTGATAACCCGCATACAGGGTTAACAGAAGAATCTGCCACCAAGCAATCATGGTAAACTCCTTATTTAAGGTGTAACAGTTTCTACAATACCAATACGCTTATATAAACCGTGCATCCCCCTTCACGGCCTAGCGTTAATTCGACTAGAGCGTGAGAGCCTCTGGGTTATCCTGCGGCGTCAGCTGAATGACAATAGGAAGATTATCGGCCTTGAGTTTGGCAAATGCATCAAGGTCCCCCTGGTCGCAACTAATGTTGCGAGACAGCTTCTTGACCGGCTCCATTGTCGTCATATTACCGACGATGAGCTGCTCAAGCTTAACACCTTGCTCCAAAAGTCGAACGTAGACCTCAGGCTTTTTCGCAACAATAAAGAGACGTTGCGCATCATATTTGCCAGCAGTGATGTTGGCAGCGGCCTTGTCGACAGGAAGCACGGACAACTTCACAGTTGCCGGGCAAGCCATGCGAAGAACCTGCTTTTGGGTAGCATCTTGCGATACCTCGTCGTCAACTACCATGAAGCGGCTTACCTGACGGGCGTTAGACCAGAGGTTTGCCACCTGTCCGTGAATCAAGCGAAAGTCGACTCGTGCGCCTACAATCATTTCTACTCAACTCCTTCTTGTTCAAGTGTACGGATAACGGGCTCAGAGCGAAGGGAGATTTTCGCATCATACACGCCCTCTGTTTCGAACATAACGAGCTCATTGGTACCAGGGTGCAATAAACCGTGCGGAACATAGAGCGTCATGATGGGACCCTTATCCCAAAAACGTCCGACATTCGTTCCGTTTACGAATGCCACACCCTTTCCAAAACCCGTAGTGTCGATAAAGGTATCAGCCGGCTCAGATATATCAAACTTTGCGCGGTAAAAGGAAGGTTGCCCCTCTACCCAGCCGGCGGAATAATCAAGATTATCGATGTTATCGAGTGGCAGACAACGCATCTCCCAACCGGTAACAAAGTGAAGATCAACGCAAACTCCTGTCCTAATGCCCTTATGCTGCGTATCAGCGAGCAATTTGTGACCATAATTGACGCGACCCATATCCTCGGTCAGAACATCCAGGCGGTTTTGTTCACAGGGAAGAACGCAGTGAATATCTTCCCCAATGTGCTCCTGATACTGCGTCGCCACTTTGTCACCGTTCACAAACACCTGTGCACGGTCGCGGGCGTCAATAACCCGAATACGCTCTTCATCTGCACGGTCACGCTCGACAGTCGTGGTATATAACGTATATCCATACGACTGACCCATCTCTTCCATGGGCATAGGATATTGGGCTTCAATCGGCTCCGAAAGAATATCGAGCACATTAAAGAGACTTACGCGCTCACTCACCGAAATATCGGGCATGGAAAACGTCTTTTTTGTTAACGGCTTGCTTTGCGCGATATCGGGATACAGCTCGTGAACTGTCCTTTGAATTGCGAAGTATTTCTCGGTCGGGTTGCCCTGTTCGTCCAATGGAGCATCGTAGTCATATGATGTCACCTGGTGCAGGTCATGCGTATGGCGTGCAGAACATCCGTTCATAAATCCAAAGTTGGTGCCTCCATGAAACATGTAGAGGTTTAAAGATCCTCCAAGCTCGAGCACCTCGCGAACGCAAGAGGCAAGATCTTCGGGATCGCGTCTGATGACGTTCTCCCCATAGCGATTGAACCAGCCGTCCCACAATTCCATGCACATAAGAGGCCATTGTTTTCCATGTTCCTTGTGAAAAGCAGAAAGAGCCTCAAAGTTCTCCTTTGCATGAGAACCAAAGTTGCCGGTGCACAACACATCATCGTCAATGAGCGTACCGGCACGAAGGCACCCACGCCACGGGCCATCGGAAGTACAAAGGGGCACGGAAACCCCACGCTCGACCATAAGGCGACGAATCGCGCGAAGATAGTCCTTATCCTCGCAATATGATCCATACTCGTTTTCAACCTGCATCATGATGATATTTCCGCCCTTGTCAATCTGACGCGAGACGAGTATCGGCATGAGATGGTCGTAGTACTGCGCAACGTGAGCAAGAAATTTGGGGTCGCTGCTACGCGGCCTCATATCATGTTCGCGCAGCAGCCATGCTGGCATGCCGCCAAATTCCCATTCTGCACAAATAAACGGAGAGGGCCGAACAATTGCATACAGACCGAGCGATGCTGCCTCATCAAGAAATGCCGCCAAATCGATTGAGCCAGAAAAATCGAAGACGCCAGGCTTTGGCTCATGAAGATTCCACGGTACATACGTTTCGACCGTATTAAACCCAAGAGCCTTAAGGTTATAGAGCGAGTGGTGCCAGTCGCTCGGATGAACACGCATATAGTGAATCGCCCCCGACAAGATGGTGAACGGCTCATCATCAAGTAGGAATTGATTGGTGATCTTAAACGAATGCATGCTACTCCCGATCTTCGTGCTCTACGACGCGGATGCCAGTTCCTCGGCCCTCGGCTAAACGCCTTGTCTATTATGGACGCATTAACGCAATTATGTAGACAGAATCTGAAGTGGTCCGTAAACGGTAGCGAAATGGCGATGAACGGCTTTAATGAACAAAATATAAACCCGCTGGTAAATTACTTTTTAACTATAGATTTCTAACGATTCTATATTTGAAAGGTGGTATGTACCAGCTATCCACTATTTCATACTAGTTACATTATGTTTCAATCGCATTTCTTCAAATGCTTATCTACTTTGTTGTTGCCGATTTGAGTGCGCGTGCGCCAACCCACGCATCGTCACGGCTTCAGTTCCCCTATTCATAAACATAAAACCCCGCCAAACGTGATTCCCCTAGGGGAAACACGCTTGGCGGGGTCGTGGCGTGATTTCCCTAGGGAAATCACGCCATCAGGCGAACAGCTCAGCCGAGCAGTTCGCTACTCCTCCCAGTAAGCGTCTGCAAGCAGCTTAAAGCAGATCTTCTTGACCGGCTGCGCGCCATCGCCCGGGAACTCGAGCGTGGGCATGTGAGGCTCGCCGGCAACGAACAGTGCAAACTTGTCGTCAGCAAGATCGCCGGCGATCGAAGCGTCGGAATCGACCAGGTCGTAGTCGTCCTTCTCGTCAAACTCCTGGACCAGCGTCAGGCTGCCCGTGGCAACCTTAAAGGCCTCACGACCCTCGACGTCAATCTGCAAGTCGTGATAGCGCTGATGCGTCTCGTAGTGAGCCTCGGCCTCGGGACGCGTCGTAGGAGCCATGACGTTCGCAAAGACCTTGTCGCCCAGAATCGGATGGCTGCCGACCTCGAGCTCCGCCGGATCGTTCTCCTCGAGCCAATCGATCAGCACGTCGAGGCCCTTGAGCATTCCGCGATACTCCTCGATATCGCCCAATGCACCGTAAATCATCTAAATCCCCTTTCGGATCGCTTCTTTGGCGGCTACTCGGTAAACGCGTTACCGACGCTGTTGCCACCCACATACGTCTCGACCAGGGTAAGGTCGGGATTGAACACGACAAAATCGGCATCGCGGCCAGGCATAATGCTGCCACATTTATCCTCAACGTGAGCAGAGCGCGCGGGCACTTCGGTCGCCATGCGAATTGCGATATCGGCGCTCGCAAGACCCCAGTCGACGATGTTCTTGACGCCCTGTGCGAGCGTGAGCACCGAGCCGGCGATGGCAGAGCCATCGGCAAGCCAGCAAAGGTTGTCCTTCATAATGACATCCATGCCACCGCTGGTGTACTTGCCCTCGGGCATGCCGCCACAACCCAGGCAATCGGTGATCAGCACTGTGTGCTGCCAGCCCTTGGCCTGCAGCAGGGCCTTGATAGCAGCAGGATTCACATGCTTGCCGTCGCAAATGATCTCGGCATAGGTGTTGGGCGTGGTCATAGCAGCGCCCACAACACCGGGCTCGCGATGGTGCAGACCGCGCTGGCCGTTGTAGGTATGCGTAAAGCAGCTGGCGCCAGCATTGATGGCGGCAGCACACTCATCATAGGTGGCATCGGAGTGGCCAATGCAGGTCACGACGCCCTTTGCGCTCAGAGCCGCGGCGTAAGCGGCGGCGCCGTCACGCTCGGCCGCCATGGCGCTCTTGACGATTCGACCGCCGGCGGCCTCCTGCCACTCGTCAAAAACTTTCTCGGACGGATCGATCAGATAAGCAGGGTTCTGGGCACCCACATGCTTCATGGTAAAGAACGGACCCTCCAGGTAGATGCCCTGAATACGAGCACCGCAGAACTCAGGTCCGCGCTCTTCGTCAGCCTGTGCAATGGCAGCGCAGGCGTCCTTGATCTGCTCCACACCGTCGGTAAAGGTCGTAGGCAACCAGCTGGTGGTACCACGACGAGCGAGCTCGGTCGAGCTGATGTTGATACCCTCGGCATCGTTATCGGTCGTGGCATGGTTATAGAAGCCATGAATGTGAGTGTCCACCATGCCCGGCGCAATCCATGTACCCGAATAATCTTTGATCTCACAAGCGGGCTCATCGGCCTGCCAAGCGCCAAAGACGCCATCTTCGACCATGAGGTAGCCGCCCAGCTGCGGCCCCGCCGGCAAAAAGAACTTGTCGGCCTTGATAGCATACGTGCTCATCTATGCTCCCGTACCCGCAGTGCGTTTTAGGGCGGATCAAAAACCACTGCATTGTTAATTCGAGCGATTGTTCGTTGCCTTCTACCGCTTGGCACATTTTGCACCCGCCGCAAAACACACCAAGCCGTTTATACCCAATAACTCTAGACTGCGCGGTTGTGGTAGACCTTGTATTTAAACTGGTCGGCGCGCGCAACCGAACGCGTATACTCGATAACCTCGTTGTTCATGTCATATGTGGTACGAATCAAATCCAGGACCGGTGCGCCTTCGGCAATCTCGAGCAAACGAGCGTCGGAATGGCGGGCAATACTCGCGTAGAATTCCTCCTCTGCCACGCGAACTTTCTCGTGAAAGTCCTGCTCGATCATGTCGTACAGCGATTTGTTCTCGATCATGGGGCGCTTAAGCGCAAAGAACTTGCGACTCGGCAGATATGTACACTCAATCATCAGCGGCACACCATCGGCAATACGCAGGCGCTTGATCTTGTACAGACGCTCGCCTAGGCGCGCGTTCATCTCTACGGCAATATTCTTGTCAGCCTCGACCTCGGTAAACTCAAGAATCGTCGTCTTGGGCACACGGCCGATCGCCTTCATCTGCTCGGTAAAGCTATAGGTCTGCGTGAGGTTTGCCGTTTGCAGAGAGCGGTCGCACACCATGGTTCCACGGCCGCGCTGACGAACCACCAGGCCCAGGCGTTCAAGCTCCTGCAGGGCAAGGCGAACCGTCGTACGCGAGAGTCCGTAGCGTTCCGACAGGTCACGCTCGGACGGCAAATAGTCGCCGGGCCGAAGTTCGTGATCGATTTTATCGGTCAGTAGATCAACGAGCTGATCGTACAGAGGTTGTTTGCGCGCTCCCATTGCCATAATGATACCTGCCGGATAAATGACTCGAAATTGGTTGTAACCAGACACCACGTACTATAGCAGTTTTAATGGAATAACAGCAGGTCAACCCGCACATTTCGATATTGTTTGCCGGTTGATAGCCTGTGCGCCGTAATACCAATTACACCACTACATCAAGTATCGAGGTAGCAAAAAGGGCCGCCCCCGCGGAGCGGGACGACCCTTTGTAAGACAGATACGTCTTTAAGGCTTAGAGAAGCTTCTTGAGCTCCTCGGCAACAGCCTGGACCTGCGTGCCGATGATGACCTGGGTAGCACCCTTGTCCATCTTCATGACACCCAGAGCGCCGGCCTTCTTGCAGGCAGCCTCGTCGACCAGAGCGGAATCGCCAAGCTCGAAGCGCAGGCGAGTAGCGCAGCAGTCAACGGTCTTGACGTTCTCCTTGCCACCGACGGCAGCAAGAACAGCGGCGGCCAGAGCGGCGAACTTGTCGTCGCCAGCAGCGGCGGAAGCGGAGGTCTCCTCGACATCCTCATCCTCGCGACCAGGGGTCATGAGGTTGAACTTGGTGATGGCGAAGCGGAACACGAGGTAGAAGACCACGAAGGCAGCGATGCCCAGCGGGATGATCATCCAAGTGTTGGCGGCAGCCGGGAGGCTAGAGGAGAACAGGAGGTCGGTAGCACCAGCGGAGAAGCAGAAGCCAGCACGGAAACCAACATAGTAGGTGACGATGGTGAAGATGCCGTACAGAGCAGCGTACACGACGTAGAGCGGGAAGCACAGGAACATGAAGCCGAACTCGAAGGGCTCGGTGACGCCGCAGACGAAGGCGCAGATAGCAGCGGAGACAACCAGGCCGATAGCAGCCTTCTTGTTCTTAGCGGTCTGAACCATAGCCAGGGCAGCACCCGGGATACCGAACATCATGCAGGGGAAGAAGCCGGACATGTACATACCGAGGCTCCACTTGACGTCAGCGGAGGTCTCGCCAGCCCAGAAGTGGGTCAGGTCGCCCAGGCCGATGGTGTCGAACCAGAACACGTTGTTGAGTGCGTGGTGCAGACCAGTCGGGATGAGCAGGCGGTTAAGGAAGGCGTAGATGCCAGCGCCGATACCACCCATGGCGGCGATACCCTCACCAAGAGCAACAAGAGCACCGAAGATGAGCGGCCAAGCAAAGAGCAGGACGACAGAGACGACGATGCAGATGACGGCGGTCATGATGGCGACGCAACGCTTGCCGGAGAAGAAGGCCAGCCAGTCGGGAAGACGGGTGTCCTTGAACTTGTTGTAGCAAGTGCCACCGATGACGGCGGACAGGATGCCGATGAAGGAGTTACCAGCGATCTTGGAGAACGCGATGCCCTCGGTCGTGGCAAGCCAAGCGGTCTGAGCATCGGCGTCCATACCACGAATGGTGCCAACAACAGCGGGGTTCAGGAGCTGCTGGATCATCAGGAAGGCGACGAGGCCAGCGAGGCCAGCGGTGCCATCGTGATCGTCGGCAAGGCCGACAGCGGCGCCGACTGCGAACAGCCAGGCCATGTTATCGATAAGAGCGCCGCCTGCCTTGATGAGCAGGAAACCGGCGGTATAGGCAAAACCGGTAGTGTCACCGGCAGCACCCATGACTGCGGGAGCGAGCAGGTAGCCCACGCCCATAAGAATACCTGCGACGGGAAGCGCCGCGACGGGAAGCATCAGCGCTTTGCCGAGCTTCTGGAGGTACTTCATCATATGGTATCTCCTCCAACCTTTCTTTCGTTGTTCACCAACGAGTTCCATGTCCGCGCCTTGTGCATACCGGCTTCTCCGCTTGCCGGCATTGATGCGCAAACTTAGACAACCCAGTCCCTATTTGGGGTTGCTGGTATGTACGGTAGCACACACTCAATTCAAACGTTCACCACATTTCGTTCAAATTACTATATCGTTGCCAAACGGTTTTTTTTTGGCCCGTAAACGGTAATTTACGCAGGTAGACATGGTGCGTTTCTTTCATTACCAAACTAATTCTTAGCAATTTCCATTCGATTTCGTCTCAAAATTGGTTACTACCAGATGAACAGTGGTACCACATTGTTACTACCAGTTTAGCCGAAATCGTTTTCACTTTATATGAATAAAGTCTTCAAGAATTTGTATATAAACCCCTCCCCTACCACTCTCTTCCCCGCCCTTTCTTACAACGCAAAAGCCCGCTAGAACGGCGTTCGTTCTAGCGGGCTCAATCAGATATATCGGCTTCGTACTCGAAGGCTCAGGCAATCTTTACGCAAACAGGCCGTAGATGCTGATATTGGCCTTGGCGTAGAGGCCGTTGGCGTACTCGGTCCACTTGGAGCTGGCGCTCGAAGCCTGCGAGGAATACTGCTGGTAGGCGGTGTAATAGGCGGTCATGACCTGCTTATAGGTAGCGCTATCGGCCGTAAAGGCATCGTCGGCAAAGGCCTTGGCATAGGTGCTATCGGCGTCCTTCCAAGTGCCCTTCTCGCTATCCCACTCGTCGCCGGCAAGGTTGATGATGTAGTCGGCGTAGTCCTTGCTCGCGGTCTCCTCGTTGCCGTCAGCAGGCTCGGTCGGGGCGGTCGGCATGCTTGCGGAGCTATCGCCAACCTTCTTCTTGTAGAGCTTCTGCAGCGTCGCGGACTGGCGGACGATCTGCTTGGCCTGATCCTTGGACACGCCATACTGCGTGGCCATGGTCTTGTAGTCGGAGGTGCCGATGGAATCCTCGGCGTACTGCTTCATTTCCTTGGAAGAGACGGTAATGCCCTCGTCCTCGGCAGCGTCCAGCAGAATCTGGTTGCGCACGTAGGACAGGATAACGTCGGCAGACGGAGCGGTGTAGTTGCCGTCATCGTCCTTGACGGTGTCGAGGCTGTACTGGCTCTCGATGGCCTCACGCGCGGTGATGTCGCTCTTCTTGCCGTTGTAGCTATAGCTTGCCACGGTCGAATCGAGCTGGTCCTCGGTGAGGGTCGCCGAGCCGACGCCTTTGCCGCCAAAACCACCGTTGCCGATAAAGAAGCCGACCACGGCAGCAATCACGACGGCGACCACAAAGGCGGCAATCATCGTCTTCTTGTGCTTGCAAGCGTGGTCGTCCACGTCGGAGTCGTCGTCCTCGTCCTGTTCCTCGGGCATCAGATTCTCGTCAGCGGCATCCGCGGCAATCTGAGCCTCTAGTCGGGCGTCCTCCTCCTTGGCCGTCGTACCGGCGGCAATGTGCTCGGCAGACGTACCGGCGACTAGATCGATCTTCTCGTTCTCGTCACCGTCGGGGCCTTCGCCGCGCTCGATGATCTGGATGCCGTCGATCTCGTCCTTCTCGTCCTTCTTTTGAATCAGACCCATATCAGTTACTCCTTGTTAGGAAACATAGTCCGCAATAGAATACGCCCGACAAAGCGCCGGGCGTATTGATTCTCAGGTTATACGCAAACACTTAAGTACTATTTAGGCGTTTGCAGTCTGCATGCCTTAGGCCAGGTGCGCGATAACGGCATCGGCAAAGGCCTGCGTGCCCACAGCGCCCTCAACGGAGCCGGTCTGGGCACGACGAACGTCGCCGGTAACCTGCTCACCCTCGTCGAGCGTGGCAGAAACGGCGGCGCGAATGCGATTGGCCGCGTCGTTCTCGCCCAGGTGATCGAGCATCATAGCCGCGGACAGAATCTCGGCCGTGGGGTTAGCGATATCCTGGCCAGCGATATCGGGCGCGGAGCCGTGCGTCGCCTCGAAGATGGCGCAGTCGGCACCGATGTTGGAACCCGGAGCCATACCCAGTCCACCTACCAGACCGGCGCACAGGTCGCTCACAATGTCACCGTACAGGTTGGGCAGCACCAGGACATCGAAGTCGTTGGGGTTCTGGACCAGGCCCATGCAGGTGGCGTCGACAATCTTGTCGTTGAACTCGATATCGGGATAGTTGGCGGCCACCTCGCGCGCAACGCGCAGGAACAGGCCATCGGTCGCCTTCATGATGTTGGCCTTATGCACGGCCGTCACCTTTTTGCGGCCGCAGCGGCGGGCGTACTCAAAAGCGTACTCCACAATGCGGCGGCTCTTGGCGATGGAAATCGGCTTGATTGAGATGGCGGAATCCGCGGCGAAGGTCTTCTGGCCCGAGCGCTCGACGAGCTGCGAGAGCTCCTCGACCTCGGCAGCGCCCTCATCGAACTCGATGCCGGCATAGAGGTCCTCGGTGTTCTCGCGCACGATAACCAGGTCGACGTCGCGGAAGCGCGAGCCGTCGCCCGGCTGCGACAGGCAGGGGCGCACGCAGGCGTACAGGTCAAAATGCTTGCGCAGGGCGACGTTAACGCTGCGGAAACCCGTGCCGACCGGCGTGGTGATGGGGCCCTTGATAGCAACCTTGGTCTCGGCGACCGCATCGAGCACGTGCTGGGGCAGCGGCGTGCCAAACTCGTCCATGACGCCGGCACCGGCCTCCTGGACGTTCCAATTGATCTGGACACTGGCAGCCTCGACCACGCGGCGCATGGCCTGCGTAATCTCGGGACCGATACCGTCACCGGGAATCAGGACTACATCGTGCGCCATAATCTGTTACTCCTCGTCTTCGGCGTCATCAGATTTTTTAACGCTAGCACGCTTCTTCTTTTTGGAGAGATCCAGGCCAAAACGTTTAACAAGCATTTCGCAAATCTCGCTCGAACGGGCCTTGAGATAGCTGCCCTTGCCGTTCTCGGCATCGAACTTAAGGCGCAGCGCGAGCTTCTCGGCAACCTCGGCGTCGATCTCGCCCTGGCAAAACTCGTACAGGCAACCGAGCATGTCACGATACTCAAGGTCGCCGTGGTAGCACTGGATGGCCTCATCCAGGATGGGCCAAGCCTCGCGCGAACGCTCGACGCTCGTGGCACCCCACACGCACAGCAGGCGGAAGGCGGCATAGCGCAGCGTGGAGGAGATCTCGTCGAACAGTGCAGTCTCGGCGCCCTCAAAGGCATCGCCCAGCTGCTCGGGGCAGGTGGTGGCGAGCGCCGTCAGGGCATCGAGGGCCTCCCAGCGGGTCTGCGCCTCGGGGCGGTCGAGCGCCTCGATCAGCGCGGGCACGCAGGGCACGACGCGCTGCGGATCGCGCTCGGCCAGCAGATGCAACACGCGGGCGGCAAACTGGCGGATGCGGCGCGTGGGGCAGCCGAGCTCCTTGACCAGACGGTCGACGGCGTTCTCGTTCTCCTCTGCCAGCTGAAGCTGTGCCAGCTCCTCGTCGGTGAGCTGTTCGTCTTTGTTTTCTGCCATAGTTACCTCTTCTTACTATTTCTTAGCGTGCTTGCCAGCACCCTTGCTGTCATCGGTGACCGAGATGAGCTGTCGGTCGGCCGCGCCATTGCGACGCGCACGGCGGCGTTCCTCGGCGTCGCCCGCGTCGGCGGCGGCGCGATGAGCCTTGTTGACGTTAAAGACCTCGTCGTGCTTGCGCCACGGACCGACGGACTCGCCAAAGCTCATCTTAAGGCCGGCGATAAAGCCGCCGAGCCAGCCGATCGGCGCAAACTGCACCAGCGGGAACAGTGAGAACACCCAGGTCAGCAGGACGACTGCCGCCGCTCCCGCAAAGTTGGCAATCCAGTAGTCGCGCTTGGTGATGACACGCTTTTCGCACGCCCACTGGCCGCACAAAAAGCCAATGTAGATCGCAAAGAGAAAGAGCACCAGCGCAAGCACCACGAACGTCCAGCTCATGGGCGCTACTCCCCGTGATGGTGGCCGCAGCAGCACTCGTGGCCGTCATCATGGCCGTGGCCGCCGCAGCACTCGTGGCCCTCGTCGTGGTGGTGGCCACAACCGCACTCGTGATCGTCGCCATGCTCGCCGCAACCGCAGCCTTCCTCGTGAGCGCCATGCTCCTCGGGACGATACTGCGACCAGTCCAGACCGGCGGCGATGGCGTCGGCCTCCTCCTTATAGAGGACCGTGACGGCCTGGGTACCCAGCTTGGCACCACCGATGGCGTCGAGCATGTCGTAGAGCGTAAAGGCCACGTCGGCACCGGGCAGCGCAAGCTCGCGGTCGTCGGCATAGGCGAGCGCCAAGCGCAGGTCCTTGATAAAGTGCTCGACCATAAAGCCGGGCTTGTAGTCGCCGTCGAGCGCCTTGGGCGCCAGGCTCTCCATGGCGCCGGACTTGCCGGTACCACCCAGGATCATCTGGCGGGTCTTCTCCAGGTCAAGGCCGCTCAGCTCGGCAAATGCCATGGCGTCTGCCATGCCGACCATGCAGGCGCCCAGCGACACCTGGTTGGCGAGCTTGGCAGCCTGGCCCTTGCCGGCGCCGTCGAAGCAGCAGATGTTAGCCGCAAAGGTGGCAAGGATATCGCGGACCGGCGCGATGTCGTTCTCGGTAGCGCCCACGATAGCCGTGAGCGTACCGGCGATAGCGCCCGACTCGCCGCCGGTGACGGGGCAGTCAAACGCCATGCGACCAGAAACCTGGGCGGCCTCGGCAATGTCACGGGCGAGCTCGGGCGAGCTCGTGGTGAGATCGATCAAGACCGCGCCCGGCTTGGTGCACGCAAGCAGGCCGTCGCCCGCCAGGTAGAGCTCCTCGACCTCGGAGGGATAGCCCACCATGGTAAAGACGACATCGGCGTTAGCCACGGCATCGGCCGGCGTATCGGCCCAGGCAGCACCGCGCTCGATAAGCGCAGCAGCCTTGGACTTGGTGCGGTTGTTGACCGTGACGGGATAGCCGGCATCCAGGATGTGGCCGGCGATGGGGGCACCCATGATTCCGGTGCCGATAAATGCGACGGAGAGCTTGTTTGCCATGAAACCTTTCCTTTTGGGTTGGATGTTGTTACCAGGTTAAATACTCGGTGCCAGCGTTTCGGCCGTGACTTGAGGGCACTTGCAGCCGCAGCGCCTGTCTACTCACCGCGCACACGACGCGCGATGCGGTCGGAAAGCGAGGCTTTCTCGGCGCGATTCTTGCCCCAAAACGCGCAAGCCACCATGCCGGGACCCACGTGCGAGCCGATGGTAGGACCGACGGAACTACGGATGATGGTGACGTCGGCGCAGCCTTCCTCCTTGCGGATGGCGGCCTCGAGCCAGTCACCGTCCTTCTCGGCATCGGCCGTCATGATGGCGATGGGCATGGTGCGATCGGGCACGTAGTTCT
>CATVZP010000042.1 GCA_958348565.1 uncultured Collinsella sp. | reverse complement strand
ACATTCGGCCGGCAAACCCAGCCACGTGGTAGTTATTGTAGCGTTAGATGCTTGTCGAGAGCCCCTCTGGATACCCCGTGGTCAAAAAGTGGCAAATATGAGTACTGTCACCAATTTAGTAGCAGCAAAATCGAGAGCAAATTGCCTACTTTGAGCGATTCGAAGAGGTTGAAAGCCGTCAAACGCCCTTTAAAGGGGGTTAGATAAATTGATTTTGAGTCCATTTTTGCTCAAAACCGGCCGATAGATATGGCACTTATTTTGCAACAGTACTCATATTTGGCATTTTTGTCCACAGGGCCCAAAATCCATGCTCAAAAACACAAAAGGAGGGGCCTCGTAAGGCCCCTCCTTAGGAAGGGGAATCGATTTATTCCACAGCCGTAGATTAATCCCAGCTTCTACTCCATCATGTCAAGGACAGACGGACGCAGCTCGCTCTCGGCAGCCTCGGGATCGGTCTCGCGCAGGCGGTTGATGTAGCGGTTGTACCACATCACGGCAAGGCCCAGGAAGACAACCACACCGCCAACGTTGTAGACCAGCGTCAGCCACAGCGGCTGATCGAGCGGAATGGTGCCGCAGATAAGCACGAAGCAGAAGACCACAAGCAGGAATGCAGCAATGACCAGGCCAAAGGTGCGCGAACCCATGCGAAAGCCACGGGGAGCAGCGTCGAAGTTCTTGCGTAACATAAAGTAGGCAAGCAGGATCAGCAGCGGCGGGAGCAGAGCGGTGGCAGCCGTCATGTTGGTGACGATCATAAGCAGGTCGTCGAGATTACCGGAGCCCAGGGCCGGGATGATCAGGATGGGGACGACGATAGCGAACTGCAGCCAAGCGGCGCGGGCGGGAATGCCATGCTCGTTAAGCTCGACGATCTTGCTACCAAAGACGCCCTTGGGGATCTCGGTGAAGAACACCTTGATGGGAGCGGAGGTCCACATCATGAGGGAGCCCAGCGTGGCAGCGAGAAGGATCAGGCCGATGACGCGCGTGGACACTTCCATGGGAATGCCAAAGTGGGCAAAGACAGCGCCGAATACGTCGAAGATGCCGGTGGAGATGGCAACGCTGCCCTCGGGGATGAACAGGTTAACCAGCAGCGAAGCGCCTGCATACAGAAGGCCGATGGTCAGGCCGGCGATAACGACAGTGCGCACGAAGGCCTTGACGCCGCCCTTGAGGTCGTTGAGGAACACGCCGACAGACTCAGCGCCGCCAACGCCCTGGATGATCCAGGCAAGCGTACCGAAGAAGCCCCACGCAGTTGCGAAGTTGCTCATGTCGGGAGCCATGTTAGCGGGAGTAGGAGCCGTAGCGAACTCAACGCCGCCAAAGGCAGCAGCCAGGGACAGCAGGATGAACACGGCGGTCAGGCCGAGAGCCGCGGTCGAACCGAAGGAGGAAATGGAGCCGATCCACTTAGCGCCCTTGGTCGAAACCCACGTGGCGATAGCAAAGACGACGATCTCGATAATGGTGATCCACAGCTGCGAAAGCTCGGCGTTGGCACCAAAGAACACGTAGCTCGCGTAGATGATGACGTTGGGCAGGACGGACGCAAAGAAGAACAGGTTAACGAACCAGTAGCTAAATGCCGTCAGGAACGCCCAGCGACCACCCATCGAGGTCTTAACCCATGCGTACACGCCAGACTCGGAGTCCTTGTTGAGGCCGACGAACTCGGCGGTAACCAGGGTATAGGGGACAAAGTACAAAAGCGTGGCAAAGAAGAACGACGGCGCAGCTGCCAAGCCGATGGCCGCGTTGTTGTTGATGATGTTCTTGATACCGAACACGGCGGCGACCGTCATGCCCAGCAGAGCGAACGAACCGATCGTTCCTCGTTTTTCAGAGCTCATAAGCCCTCCCAATCATCTATTAAATGTCATCTAAAACCGTCCGGACTGCAAGCGCAATCGTGGACGGCGCACCTGCTAAGGGGAATGGGGAAAAGGGAGTCAACAAAGCCATCCCCCTTAACGGCGCAAAGCAAACGTCCAGGTGGACGAATACTACTTGTTGGGGAAGGAATAACCTTCAACCGTCACGTGCAGTACCACGACGCGGGGATCCGCGGCATCGGCCACGACACGGTAGGCCTCGTCAATTTCGACGACGGCAACGCCGCCGGCGGGAATCGTCACAGTCTCCCCCGTACCCTCAAAGCGCTCGCGATCATCGATATCGCTGTAAGCGCGGGTGCAGGTTAGGCTTGCCTTGGGGGCAACCTCGACGGTCAGGTCGCCGTCGAGCGGGGCGAGCACGGCATGATAGCGACGGTGACCGACCAGATCGGCGGTAGCCGCCTCGTGGGCGTTCACCCACCAGTACACCAACGAGTCGCCGATGGAGTAAGCCACGTCGTGCTGCAGGTCGGCAACACCATCGAGCGCCTGGCCGGTACGCATCCACTTCCTGACGGACTTCATCTGAGCGTCGAAATCGGCGCGCGAATTAAAGACATGCATGACTTATGCCTCCTTAATGGGTGCCAGCGCCTGAGCCAGATCGGCAGACGTCAGCGGTCGCAGGGACACCTCGAAACTGAAGCTCTCAAAACGGGTGCGATAGGAATCGAGCACCTCGGAACCCCAAGAGTTCGAGCCAAGGCCGAGCAGCTGGTCGTTGATGTTGACCGTGACCGTGTCACCCTTGACAAGGTCGTAGACGTGCTTGGCGTTATCGATGGCCTCGCAGCTATAGGGCCATGCCGAGAACGAGAACGGGTTGGAAGCGGCGTCGGTCGGACGAGTCACCAACACGCCGTCACCGTGGCTGGAGCGCAGGGCGACCCAACGGGTGCCCTCGCGGTTAGCGCAATCCTGGGGCATGACATACGGCGTGAACATATCGTCGACCGTAGTGCGGTAATGACCGACCGGGTTGGCGCGCAGCGAGTCCGGATAGTTCTCGCCCGGGCCGTGGCCATACCACTCAACGGCACGATCGCAACCGGGAACCTCGAAGGAGATGCCGATGCGCGGGATGATATCCGAGTAATCGCCGTAGGGCTCGCCGGAAACCTTGAGGTCGACGCGACCGCTCGGAAGCACGGTGTAGACGAGCTCGACGCGCATGCCGAACGCGCGGACGGGAGGAGCGATACGCTGGCTCACGGCAACGACGACCGCATTGCCGTCCTGCCTCCAAGAAACCTTGCGGGTAGACGTCTGCATCACATCGATGAAGTTGTCCTTCCACAGGGAGTCGTACTCCTGGGCGTGGTTATCGACGAGCGGATGCCAAAAACCAACCTGGGGACCAGAGGCCATGACGTCGCGGCCGGATGCCTTCCACTCGCTCACGGTACCGTTGACCTTGCTGAAGGTCAGCTCGCCGTTGAGGGAGTGAATACGAATCTCCTGCTCGGTCTCCTCGACCGTAAGCTCAGGACGAACGGGGGCGGCGATGGCCGGCGCCGGATGGTTTGCGATGGCAAACTGGCTTGCGCCCAGCTGGAACATCGGCTCGCACCAGACGTGAGCGGCCATGGTGTAGGCGCGCACGGTCAGCAGGGTCTCGCCTACCGCGGCCTCGCGAATCACCAGCGGAAGCTGGACGGACTCGCCGGGAGCAACGGCACCGGGCATGAGCGTCTTGCGGCACACTACGTCGCCGTCCACCAGGGTCTCCGCCAACAGGCAAACATCCTCGAGGGTGGTAAACCAACGCTTGTTGGTAACGGTCAGCTCGCCTGCCTCGGCATCATAAGCCATGCGAACCGGGCAGATGACCTGGCCATACTCAGTGAGGCCCGGGCTCGGCTGCTGCCAAGGGAACACCATGCCATCGATGCAGAAGTTGCTGTTGTTGGGGTAATCGCCGTTGTCGCCACCGTACATATCGTAGGCAACGCCGTCCTCGGTCACAGCAGCCAAACCGTGGTCGCACCATTCCCAGATAAACTGGCCTTGGATGCAATCCCAGCGATCGAAGACCTCCTGATACTCGGACAGGCCTCCGGGGCCGTTGCCCATGGAGTGACCGTACTCGCAGTTGATGCGCGGCTTGGGGAATGGATGCTCACCAAAGTCGTTCATCTGCGACACGCGGGAGTACATGGTGGAGATGACGTCGACGGTATCGGCGTTGCGGTCCTCCTCGTAGTGGACCGGACGACCGTCGAGCTCGTGAGCCTTGGCGTACATCGCGCGGATGTTGCAGCCATAGCCGCTCTCGTTGCCCATCGACCACATAATGATGCAAGCGTGGTTGCGCTCCTGCATCACCAGGCGTTCAATGCGGTCGACGTAGGCCGACTCCCATGCCGGGTCGTCGGTGACCAGGGCGATATTGCCGATATTCTCGAAGCCGTGGCTCTCCATGTCGGTCTCGGCGACCAGCATGATGCCATACTCGTCGCACAGCTCGTAGAAGCGCGGGTCATTGGCATAGTGAGAGGTGCGCACTGCATTGATGTTGTGTCGCTTCATGAGCTCCAGGTCGCGGCGCATGCGATCGAGGCCCACGGCGCGGCCCTTGTGATCGTCGTGATCGTGGCGGTTGACGCCATGCATCTTAAAGTAGGTGCCGTTGAGGTAGATATGATTGCCCTCGACCGTCACCTCGGCAAGGCCCTGGCGATGCGGGACGTACTCGCTGACCTGGTCACCGTCGTAGACCTCAAACGTAAGGTCATAGAGGAAGGGGTCCTCGGGATTCCAGAAGTGGGCATCGGTCACGCTGCACTCGGCATGGCCGTCGACGCACTCACCTGTAGCCACCACGTTCTCGCCATCGCTGAGTGTAAACACGACGCGGGAAGCGCCCTCGGCCACCGTATCGAGCGTGATCAGAGCGGTATCGCCCTCGCGGTGCGTGCGGAACCTAAAGTCGACCAGGTGCGCGGCGGGACGCTGCATAAGGTACACATCGCGGAAGATGCCCGAGGCCCACCACATATCCTGGTCCTCGATGTAGCTACCATCGCTGTACTGCAGAACCTTGACCGCAAACAGGTTGTCGCCCTCGACAAGCGCGTCGGTCACGTCGAACTCGGCGGACAGGCGCGAGCCCTTGGTCATGCCGATAAACTGGCCGTTGACGTACAGCTCGCCATAGCTCTCGATGCCGTCAAAGCGAATGATCTCGCGAGCGCCGGCAGGAACGGCGGGAAGGTTGACGATGCGCTGGTAGACGCCCGTGGGGTCGTCGGAGGGAACGAACGGCTGGTCCACCGGGAACGGGAAACCCTCGTCGGTGTAGGCAAGGTTGCCATAGCCGTCCACCTGCCACAGGTGCGGAACCTCCACGTGATCCCACTCGGGCTCGTACGTGGAGAGCTCCTCGTTGGAGACGGCAGCGGGGCCCTCAAAGAGGCGGAACTGCCACGAGCCGGACAGCTGGACAAACCCGCGCGACAGCTCGCGGCTGTACGTTGCAGCGAGATCGGCGGTCTCGTAACCCATAAAGTACGCATGGGGTGCCAGGCGGTTCCTATGGGTGAGCGCTTGGTTTTCCCAATCGTTAATGGCGTCCATGGTGATGCTCCTTCGTCATCGTAGTGATTCTTGTGCAACCGGTTGTCCTTATCTTACGGGCGATGCAAAAAGCTGTGCAACCGGTTGTCCGCTGAACGGTCGATTTCGCCGGATTAACGGTGCAACCGGTTGTACAACCACGACACTTATGTCACTCTGAGTATCGAAACTCAGCGCAAAACAGCATTCCCAGGCAGCGGACAACGGCCGCGCCCATCTATGCCCCACCCTTGCAAGCCATGTTCAGCAGCAGCCTGACTGTGAAATGCCACCAGTGGCCGGATATCATGAACGCTGTTCAGGCGCACTATAGTAAGCTGTATCCGCACTAGCCCGTATCAGTGACAACATCGACCGCATTTTCCAGGAGACGCCATGACCCAACCAGTTCGCACCGCACCTACGCTTGCCGAGGTTGCCGCAGCTGCCGGCGTGTCGCGCTCCACGGCATCGCGCGCCCTCAACGATTCGCCCCGTATTAGCGAGGAAACCAAAAAACGCGTCCGCGCGGCGGCCAAGGAAGTCAATTTTGTCCCCAACGCTCGTGGCCGAGCGCTCGCTGTCGGGCGCACGGAAATCATCGCCGTGCTCGTGACCGAGCCTCTGAGTGAACTCTTCAGCGACCCCACCTATAGCGAGTTTTTGAGCGGCATTACCGAGGAACTGTCGGAGTCTTCCTATCTGCCCGTTATCTTGCAGGCGTCTTCCACGCATGAGCGCAACCGCGCACGCGAGCACTTTGAGCGCCGCTCGTTCGACGCCGTGATCGACGTCTCCCCCTACAAGGGCAGCGAGCTGCTCGAGGTGCTGCGCGAGCTGGGCGTACCCACCGTGTTGTGCGGCCAGCTCGAGGGCCACCCCTATCGCGACGTGTTCTCGACGGTCTACTCTGACGACGAAGAGGGCGGACACTTTGCGGCACTCGCCATGAAGGATCGCGGGCGCAAAGATATCGTCGCCGTGTTGGGACCGCAAGACAACCCCGCTGTTGTCGACCGTCTGCGCGGCTACCGCGCCGTCTTGGGCGAAGACCTCCCAGACGCAAACGTTATCTATACCGGCTGGAACAGCGGAGACGGCTATCAGGCCATGCACCAGATCCTCGCGCGCGAGATTGCTTTCGATGGCGTGCTCTGCGGGTCGGACCGTATCGCGGCTGGCGTCATCACCGCACTCAACGAGGCAGGCCTATCCGTTCCGGCGGACGTTTCCGTCGTCGGCTTCGACGATCACGAGATTGCGACGCGCTGCGTCCCCGCGCTCACGACCGTCCGCCAGCCCCTGCGCGAAGAAGGCCACATGGCCGCCAACATTGCGCTCGACATGATCAAGGGCGCCGAGCCCACCACCTCCGTGATGCACATGCAGCTGATCCAGAGAGACTCGCTATAAGAAACTGGGACAGGCTTTCCGCCAGACAGTTGTTGCGGAAAGCCTGCCCCGTTTTGAGCGCTCATTCTGGGGCACAGTTTCCGCTAGACAGCTCAACCGGAAACTGTGCCCCATTATTTTGCTGAATTCTGGGTCGCGCTTTCCCAGAGGGCCCCCTTTGGGAAAGCGCGACCCGTTCTGGACCCAGATTCCGGGACGCACTTTCCGCGACGCCCGGTCACCCTATATACCCTCACAATCTCGGCGCATAAAAAACGAGGGAAGGCACACGTCCTTCCCTCGTTGCAAGCAATATGTAGCCGCTTGCCTACATCAGGCGCAGGCTGACGTCCTTGAGCTGGGCGCCGGAAACGGCACTCGGAGCACCCGACATAAGGTCGGAGCCACTGGCCGTCTTGGGGAACGCCATGACGTCGCGGATGGAATCGGAGCCGGTGAGCAGCATGCACACGCGGTCCAGGCCCAGAGCGAAACCGCCCATCGGGGGTGCACCAAACTTGAGGGCCTCCATGAGGAAGCCAAACTGAGACTCGGCGCGCTCCTCGGTAAAGCCCAGAAGCTTAAGCATGGACATCTGCATCTCGGCGTTGTGGATACGCATGCCGCCGCCGCCGGCCTCAAAGCCGTCCATGACAAAGTCGTAGGTGCAAGAACCGGCTGCCAACGGGTCGGCCTCGATCTTGGCGATGTCGGTCTCGGTCGGCAGGGTAAAGGGCTGGTGCTCGGCAGCATAGGCCTTGCGATCCTCGTCCCAATGGAACAGCGGGAAGTTGACGACCCACAGGAAGTCGTGACCCTCGCGCTTGATCTCGAGTGCGTTGGCCATGTGGGAACGCATGCCGCCCAGGATCTCGTCAGAGAGCAGACGCGGGCCGGCGGCGAACATCACAAGGTCGCCGGGCTCGACGTCCATGCGCTCGCGCAGAGCGGCCATCTCCTCGTCCGAGAAGAACTTGACGATGGGGCTGTTGATGGAGCCGTCCTCGCGGAAGGCGATCCAGGCCAGGCCCTTGGCGCCAAACGTGGAGGCCACGCCGGCGAGCTTATCGATCTTGGCACGTGCCCAGGCACCGGCGCCCTTGGCGTTGATGGCCTTGACGACGGAGCCCTCCTCGTTCGCGGCGGTCGCGAAGACCTTGAACTTGGAGTTGGCAAAGATGTCGGTCAGATCGACCAGGTGCATGCCGTAGCGAGTATCGGGCTTGTCGGAGCCATAGGTGTCCATGGCATCCCAGTAGTTCATGCGACGCAGCGGCGTGGGCATCTCGACACCCATGCGACCGAAGGCATCGGCAAGAACCTCTTCGAGCGCGCTCATGACATCGTTCTGGTCCACGAAGGACATCTCGATATCGACCTGGGTGAACTCGGGCTGACGGTCGGCACGCAGGTCCTCGTCGCGGAAGCACTTGGCAACCTGGTAGTAGCGCTCGACGCCACCGACCATAAGCAGCTGCTTCAGAAGCTGCGGGGACTGCGGCAGAGCGTAGAAGTTGCCCGGCTGGATGCGGCTGGGGACGATAAAGTCGCGGGCGCCCTCGGGCGTGGACTTGAACAGGGAGGGCGTCTCGACCTCCATGAACTCACGGTTGTGCAGCGCCTCGCGAATGGCAAAGGTAAAGTCGGAGCGCAGCTTGAGGTTGGCCATCATCTCGGGACGACGGAGGTCCAGATAGCGATAGCGCAGGCGGGTGTCCTCGCTGGTCTCGATGCCGTCCTCGATCTGGAACGGCGGGGTGACGGACGTGTTGAGCACCTCGGCGTGGTCGGTCAGGACCTCGATCTCGCCGGTCGCGAGCTTGGCGTTGGTGGTCTCCTCGCCACGGGAGCGCACGACGCCGTGGATCTTGATAGGCCACTCGGGACGCATGGTCTCGGCAATCTTAAAGGCGTCGCCGTCGGAGTGCTCGGGGTCGAAGGTGAGCTGCGTGATGCCCTCGCGGTCGCGAAGGTCGCAGAAAATAAGGCCGCCGTGATCGCGGCGACGGCTCACCCAACCGGTGAGGGTGACCTCTTCGCCCACGTTCTCGCGGCGAAGCTCGCCGCAGGTACGGGTGTGCATGGAATGCTCGTCGATGGGACGGGTCTGGCTCATACCAGTGATCCTCCTTTATGGATCTGTGCCGCCCCGTGTCGTTCCGGGCGGCGTCGTACAGATTTGCCCAGCCTGCGTAAACCGCGCAGCCAGACATGGCGTTCTATCTTATCGCACCTGTGTCGATGTGCCGCGGAAAAGTAGCTCCTGCCCAAAGACTTGACGGAGACGAAACAATTGCCGCACCGTGGCCGTCGCCAAGGCGCGCCCCGTGCGACAATGTGCCCCAACACAACTGCACTCGGAAAGGCCCGTCATGACTGCACGCCTCATCGTTATGGATATCGACTCCACGCTCATCAACCAGGAGGTCATCGACCTGTTGGGCGAAGAGGCCGGCGTAGGCGAACAGGTGGCACAGATCACCGAACGCGCCATGCGCGGCGAGCTGGACTTTAAGCAAGCGCTCGTGGAGCGCGTGGGGCTGCTCGCCGGCTTGGACGACAGCGTGTTCGAGCGCACCTTTGAGCGCGTGACGTTTACCCCCGGCGCGCTGGAGCTTGTGCGCTCGGCACACAGCAAGGGCTGGGAGGTCGGCGTGGTGAGCGGCGGCTTCCACGAGGTCGCCGACAAGATCGCGGCCGCCGCGGGCATCGATTTTTGCCTGGCCAACCGCCTGGAGGTCGTGGACGGCAAGCTCACCGGTAAGTTGGCTGCCGACATTGTGACCAAGGAGTCCAAGCTCATCCAGCTGCTGGACTGGGCAGTTGAGTGCGGCGTCGACATGGCCCACACGGTCGCTATTGGCGACGGGGCAAACGACATCCCCATGATCCAGGCCGCGGGCACGGGCATCGCGTTTTGCGCCAAGCCTAAGACGCGCGAAGCCGCCCCGTTTGCCATCGACGAGCGCAACCTGATGCTCGCCATGGACATCATCCTGCGTGACTAGCCGATCCGTCTAACAATTGAATCAGTCTGTCCTATAGTTTCCGAACAATTTTGTCTTAATGTTCGGAAACATACCCTTTGAGTGCTAGACTTTGCGCCGTCGAAGGGAAGATATATGGATAAGCGAGATCTAGAGCAGCTGCTGAGCGATGTTGCCGGCGGATCAGTCACCCCCGCCGACGCCCTTACGCGCATCCAGACGGCTCCGACCGCCGATCTGGGCTTTGCGCAGCTCGATCTTTCGCGCGGAGTGCGCCAGGGAGCCGGCGAGGTTGTCTACGGTGCCGGTAAAACCGCCGAGCAAATTGCCGCCATTATCAAAGCATTACTCGATGCCGGCCAGGAGCGCATCCTGGTCACGCGCTTGGATGCCGAAAAGGCAGCCCGCACCGGTGAGCTTCTCGGCAACGACATCGACCTGGGATATGCCCCGGACGCCCAGCTCGCCCTCGTGGGCGGCAAGCCCTCCCCTACCGGCAACGGACGCATCGTCGTCGCCTGCGCCGGCACGAGCGACCTGCCCGTCGCCGAAGAGGCGGCACTGACGGCCGAGTTCTACGGCAACGAGGTCGATCGCCTCTACGATGTGGGTGTCGCCGGCCTGCACCGCCTGCTCGCTCATGCTGAGGAACTTGCCCAGGCGCAGGTGGTCATCGCCATCGCCGGCATGGAAGGCGCCCTGGCGAGCGTCATCGGAGGCCTTGTGAGCTGTCCGGTCATAGCCGTCCCCACCAGCGTGGGCTATGGCGCGAACTTTGGCGGCGTGGCCGCACTGCTCGCCATGCTCAACTCCTGCGCCAGCGGCGTTTCGGTCGTCAACATCGACAATGGCTTCGGCGCCGCCTACCAGGCAAGTCTTATCAATCATCTGAGCGCCGGCACTTCCTGCGCCCGCTAAGGAGCATTTCATGTCCAACCATCAGCACGCGCTTATCATCGACGGCACCTCGGGCATCAGCGGCGACATGACCGTCGCGGCCCTGCTCGACCTGGGCGCCAGCGAGGAGCATCTGCGCGAACAGCTCGCCACGCTTCCGGTCGGCGGCTTTGAGATTGCCGTCACCCGCGTAAACAAGCATGGCATCGACGCCTGCGACTTTGACGTTCAGCTGGCAGAGGAGCTCGAGAACCACGACCACGACATGGCCTGGCTCTACGGCAACGAAGCAGCTGCCGAGCACACGCACGAGCATGAGCACCACCATCATGATCATGGCGAGCACGAACACGAGCACTGCCACGAGCATGACCATGAGGGCCACGGTCATGGCCACGAGGATCACCACCACACCCACCACCATCATCACCGTTCTTTGGCGGACGTCACCGCCATCATCGATGGCTCGCAGATGAGTGATGGCGCCAAGTGTCGCGCGCTCGCCATCTTTACCGCACTCGCCGCCGCCGAGGCCAAGGCTCACGGCAAAACGCCCGAGACCGTCATGTTCCACGAGGTGGGCGCCGTCGATTCCATCGTCGACGTCTGCTCTGTCGCCATCTGCCTCGATGACCTGGGTATTGAGGACATCGTGGTCGAGTCGCTCTCCGAGGGTCACGGCACCATCCACTGTGCCCACGGCCTCATGCCCATTCCCGTCCCCGCTGTCGTCAACCTGTGCCAGGCGGGCAATATCGCCCTCACGCCCGCACCGGTCGCTGGCGAGCTCGTGACGCCCACGGGTGCCGCCATCGTCGCCGCACTGCGCACGTCCGAGCACCTGCCGGCCCGCTACCGCATCGAGGCCGTCGGCTACGGCGCCGGTAAGCGCCCCTACGGGGGCTGCTCCGGCACGCTCCGTTGCCTGCTTGTTCATGTGGATGCATAGCCATGGATGCCCGCAAAACCAAAAGCCGCACCGCTATTGTCACGGCGTTTTCCGAGCTTCTTCGCGAGAAGGACTACGGCAAGATCACCGTCGGCGACATCATCGCGCGCGCTCACGTAGGCCGCGCGACATTCTACGGCCTCTTCAAGAGCAAAGATGACCTACTGTCCGAGCTCGTGAGCGACATCTGCACCCACGCCCTCGACGACGATGGCACGCCACTCGACGACCCGCTCGTGCAGGTCGAGCATATCCTCAACAACCTCTGGGAGCGCCGCCAGGGCGTTCGAGCCCTCGTAGCCGGCGCCGGCTCACGCGTCTTCGCCGACTGCCTACGCAAGACCATCATGTCACGAGCAGCCGAAACCGTCCCCGCCGACCCCGCAGGCCCCGCCGCCACCATGGACCGCAGTTTCTTGCTGCACCACATAGCCTCAAGCTTCGTAGGAATGGTCCAATGGTGGGCCTGGCACAACTTCCAAGCCCCAAAAGAGGACGTAGCCAAAGACTACCTATCAGCCATAAAGCCCCTCTTCAACTAAGTAAGTAAGCCTCTCATCCCAAGGCACCGCCCCACCCCAGGCCGCCACGCATCCCAAAGTGTCACTCGCACCTGAAAACGCCCAACAACAAAGTGCCCACCACATCCAAATTCAGATATATATGTTGGTTGCTTGTTCGAACGCAACTGGATTCCCGCAGGGTCCGGCATAGGTTAACTTTCCGCCGCACTCCGCAGGACGCAAGAAGCTCCCGCCGCACGAAGTGCGCAGCGGGAGCTTCTTGCATGTCCGAGGACGCGGCGGAAAGTTAACCTATGCCGGACCCGGGCGTTATATCAATTGTTTTGGACTAGAACATGCCCAAGAAACCGTGCACAAACAGCGCGGCCAGAGCGGCACCGATAAACGGAGCGATGCCAGGAACAAGCAGGCCGTACTTCCAGTTGTTGTCAGCCTTGTTCTTGATCGGCAGCACCTGATAGGCCATGCGAGGACCAAGGTCACGAGCCTGGTTCATGGCGAAGCCGGTGATGCCGCCCATGCCCATGCCAACGGCCCAAACGATCAGGCCGACGCAGATGGCGAGCATCAGAACGTTCTCGCCGGCGCGGCTAGCGGCAGCAAGGATGGCGCTGATGAACACAAAGGTGCAGATAGCCTCGCAGAAGAAGTTACGGGCATAGTTCGTGCCCTCGGTGGTGGGGTTGGTCGAGAAGATGTTGCGCTGGGCAATGGGGTCGACGACGCCCTCGGAAGCCTTGAACTCATCGGCATACATAAGCCAAGCGATTACGGCGCCCACAAAGCCGCCGAGCATATCGGCAATCATGAAGGGGATGCAGCTGCTCCACGGCACCAGGCCTACGATGCACTGGGCAAGCACCATAGCCGGGTTCATGCACACGGCGCCGCCAAAGACAAACAGGCAGACCGAGATGCCAAAAGACCAAGTGGTGATGGCAAACATATGGCCGGAGCCCTGATACTTGGTGCCCTTGAGCACGGTATCGCAGTGCACGCCCACGCCAAAGATGATCATGAGGGCCGTTGCGCCGAATTCGCAGAGGAGTTTGGTAAGCATAAAACCTTATCTTTCTTGTCGGTTATAAACGATTCGTTTAGGCCGCGCGCTAGTGCTGAGCGACGACAACGCCCAGGCCATCGGGAATGACGGCCACCTTGGCATCGGCACCCTTCATCTCAAAGGCGAGCTTGAGCGCCTCCTCGAGGGTGTTGACCGGCGTCATGTGCATATCCTTAATCATCTGGTGATCGCACAGGTCGGTAACCATGATCACAGGGTGATGTGCCAGGACGCGGGCGAAAATCTGGCTCGTCCACTGATCGGGCAGGGTCTCGTCCTTGGGACGATCGATGCAGGCACGCTCAAACTCTGCCGGATCGTTGTCGGCGATGTTGTGATAGAAGCCCTCGCCACCGTGACCGTCGGCACAACCGGCGACATCGATGATCACGCCGCCCTCGGGAAGTGTGGCCTCGGCAGCGCACATGCCCTTCACGGCCTGGTAGATGTTCTGGTCGAGCGGGTAGCCGCCGTTGGTGGTGATGGCAATCTCGCACTCGACGGGCTCAACGCCGGCAAGGCTCTTCACGAACTCGCAGCCAGCCTCGTGTGCCTTGTGGATGTCACCGGCGAAGGAGCCGATGACCTCATGCTTGCCGTTGAGCACCACGTTCAGCACAAAGGCAAGGTGAGCCATCTCGGCGGCGGCGAACATGTCCTCGCTCACGTGGTTGTGGCACAGGTTGCCGGCACGCGAATGGGAATCATTCACAAACTGACCGTTATGGTTGTACATGATGGTCTTGTAGCTGGCGATACCGGGAAGGACGGACTTACGGCTGCCAGAGAACCCGGCAAAGAAGTGCGGCTCAATGAAGCCCTCGGCAAGCAGCAGATCACAATCGACGGCAATCTTGTTGATGATGCACTCGCCACCAGAAGGCAGGGTGCCGATCTTTTTCATCATGCTGTCGTCAGTCGCGACGTGCATAACGATTTCCTCGTTGGCAACGATCTCCTCGCCGTACTTGTTGACGAGCTCCTCGTGCGTCGACGGACGATGCATACCCGTAGCAACCAAAATACGCACGCGAGCCTCGGGCGCAGCGGAATGGATGTGATGCAGCAGAATAGGCATCGTCACACGCGAGGGAACGGGGCGCGTATGGTCGGAGCTAATGATGACGATATCCTTCTTGCCAGCACAAAGCTCCTCGAGTGAAGGCGAGCCATAAGGGTTGGCAAGCGACTCCTCTACCAGCTCTTCCTGCGATTTCGTGGTCTTAAACTCGTTTTGATGACCCTCCATCACACCCGCGAAGTTCTTATCCTCGAGCTCCAGATGCAACGTCTTGTGGTCAAACGGCAGTTCACATTCAAACAATGACGAGCGCCCTCTTCCTTTCAACTGACACACTAGATAAACCGTTGGAAGGATACGCCGCTCACCGAAAAACTCCACCGTCCACCGACTCATTAACACAACGTTCATATTTGACCCACAACAAAACGGCCGCGATCCCAAACGGGACCGCGGCCGCTACAGTCACAAGGCCAGAAGCGCCAAATGCATCTCAATCCCGATCGATAAGGCGCGAAGCGCCAAACGCGCCGCCGGGACAGACCCCATCCAAAACGCGCGAAGCGCGCCATTATTCCCCCAGCAGCAATCCGCCAAAGACCGGACATCGCAGGGCCCGCCATAGGCTTACTTTTAGGCACACTCCGCAGGACGCAAGAAGCCCTCGCCGCACGAAGTGCGCAGCGAGGGCTTCTTGCATGTCCGAGGACGTGCCTAAAAGTAAGCCTATGGCGGGCCCGGACGACTACAGGGCTATCGATTACCCCGTGTTCTGCAAACCTGCCGAGACGCCGGTCACAGTCGAAAGAATCAGGCTCATGTACTCGGCCTTCTTCTCCTCTGCCATCTCGTCCTGGTTCATACGCACCTCGCGAAGGGCGCGGACCTGGGCGATGGACAGGGCGTCGACGTAGGGGTTACGCACGCGGACAGCGCAGCCGAGCACGCGACGACGCTGCAGCGGCCATTCATCACCGACGATGGCAAGGACCCACTTACGGGTGAGCTGCATCTCGGTAAAGACCTTCTCGGACAGATCCTGGCGATCGCCCAGGTGCAGATACATCTTGGCGATGCGCTGGTCGGTCTTGGCGATCGACATCTCGATGTTGTCGATAAAGGTGCGGAAGAACGGCCACTCCTGGTAGGCAGCCTTAAGCTGGTCCAGATCGCCCAGCTGCTCGCAAGCGGTGCCCAAGCCGTACCAAGCGGCCAGGTTAATGCGCGCCTGGCTCCAGCTGAAGATCCACGGAATGGTACGCAGGTCGTCGAGCGACTTGGCGCCCAGGCCGCGCTTGGCGGGACGCGAGCCGATCGGCAGCAGACCGACCTCGGTCAGCGGCGTCACGGTCGAGAACCACGGTGTAAAGTCCTCGGTGTTCAGCAGGTCCAGATAGCGCTCGTGGCTTGCGGCGTTGAGCTTCTCGGCCATATCCCAGAACTTCTGCGTGGTCTCGGTGTTGGTCTTCTCGACACTCGGGGCCGACTGCAAAAGCGTTGCGGCGGCAACGGACTCAACATGGCGCTGAGCCAGCGTGCGGTTACCGTAACGAGCAAAGATGACCTCGCCCTGTTCGGTGAGCTTAAAGAAGCAGTTGACCGAACCCTTGGGCTGCGCCAGCACGGCCTTGTTGGCCGGGCCGCCGCCACGGCCCACGGCACCGCCGCGACCGTGCATGAGCACCAGGTCGATATCGTTCTTCTCGGCCCACTTGGCAATGCGCTCCTGCGCGGAGTGCAGCGCGAGCATGGCCGTGGTAGGACCGGCATCCTTGGAGGAGTCGGAATAGCCCAGCATGACCTCCATGCGGCGGTTGGTCTGGGCAAGACGCTTTTGCACCACGGGCAGCGTAAGCATCTGGTCGAGCACGTCGACGCAGCCCTCGAGGTCCTCGAGCTGCTCGAACAGCGGGATCACGTCGAGCTCGGGGACATCCTCCTCGTGTGCAAAGGACAGGTGGGCAAGCTCAAAGACGTCGGCCACATGCTGGGCGCTCTTGGTGAACGAGATGATGTAGCGGTGCGCCATCTTCTTGCCGTAGCGCTTTTGGATGGAGCCGATGGCACGGAAGGTGTCGATGACCTCGCGTGTCATGGGCTGCAGATCACCATGGATGCCGTTCTCGTGGATATCCTTGAGGGCGCGAGCGTGCACCACGGAGTGCTGACGGAACTCCATCTCGACCATGTGGAAGCCGAAGGACTCGACCTGCCAGATGATGGTCTGGACCGGGCCGTAGGCAGCACGGACGGCACCGCAGGCAGCCAGCGAACGCTGGACGACACGCAGGTCATCCAGGAACTCATCGGCGCTGTGATACATCGTGTCGGTGATACGGCGCACGGTGGCGTTCAGACGATCGGCCATGACGAGCATGACGGCGCGATGCGGCTCGTGCTCGGAGATCAGCTCGG
>CATVZP010000041.1 GCA_958348565.1 uncultured Collinsella sp. | reverse complement strand
CAAGCAGATGGAAGCGGTAACGGTCCTTGGCTCTCTCGATTACACACGAAGCCGGACCAAGCACCTGCGGCACGGCGCTCCCCGCCCGCAAAAAGTCGGGAGCGGCGGCATGCCAGCGACGCTTGAGGAGCTTCGTGATGCGACCGATGTAGTCCCGTGCGTCATCAGCATTCGTCGACCATACCAAGATGTTGGCCAGGCGCACGAACGGCGGATACAGGGCATCGCGGCGCTGGTCCAGGTCGTAGTCGGTAAAGATCGAGCGATTGTGCTCGGCAACGGCGCGAATAACCGGGTCCTCGGGCAGATAGGTCTGGATGATAACCTCGCCGGGGCGATCGCCGCGGCCGGCACGGCCCGCAACCTGCTCCAGCAGATCGTAGGCGCGCTCCCCTGCTCTAAAATCGGGCAGCTTGAGCGCAAAGTCGGCATTGACCACGCCCACGAGCGTAACCTCGGGAAAGTCGAGACCCTTGGCAATCATCTGGGTGCCCAGCAGCACGGCACAATCGGCGGCATCGAACTGCTCGAGCAGCTTTTTGTGCGCGTCCTTGCCGCGCGTGGAATCGGCGTCCATGCGAATGATGGCAACGTCGTCGGGCAGCATCTGATGCAGTGCGTCCTCGATCTGCTGCGTGCCCAGCCCCATTTTTGCCAGGTAGCGGCTGCCGCACTTGGGACAACGACTCGTGGGCGCCGGATAGGGCTGCACGCGCCAGGACGATCCGCAGGTGTGGCACTGCAGCGTGTGCGTGCGCTCGTGGTACGTGAGCGCGGTAGAGCAGTGATTGCAGGTGGGGACGCAACCGCACTCGCGGCACATCAAAAACGGCGCAAAGCCGCGGCGGTTATGCAGCAGTACAGCCTTCTCGCGGCGCTCGACTACGCGCTCCAGGCCTTCCATCAGCGGTTTAGAGAACATGGAGCGACTGCCGTGTGCGAACTCGCGGCGCAGATCGGCAATGCGAACCGTAGGCAACACGGCGTGCCCCGGGCGCTCGGGCATCTCGACGCGCGTCCAGGTGGCGCCGCCGTACGTGCCGCGGCGGCAGCGGTCGAGGGCCTCAGCCGAGGGCGTGGCGGAGCCCAGTACGAGCGGGCACCGATAGCGGCGCGCCATCTCGGCAGCCACCTCGCGCGCATGGTAGCGTGGGCTGGAACCCTGCTTGTAGCTGGTCTCGTGCTCCTCGTCGATAATGATGAGGCCAAGATCGCTGAGCGGGCAAAAGAGCGCCGAGCGGGCGCCCACGACCACGCGCGCGGCACCGCTGGCGACCATATCCCACTGGTCCAGACGCTCGCCAGCAGAAAGACGCGAATGGAACACAGCGACCGTCTCGCCAAAGCGCGAGCGGAAGCGGCCGACGGTCTGGGCCGTCAGCGAGATCTCGGGCACGAGCACGCAGGCCGAACGGCCGGCTGCCAGCACGCGCTCAATCGCCGAGAGGTAGACCTCGGTTTTACCAGATCCGGTGACGCCGTCGACAAGGACCACGTCGCCGTGGGCGTCAAGGCGGGCGCGCTCAATTTGCGCAAGCGCCTGCTGCTGGCCTTTTGTAAGCGCGACCGGCGCCTTGCCGCTCGCCGAGGACAGCGTGGTCTGCTCGCTGCAGCCACGCCAGGCGCGGCGCTCCTCCACCACCACGACGCCGCGTTTTTCGAGCGCCTTAATGGTCGCCGACATGCTGTTGTAGAGCAGGTTGAGGTCGCGCGTCGTGACTGGTCCGCATTGGAGCGCCTCGATGAGCTGACGCTGACGGACCGCGGTCTTGGGAGGCGTATAGTCGAAACCCTCGGGCGTGAGCATGACCCAGCGGTTTTGGATGGGTTTAACGGCGGGGCGCTCAACGGTCCACACGCCGTCATCGCCCTTGACCACGCGCGGGCTTCCACCCGGTGGCAAGAACAGGCGCAGGCACTCGGAAAGCGTTGCGACGTACTCGCGGCTCATCCAGCGCGCAATGCGTGCGGCCTGAGCGGTAAAGAGCGGCTTGCTGAGGATAGCCTCGATAGGCTTGATGCGCGCGGGATCGAGAGCTTCGTTACCTTGCAGGTCGGTCAGCTCGGGCGCGATGTCGACGATGTAGCCCGCGGCCGCACGGTTACCAAAGTGGACCAGGACGGTGGAGCCGATCTGGGCATCGTTGGCAAGGGACTCGGGGATGCCGTAGGCAAACGGCTCGGACAGCGCACGGGTCGGGATGTCGAGGACTACGCTCGCATAGGCGGTGACGGGTTCGGGTGCGGGCTCGGGCTGCGCCGGGGCAGCGACAGGGGCCGCGGACTTCGGAGCTTCCTTAGGTTCCGGCGAACTAAACAGTGACAGTTGTTCGGCCATGGCCTCTGTACCTCCCATCCCATACGTCTTTAGAAACAAGAGCCCCGCTCGGGTGAACGGGGCTCGGATACATGCGTTTACGCAGCTGCTACAGCGCCATCGTGCGGGCGCGGTCGATGCGCGCCAGGCAGTCGTCGCGGCCGACGAGCGCCATGGTCTCGCCCAGCGGGGGGCTCACCATGTTGCCGCAGACGGCGACGCGCACAGCCTGGAACACCACGCGCTTCTTGAGGTCCATCTGCTCGGGCAGCGGCTCAAGCGCGGCGTCGATGTTGGCAGCCGTCCACTTGTCCACGCCCTCGAGCGCAGCCTTGGCGGCATCCAGAATGGCACCCATGCCCTCCTTGGCCAGGCCCTTGTTGACAGACTTCTCGTCATACTCGAGCGTTTCGGCCGTGGCAAAGATGGGGGCGGCGACGGTCACGGCGTCGGCCGGCATCTTGGTGCGCGGCTTGACGATGGCGGCAAGCGCATCGATCCAATCCTCGCCGTACTCGACATTACCCTCGATGAGACCCGCCTCATGCAGCTCGGGGACCATGATCTCGTCGGCAAACTGAGCATCGGACATACCGTTGATGTACTCGGCATTGACCCAGTCAAGCTTCTTGGGGTCGAAGGTCGCCGGGTTCTTGGAGATGCGGTCGAGCGAGAATTTGCTGGCCAGGACATCGCGCGGGATGATCGTGGTCTCGCCGTCGAGCGACCAGCCGAGCAGCGCCAGATAGTTGACGAAGGCATCGGACAGATAACCGGCGTCGCGGTACTCCTCCACCGAGGTGGCGCCGTGGCGCTTGGAGAGCTTTTTGCCGTCGGCACCCAAGATCATGGAGATGTGGGCGAACGTGGGCACGGGCGCGCCGAGGGCCTCGTAGACCATGACCTGGCGCGGGGTGTTGGACAGATGGTCGTCGCCGCGGATAACGTGGGTGATCTTCATCATGGCGTCGTCGACGACGGTCGCGAAGTTATACGTAGGCGTGCCGTCGGAGCGGAAGATGACGAAGTCGTCGAGCTCCTTGGCGTCGAAGGTCACCTCGCCGTGGACGGCGTCGTGGATGACGACGTCACCGCGGCCCTCGGGCACCTTGATGCGCAGGACGTAGGACTCGCCGGCCTCGATGCGGCGGCGTGCCTCCTCGGGATCAAGATCGCGGCAGCGACGTTGATAGCCTTGGAAGGGGTCCTTGCGCTCCTGCGCGGCCTTACGGTCGGCGTCGAGCTGTTCCTTGGTGCAGAAGCAGGGATAGGCCTTGCCCTCGTCCCAGAGCTTCTGCGCGGCCTGCTTGTACAGGTCCAGACGCTCGGTCTGTGCGTAGGGGCCAAAGTCGCCGCCCACCTCGGGACCCTCGTCCCAGTCCAGGCCCAGCCAACGCATGGCGCGCAGAATGATCTGCGTGTTCTCGTCGGTGGAACGGGTGGGGTCGGTGTCGTCGATGCGCAGGATGAACGTGCCGCCGTTTGCGCGGGCGAAAGCCCAGTTATAGATAGCGGTGCGGGCGCCACCGATGTGCAGCTTGCCCGTGGGTGAGGGTGCAAAGCGGACGCGAACGTCTGATGCCATGGAAATCTCCTCGATTGCAGGATGGATGTCTAACCGCATTAGTATAAAGCAACAAAGCAACCTCCGCACAAAGGGCACCGACCCACTCATTGGGGACAGACTTAAATGACCAGTCATTGGGGACGTTCTTAAACGACTAGTCGTTGGGGACACTCTTCGAAGTTGTCTGAAGAGTGTCCCAAGTGCCGCCTAAGGCTGGTCATTTAAGTCTGTCCCCAATGAGTAGGTGCGGAAAGGGTGTGAATATTCGATTAACGCGATATGATGTGCCCTTGCATATAGAGCTCGGCGGAATGGTAACGGTCGCCGGGACACGTTTTTGAAAGGACAATCATGTCAGAAGAACTTCGTTCCATTCCACCCCAACACGGGTCCTTTGTATTTACGTCGGAGTCGGTGACCGAAGGTCATCCCGATAAGATTGCTGACCAGATCAGCGACGCCGTCCTCGACGCAATCCTCGCTAAAGAAATAGAGCTGCAGGAGCAGGGCTACATTGCGCCTAACGGCGTGCCCGCCAACGTTGAGAACGTCCGCTGCGCCTGCGAGACCCTCGTGACCACCGGCACCGTCATCGTTGCCGGCGAGATCCGCACCCAGGCCTACGTCGACGTGCAGGAGATTGCCCGTGGCGTTATCCGCCGCATTGGCTACAACCGCGCAAAGTTCGGTTTTGACTGCGATACCTGCGGCGTTATGAGCCTCATCCACGAGCAGTCGCCCGATATCGCCCAGGGCGTCGACGAGTCCTTTGAGACCCAGACCGGCGCCACCACCGACCCGATCGACCTGATCGGAGCCGGCGACCAGGGCATGATGTTTGGCTATGCCTCCAACGAGACCAAGACCCTCATGCCCATGCCGCACTACCTGGCGAGCCGCCTGGCCGAGCGCCTGGCCGCCGTGCGCCACGACGGCACCCTGCCCTACCTGCGCCCCGACGGCAAGACCCAGGTCACGGTGCGCTACGAGGACGGCAAGCCCGTCGAGGTCACGACCATCGTCATCTCAACGCAGCACGCCGCCGAGATCGAGGACATGGGCAAGATCAAGGACGACCTCATCGAGCACGTCATCACCCCCGTCATGGCTGCCGAGAACATGCCGTGGGACAACGCCGACATCTATGTGAACCCCACCGGTCGCTTTGTCGTGGGCGGCCCCATGGGCGACACGGGCCTGACCGGCCGTAAGATCATCGTCGACACCTACGGCGGTTACGGCCGTCACGGCGGCGGCGCCTTTAGCGGCAAGGACTGCACCAAGGTCGACCGCTCCGCCGCATACGCCGCGCGCTGGGTCGCCAAGAACGTGGTGGCCGCCGGCCTGGCCGACCGCTGCGAAGTCGAGCTGGCCTACGCCATCGGCGTGTCCAAGCCGCTGTCGATTATGGTCGACACCTTCGGTACCGCGCATGTCGCCGAGGACAAGATCGTCGAGGCCGTGGAGAAGACCTTCGACCTGCGCCCGGGCGCCATCATCCGCGACCTGGACCTGCGTCGACCGATCTACGAGAAGACGGCAGCCTACGGCCACTTCGGCCGCGAAGACGCCGACTTCACCTGGGAGAAGACCGACCGAGTCAAAGAACTCAAAGCAGCCTGCGGCCTGTAGGCTAACGAGAAAAGCCACAGCCAAATAACAACGCACCAAAAGAAGCACCGGCTCCAACCGGTACTTCTTTTTTATATAAACGGTGGTGAAGATGAGCCGACCTGGGACATGGAATAGGTCACAGACCGATAAATTTTGCAGCAGAGCGACTCCAACCATGTATCCTAAGTTCCGAGGGCTTTGGTATTTGGTCGATCGCGAGTTCCGCACGAGCCGGAGGCCACTTAATGTGGCCTCCGTGCGAGCAGGACTGTCCGAGCAGGCGACCAAATACTAAAGCCCTCGGAACGGCGGGACAGAGTATGCCTCGCCCCTCGGGACGACGAGATAAAGAAGGAGCAGCCATGGCAGGCAAGCCGCAAACACTAGCTACGACCTCGGCATTCGAGATCTTGGGGCCCGTCATGGTCGGCCCCAGCTCGTCGCATACCGCCGGCGCTCTACGCTGCGCCCAGGTGGCCGCCAGCCTGCTCGAGGGCCGCATCACCAAGGTCACCTTTGGCCTGTGGAACTCCTTCGCCCACACCTACCGCGGCCACGGCACCGACCGCGCGCTCGTCGCGGGCATCCTGGGGCTCGACACCGACGACGAGAATATCAAGCAGGCCTTCGACCTCGCACGCGAGCAGGGCCTCGATTATCACTTTGACATCAAGGGCGACGACGCCTCCATCCACCCCAACACCGTCGATATCGAGATGGTCGACGACACGGGCGCTACGGCGCAAGTCCGCGGCGAAAGCCTGGGCGGCGGCAAGATGCGCATCAGCCGCATCAACGGCGTCGGCGTCGACATCTCGGGCATGTATTCAACGCTCTTCGTGGCGCACCAGGACGTTCCCGGAGTACTCGCCGCGCTAACCAACTTGCTCGCCTACGCACACGTGAACATCGCCTTCTGCCGCACCTACCGCACCGAGGTGGGCGGCCAGGCCTACTCCGTCTTTGAGACCGACGGCACACCCGACGACACTGTCATCCCCATGCTGCGCAAACTCGACAACGTCGGCTACGCCACCTTTATTGAGCTCCCCGGCTCGGCATCATCGCTCTCCCCCGGCGTCTCGGCCAAGGAGGTCTTCGACGACGGCGAGCAGCTGCTCGACGCATGCGAGGAGCTGGGACTCAGCATCGGCGCCGTCATGGCCGTGCGCGAGGCGCGTCTGACCGGCGAGGCCCACGCCGTCGCCGCCATGCGCCGCGTGCTCGACGTCATGCGCGAGGAGACCACGGCCCCCATCGCCAATCCGCAGCGATCGCTCGGCGGGCTCATCGGCGGCGAGGCTAAGCTCGTCGATGCCACCGGCCGCAACGATTTAAGCGCAAGCCTGATGGGCACCGTTCAGACCGATGCCGTGGCCCGCGCCATGGCCGTACTTGAGCGTTCCGCCACCATGGGCGTGATTGTCGCCGCCCCCACAGCAGGCTCCGCGGGCGTCGTGCCTGGCTGCGTGCTGGCCCTGGCCGACCACCTGCAGCTCGATGACGAGCAGGTCATGGACGCCCTCTACTGTGCCGCCGCCATCGGCCTCAACCTCACCACGAGCGCCTGCGTCGCCGGCGCCGAGGGCGGCTGCCAGGCCGAAGTGGGAAGCGCCGCCGCCATGGCCGCCGCCGCGCTGGTGCAGATGCTCGGAGGCACCCCCGAGCAGGCACTCGACGCCAGCTCCATCGCGCTGAGCAATCTGCTGGGCCTCGTTTGCGACCCCGTGGGCGGACTGGTCGAGGTGCCGTGCCAAAACCGCAATGCCATCGGCGTGGCCGCGGCCTTCAGCTCGGCCCAGCTCGCGCTCGCCGGCATCAAGAGCCTGGTGCCGTTTGACCAGATGGCGCATGTGATGCTCTCGGTGGGCCACGCCCTGCCGGCAACCCTGCGCGAGACGGCCAAGGGCGGCATCGCTCAAGCCCCGGCCGCGCTTTCTGCCTGCGCCAAATGCGGCATATGCGGATAGACAGACTTCTCCAAACTGATACTGTTTCCGCACCACAAACAACAGGCTAATCGCTATAATGCAAGCCCAGTTAAAACACGATGAGCCGCAAGGCGAAACTCGAAGGAAATATATACGATGTCGCAAATCGACCGCAGCAGCATGATCCCCGATCCGCAACAGCCCAGTAGGCATAACGGCGGCGTCCAATCGCCGCGCCCCATCGCTCCGGCTCACACCCAACAACACGGCCCGGCCAATGCCTCTCAGCGTCCGAATCAGCGTCAATACCAGCCGCATCAACAATATCAGCAGCGTCCCGCACATGGTGCCGCCCCCAAGCAGGGACCTTCGCACGCTCGCGCGGCAAACAATCGCGGGCCCGCGGACAAGCGCACCAACAAAAGCAGCAAGTCGGGCGGAAAGACGGCCCTCTTTGTCGTCCTCGGCCTCGTCGCGATCGTCTACATCGTAGGCGTCGTGGCGTTCTCGCAGGTCGCTTACCCCAACACCACCATCGCCGGCGTCGACATCTCGCTCTCTAACGCATCTTCGGCAGCCACCAAGGTCAACTCGGCATGGAAGCACTACAAGCTCACCGTTTCGGATGACAGCTTTAGCTGGACCTACCAGCCCGAGTCCGACGAGCCCATCGTCGATGGCGAGGAAGCCGCCCACGAGATTATCAGCAAAAACGAGCCGCTGCTGTGGCCATCGCGCCTCATCGCGTCGCTCGGTGGCAAAACCGTTAGCGCCACCAAAAACGGCTCGGTCGACTTGGACCAGGACGTCGACCTGTCCATGCTCTCCGATGCCTTTGACCAAAAGCAGTTTGAGGAGGACCTGGGCAGCGCCATCGACGAGTTCAACGAGGGCCGCTCGGGCACCTTCGAGGCCGCCAGCTCCTATGACGAGAAGGCCGGCAAGTTCACCGTTGAGAAGGCCCGTTCCAACGAGAAGCTCAACCGCGAGCATGTCATCAAATATGCCGAGATCGAGCTCGCGTCGCTCGCCGAGAACGTCGATATCACCAAGATCGGCAACGACGCCTACGAACCGCTCAACGGCACCCTCACCAACGACCAGATTCAGGCTGCCTGCGATGCCGCCAACAACTTCCTGGGCGTCAACGTAACTCTTAAGCTCAACGGCAATGATGCCGGTAAGGTGGACGGCAGCTCGGTACTGCAGTGGATCAGCTTTGCCGATCCGGCCAACCCAACGCTCGACACTTCGCAGATCAGCAGCTGGGCCGCCGAGCTCGCCAACGGCTTTAACACCGTGGGCACCACCCGCTGGTGGACGCGCGCCGACGGCAAGGAGTGCGCTGTCGAGGGCGGCGACTTTGGCTGGTCCATCGACAGCGACACGCTCGCCAAGCAGGTCGAGGACGCCATCAATAACAAGCAGACCGGAGATATCGAGATTTCGTACTCCAAGAAGGCCGACACGTTTACCGCCAAGGGCGAGCCCGATTGGAAGGCCTATATCGACGTCGACCTGTCCGAGCAGCACGCGCGCTACTACGACGAGAACGGCAATATCGTGTGGGAGGCCAACTTTATTTCCGGCAAACCGGGCGAAGACGCCACCCCCGAGGGCGTGTGGCAGATCAACAGCAACGACGGCGCAAGCAAGCTCATCGGTGCCAAAGACCCCGCGACCGGAAAGCCCAAATACGAGAGCCCGGTCAGCTACTGGATGCCGTTCGAGGGCAATATGGTCGGCTTCCACGACGCCACCTGGCAAAACGATTCAAGTTTCGATAGTGCCGAATCGTACAAGTGGTGCGGAAGCCACGGCTGCATCAACCTGCGCCTGGCCGATGCAAAGGCACTCCACGACTGCATCAGCGTCGGCCTGTGCGTGGTCGTGCACTCGTAGGGAAACACGCCTTCGCACAACGGGGGACTGACGCCCCAATCTAACAGTTCCGAAAGATACCGCCATATGCGCCCGCCTCTCGCGACGGGCGCATATACTTATCGAAGAACTTTCTATAAAGGAGACGCCATGTCGAATGTCCCCACCATCACCCCGGGACCGAATGATACCGAGCGAGCGCCCGAGGGTGCCACCGAAACGCTTCCCCTCATAACAAACGTGCACGCCACACAGCAAAACGGCAGCACAAGCGATGCAACCGAGATTTCTGACGAAGAGGCCTACGCCAAGCTCAAGGCGAAGCGTGTCGAGCGTCGGCGCAAAAAGCTCATCCGACGCGGCATTGCAGCCGGCGTCGTGGCCGCCATTGTGCTCATCGCCGTTGTCATGACCTTCGTCATCAACGCGCGGCCCGCAGGTACTAACGGGCCGGTGACCGACATGGTCACCGAGGGCACGTTTACGACCACCGTCGAGGCTAAAGGTCAGCTCAAGCCCATCTCGGCTTCGGTGGTCTCCCCTTCTGTCGACGGCACGGTGGCATCGATCAACGTGCAAGCCGGCCAGTACGTCAACGAGGGCGACGTGCTCATGACCATTAAAAACGACGAGCTCGATCGCAACGTTGCCGATGCACAGCGCGCGGTGGCGGCGGCACAGGAAGACCTCGCCAACGCACAGAAAGCGACAACCGCCGCCCAAGCCGCTCCGGCGCCTGAAGCAGATGCGGCAGGCGCGAATGGTGCCAGCGGCGCCGCCGACACGAGTGCCGTCTCGAGCGCCCAACGCAACCTAGCCTCGGCCCAGGCAAACCTGGACCAAGCCAACGCCAAAGCCGCCGAGCGCACCGTGACCGCGCCCAGCTCGGGTAGCATCGTCGAGCTCAACGCCAAGGTCGGCGCAACGGTGACGGGCGGCATGATTATGGGCGAAGGCGATACGAGCGGCGGCAAGCAGTGCATGCAGATCGCCGACCTCTCCAAGATGAAGGTCACCGTTCAGGTGGGTGAAAAGGATATCGCCAAGATCGCCGTGGGTCAGAGCGCCAACGTTACCTATCCTGCCTTTCCCGAGATCGTGAGCCAGGGAACGGTCACGACAATCGCTTCGGTGGCAAATTCCGACGCCAACGGCGGCGGCAGCGTGACCTTTAACGTCGACGTTTTGATCGAAGCGCCCGACGCACGCCTCAAGCCGGGCATGACCGCTGAGGTCTCGGTGGTGACCGAACAGCTCGACGATGTGGTGATGGTGCCGACCATGGCGCTCATGACCGAGGATGGCGAGCATTATTACGTCAACGTGGCAACCGACGGCGAAGGAAAACAGACCCGACGCGTCAAGGTGACCGTCGTGACGCAAAACGATAACGACGCCGTGGTCGGCAAAACGCAGGTCAAGCGCGATGACCAGGGCAACGAGATCAACCCCAACGTGCCGGTTACCAAGCTGCGCGATGGCGACACCATCGTGATGGACACCGGCGCAGGCATGACGGCCGACGGCGGCGACCCTAGCAGCATGTCTGCCGACGAGGGCATGTAATGCGTCCCGTCATCGACATCCGCAACGTGCATCGCATTTTTGAGAGCGAGGCCGGCTGCGCCCATATCCTGCACAACGTGAGCCTGGCAGTGAATCCCGGCGAGTTCGTGGCCATTACCGGCCCATCGGGCTCGGGCAAGTCAACGCTCATGAACATCCTGGGCTGCCTGGACAAGCCGACGGCAGGCGATTATTACCTGCAGGGCCTCAACGTGGCGGAGCTCGACGATGACGAGCTCACCGAAGTCCGCGCCCTGAGCATCGGCTTTGTCTTTCAGAGCTTTAACCTGCTGCCGCGCCTATCGGTCATCGAAAACGTCATGCTGCCGCTGTCGTACACCAACGTGCCGCGGGCTCAGCGTGAGATGCGCGCCGTCCATGCGCTGCAAGCCGTCACGCTGCCGGTCGACCACTGGGACCACCGCATCTCCGAGCTCTCGGGCGGACAGATGCAGAGGGTTGCCATCGCGCGCGCCCTCGTCAACGATCCGCCCATCATTCTGGCCGACGAGCCGACGGGAAACCTGGACTCCGCCACCGGAGCACTCGTGATGGAGACCTTCCACAAACTCCAGGAACGCGGCAAGACCATCGTGCTCATCACGCATGACCCCGGTATCGCCGCCGAGGCCGACCGCGCCGTAACCATTCGTGACGGCCGGATCCACGATGGCGCGTACATCGCGCACGCGCCGCAGACCCTGCGCGGCGCCATTGATAACCTGCCCATGATTTCCGCAGACGCCAACCCGACGAAAGGAGTGAAGGCATGAGCACGCGCGACCTTATCCAAGAAGCCCTTCACTCCCTCGAGGCCAACAAGGGACGCAGTCTACTCACCATCCTGGGCATTGTTATCGGCATCGCCTCCGTCATTGCCATGACCTCGCTTATCGGCGGTATCCAAAACAGCCTGGTCAACAGCCTGGGCCTCAACGCCGCGCGTATGGTGCAGATTTATTCATCGCAAGAGCTCACCGAGTCGGACGTTGAGAAGCTTCGCAAAATGGTGCCGCAGATCGAGCAGATCGGCATCGTGGACAGCGCCTATACCGAGTACAAGGCCGGTGACAAAAGCTATACCGTCATGGCGCAGGGCGTCGATAGCGACATGCTCGACGCGGTGGGCGCCAGCAAGCTCGTCGCGGGGCGCACCTACACCCAGGCCGAGTCCCAATCTGGCGCACGCGTGGCGCTCATCAGCCGTGGCGGCGCCGATCAGCTGTACAGCAACGAGCAGGACGCGGTGGGCAAGACCATTAAGGTCTCCAACGGCGAGGTGCAGATTGTCGGTGTTATCGACGGCGGCAGCGACTCCATGGGCTCGCTCACGCTATACATGCCGCGCGAGACCATCTCGGGCCTCTTTGGCGACGAGAATCCGTCGTTTCCCAGCGTAACGGCGCTCGCCGCCGAGGGCACGGACGTGGACGAGTTGTGCAAGACGATTGAATCCAAGGTGCGCAATATGAAGGGCATCGCGGAGGATGATGAGTACGACAGTGTATCGGCAACCTCCATGAAAAGCGCCATCGACGCCCTCAATTCCTTTATGGGCGCGTTCTCACTCATCATGGGCGCCGTTGCCAGCATTTCGCTGCTCGTGGGCGGTATCGGCATCATGAATATGATGCTCACCAATGTGACCGAGCGTATCCGCGAGATCGGGATTCGTCGAGCTTTGGGTGCCAGCCGTCGCGATATCACCGCACAGTTTTTGGCCGAGTCCTCAGCGCTTTGCGTCACCGGTGGCCTGCTGGGTGTCCTGATTGGCTATCTGCTTGCCTGGGGTCTAGCGATGTTCGCCGCGGGCTCCGGCGTGCTTGGCGAGCTCGGTGCCAGCGGTACCATAACGCCGAGTTTTTCGATCGCCACGGTGCTGCTGGCCTTTGCGGTCTCCGTCGGCATCGGCGTGATCTTCGGCTTCTACCCCGCCCGCCGCGCCGCAAAGCTCGACCCCGTCGAGTGCCTCCGCTACCAGTAAGCCAACACCAGATAAGTTGCGGTGAAATAGAGACTGTTTATGCTGCTAAAAGGCCATATCTGACCCTATTTCACCGCAACTTAGAGAGCGTCCGGTATAACGCTTCACCCCAGATCAAATTGATTCGTTGAATAGACACATTACAAATCTTTAGACTTCGTTTACTCCACGAGTGGGTATTATCACACACAAAGCACACGTGAAAGGATATACCCATGTCGCTTACACAGTCAGCTGAGCGTGCAGCGCTCAACAAGCTCATCGATTATCTCGACGACAACCCTCAAGAAAATATCAACAAAATCATGGACCTCGTGAACAAGCTGGTCCCAAATCGCGTATTTCCCGTACAGCGCGAGGCGTTTACCAACGTCATCAAGAGTCGCGGCAATTGGTATGACCTGATCATGCGCATCTACGACCTCAATCCCAAAATGCGCACTAAGTTGCTCAAGGCGCTTATAATCGACGGCAATCTGCTCGCTTGGCCCCAACAGGAAAAGAACCGCGAAAAATACCAGTGCAATATTCCGTGGGCCATCCTGCTCGACCCCACAAGTGCCTGCAACCTGCATTGCACGGGCTGCTGGGCCGCCGAATATGGCTATAAGCAGAATCTGTCCTTCGATGACATCGACTCTATCGTCACGCAGGGCAAAGAGCTCGGCACGCACATCTACATCTATACCGGCGGCGAGCCGCTCGTCCGCAAGCACGGCCTGATCAGAATTTGCGAAAAACATCAGGACTGCGTGTTTCTCTGCTTCACCAATTCCACGCTCATCGACGAGGCGTTCTGTGACGACATGATTCGCGTTGCAAACTTTGTCCCTGCCATCAGCGCCGAGGGCAACGAGCACACCACCAACGCCCGCCGTGGCGAGGGTACGTACGAAAAAATCGAACACGCCATGAAACTTTTGCGTGAGCGAAAACTGCCGTTTGGAATCTCGACGTGCTGGACCAGCGCCAACGCCGATACCGTCGCCACCGAGGAAAACATGGACTGGATGATTCGCGAGGGCGCGCTCTTCTGCTGGTATTTCTACTTTATGCCGGTCGGCCGCAATGCCACCAACGAGCTTATGCCCACGCCTGAGCAGCGCGAACACATGTATCATTTTGTTCGCGAGATGCGAGAGAAAAAGCCCCTCTTTACCCTCGATTTCCAAAATGACGGTGAGTTCGTGGGCGGCTGTATCGCCGGCGGGCGACGCTACTTACATATCAACGCGGCGGGAGACGTGGAGCCGTGCGTATTCATTCACTACTCCAATGCCAATATCCACGACGTAAGCCTGCTCGACGCACTTCGCTCTCCCCTCTTTATGAAGTATTACGAAGGCCAGCCTTTTAACGACAACTACCTCAAGCCTTGCCCCATGCTCGAGAACCCCGATGTGCTGCCCAAGATAGTTGCCGAGACCGGTGCCATGAGCACCGATCTGGTCGAAAAGGAATCACCCGAGCAACTGCGCGAAAAGACCCGAGCCGCAGCCGAGGCCTGGGCTCCCGTGGCAGACCGCATTTGGAACGACCCCAAAGATCCGCTCTACACCAAGCGCCATGACGATATGACACAGGGCATGGCCGATAGCGATATGCACAAGTTTGAAAAGCAGGGCCGCAAGCTTAAATCAAACTGCTAGTACCCCATCATCGATAGAAAACAAACGCGCGGGCGCCTCAAGGCATTTTGGGGCGCCCGCGCCATATATGACATATATCCCCTAAGTTGCGGTGATATAGTGTCTGATTATGCCTTCTACCAGCAAAAACAGACACTATTTCACCGCAACTCATTAAGGAGCTGATGGAAGCAGTTGCCACCAGAAAGTCAGTTGCCAACAGAAGGTCTATTCCAAACGAGACTCAAGACTTGACAGGCCGTTGAGAGTCAGGTCGTTAGCGACCTCCGAGATACGCTCGATGGGCACCGAGCCATCGGAGAGCGCCCACGTGCGGTAGATGCCGATAATGCCCGAAAGCAAAAACGCCAGATAATAGTCGAACATTTCGTCCTTGAGGCCATGGGGCAACAAGTCGCGCTCGGCAATCTCATGCTCGAGCGGCACGCGCAAACGCGTCATAAAATCGTCGAGCGGGATGTTTTCAATCAACTGGCGATTGAGCACGAGGTTATTGCAAAGTGCCTCGTTGATGGTTTTAAAAAACGTTGCCGCCGCTCCGAGGGCGCGCTCGTTCGTGTCGCCGTCCATAGAAGCAAGCGTTTTCTCGACTGAGTCGGCAATCATCTCCACCACGTCAACGGCGATGGCATCGAGCAGGCCGTCAACCGTACCGAAGTGCACGTAAAAGGTCTTGCGGTCGACATTTGCCTCACGCGCGATGGCACTCACCGTAATGTCGGCAAGCGGCTTATCCATCAAAAGGCGCTCAAACGCAGAAAGGATGGCATTGCGGCTGCGAACGATGCGGCGGTCGAGGCGCGGTTTGCTGGTGGCCATGGATGAGTCCCTTCTGAATGCGAGCATTCATCAACAGATGAGAGTTAATCTACGTAAGAGGATTATCCCCCATCCGACACAAAAATGCCCGGCAACATGAAGAACGCACGACCAACTATTACGCCTTAGAGTGTTTCTTTTTGTTCAAAGCAGCCGGGGACACACGGATGCCGTCGCCTGTCTGGCGCACATAGGCCTTATGCGCCGGTTTGGCGGCCCCAGAAGCCTTCTGAGCATGCTGATTGGGATCAACGGTAACCGCATGCACAGGATGAGGCTTTGCAGGCTTAGAGGACGTCTGAGGCGTTCGTCCGAGCTTGCGCATCACGCGATCCCAGCGTGCATGGATACTCTCGTTGTGAGCGCTCTTAAGGCCCAGCAGGGGCGCGGCCAAAATAGTCGGCGCGATAAACGTAATGAGGCGCCACAGCAGGTAACCGGCGGTCGACGCCGATCCAAAGAAATGACCCAGGAACAGCGCGAAGCCACCCTCGGCGCCGCCGGTGCCACCGGGCAGGGGAACAGCAGAGCTCAGGAGCTGAACAAAGGCGCTCGCGGCCATGACCGAGAAAAAGTCGACTTCGTGGTGGCCAAAGGCAAGCATCAGGAAATACGGCACGAGGTAGAAAAACGCGAGCTGTAACATGGTGATGACCACCGTGAGCAGCATGGACGAAAAGTGACCGGCCGAAAGCTTGAACTTCTCAGAGAACGAATAGATTTCGCCGTCGACAAACGTACGCCAGCCCTCGATCTTGGTGGCCGAGACGCCCATTCGCTCGAGCCAATTGATGATGCAGTGCGCGACGCGCGTGACGGTCTTGGGCATGAGCGCGACGGCAAAGATGCCAAGCAGAATGCAGCAGTGACCGCCAAAGCTAAAGACGCACAGCAACGTCATGTCACCATAGCGCTCGGCGAAAAACGGCATGCGGGCAAGCAGCAGAATGGCACCCCAGGCAACGAGGCCAAACTGATACACGATAAAGCGCGTGAACTGCGTGGCACCGGCCTCGCCGACGTTTTGGCCAGCCTTGGTCAGGCGGTAGATCTGGGCAGGCGTGGAGCCCATCATCATGGGCGTCAGGTTGCCAAAGAAGATACCGCTCGCCTCGACCGAGATCAGGTCGCGAATGCCGACGGGCGAATTGGGATCGAGCCAAACGGCGATCGCATAGGCAACGATGCCAAAGAACAGGTACAGGAACATGCAAAAGCATGCAGCGGCGAGCCACGGCGCTTGGACGCTCGACATGGCAGCCCAAAACTGTCCCATCTGACCGGTCACAATCAGATAAACGATATAGCCGACCAGCACGACGCCGATAAAAATGGCACCGCGACGTGCACTCTTGTTGTCATCGCCGCCTGAGGCCTCAACCTCGACCTGGGGCTTAGATGTATGCTGAGAGGACTCCTTCATGAGGCTCCTTCTGACCGTCCAAATATCTTGCATATTGTACCCGCAAGGGCCACAAGCAGAACGAAAAGCTATGGGCCAAATGGGAATTGCAGATGGGTTGCTCGGAAATAAAAAACCCGAACTTCCGTGGGAAGTCCGGGTCTCTAATTCATGGTAGCCCGTACCAGATTCGAACTGGTGATCTCCGCCTTGAGAGGGCGGCGTCC
>CATVZP010000040.1 GCA_958348565.1 uncultured Collinsella sp. | reverse complement strand
TGACCGACGTCGAGGACGAGCTGCTCAAGAAGCTTGCCGAGGAGGCGAGCGAGGTGATCATGGCCTGCAAGGATAACGACCACGATCACATTCGCTACGAGGCCGGCGACCTGGTCTACCACCTGCTCGTGACGCTCGAGCGCTACGGCATCACCCTTGACGAGCTGGCCGGCGAACTCAACGCCCGCCGCCACTAGTCATTGGGTAGTCATTGGGGACGTTCTTAAACGACTGGTCGTTTGGGACAGTCTTTGCCGGCACTGCCAAATAACACGCCCGATTACTACGTTGAAAACGAACTTGCTGACCACATGTCGGTTTTGAGCAAATTGTCAACGCTTCTACCTGCGGTTTTATTACCCGCATTAAGCCGATGGTCGGAGGTTTGCGGTTCATCGTAGTAAACGGGCGTTCTTTTTGGCGGGCAGTGTTGCACGGGCGTCGGTGGCGAGCGAAGCGATCCGTTTTCCTCCGTCCCCAAGGGGTCATTTGTGAAGAGTGTCCCCAATGACTAGTCGTTTAAGAACGTCCCCAATGACTACGGTATCACCCTCGACGAGCTGGCCGGCGAACTCAACGCCCGCCGCCACTAGTCTTAGTCGAGGGGTGTGGATTCCCATTCGCCGGTGGGGTGGGGGATATCGTAGGTTCGGTAGCCGCAGTCGTAGGCGCGGGCTTGTGCCTCGCGGATATTCCAGCAGATGTCGCAGGCGCGGTGCGCGTCCGAGCCAAAGGTGATGGGTACTTCGGCGTGGGCGAAGCAACGCAACAGCCCCGTCGAGGGGTAATAGTCGTCGAGGCCCTTGCGCGGTGCGGCGGTCGAGACCTCAATGCGGCGGCCCGTATCGTGGGCGCATTCGGCCATCTGCTGCCAAAACGGTGCGGGGTCAAAGTCGGGCGCAAAGCCTTCCTTCGAAAAGCGCATGACCAGGTCGGGATGAGCCATCACATCAAAGTTGAGCGGGCTCTCGCAGGCGCGGCACCAGTCGTCGACGTAGCGCTCCCACACGCCGCGTACCCCCAGGTTTTCCCAAACGTGCAGGTTGGTGTCGTCGTCGATCCAACCGCAAAGGGAATCGGGTGTATCGGGGCGAGCGACGTTTTCCGTTCCCGCCGTACCCGCGGCACCGGCCATGATATCGCCTGGGTTGCCAATCCAATGCACACTGCCCAGGCGTACGACGGCGCCCTGGGACCAGCGCTCAACCAAAGGCTCGCAGCCCTCGTACCAATCGCATTCAAAGCCATAGATAAGCTCGAGCTCCGGCGCAATCTGCGCGGCGAGTTTGCGGGCGTCCTCAAAGGCCAGACGATGTGCCGGCAGGTCGCCCTCGACAACCTGCACTTCGCAGTTGGCGTCCATGCTGGCGGGCAGGGCGAGATGGTCGGTCGAGACCATGACGCGGCAACCGGCCGCAGCAGCGGCGCGAACGTTGTCCTCAAACGAGGCATGTCCGTCCGAAAACGAGGTGTGGGTATGGCAATCGACCATCGGGCAAGCAGACATGGCAGCTCCCTTGCGTCAAGCGAATCCGCTCCATTGTAATGGCGCAGCTTTCAACACGCCGGGCACGCCAGGGGTCGAAATCGATTGGAAAGGCTGTGCGGCGCGCGGTGCGGCCTCGCTTGCGCTCTCAAAACATGTACATCAGCCTCAAAAAGCTGCAAAAAATGACATGTTTGGAGGCTGACGTACACGTTTGAGTGGAGCGGGCCGGCGTTGGAGCGCGCCAGCACTTGCGCCCAGCAAAAGTCGCATCTATCCCATGACGCCGCCTCTGCGCCGCCCGCGATGTGCTAGCGTTTGGATGAACAAAACGAGCCCGCGCGGAAAGGATCCGGACCGTATGCAATGCGATAGCACATCCCCGCTGTCCCGCGAGACCGATGCGCCCGAGACCATCGTCAAGCTGGAATGCGACATCGACGACGCGTCGCCCGAGGTGCTCGCCTACGCTGCCGACCGCCTGCGCGAGGCGGGTGCGCGCGAGGTGCATTGGCTGCCCCTCTATTGCAAGAAAGGCCGTCCCAGTTGGCAGCTACAGGTAATCTGTGCTCACGAGGATATCGAGCGCCTGCAGACGATTATCTTTTTGGAAACCACGACCAACGGCATTCGTCGCCAGGTCATGGAGCGCGTTTGCCTGCCACGCCGCTTTGAGCGCGTAACGACGCTATGGGGCGAGGTGTCCGTCAAGGTGGCAACCCTGCCCGACGGCAGCGAGCGTGCAGCGCCCGAGTACGAGGACTGCGCCCGTCTCGCCCGCGAGCACAATGTGCCGCTCCAGCGCGTGATGCAGGCGGCACAAGCCGTGGCACTGCGATTTGAATAACGCGGCTGGTGGCGACATCCTGCGCCCAGCCATATCAACCCCATTCGAAAGGATCTCCCCATGAAATACCTCATCGCTTCCGACATCCACGGCTCGGCATATTGGGCCGAACGCCTTTGCGCCGCCATCGAGTCCGAGCAGCCCGATCGCATTGTGCTGCTGGGCGACCTGCTCTACCACGGTCCGCGCAACGACCTGCCGCGCGATTACGCCCCCAAGCGCGTGATCCCGCTGCTCAACGCCCTGGCCGACCGCATCATCGCGGTACGCGGCAACTGCGATGCCGAGGTCGACCAGATGGTCCTCGACTTTCCCGTCATGGCCGACTACGCCACGCTGTTCGACGAGACCGGCCGCGAGCTGTTCCTGACGCACGGCCATGTCTTTGGCGCCGGCATGCACAACAGCGTCGACCACGCGCCCGTGCTGCCCGAGGGCTCCGCGCTCGTCTACGGCCATACGCACATCAAGGTCAACGAGGAAAGCGCTGCACACCCGGGCCTGTGGCTCTTCAACCCCGGCAGCGTGAGCATCCCCAAGGACGGCACGCACAGCTACGGCATCTACGAGGGCGGAGCGTTCCGCCACGTGATCCTGGAGGAGGACTAACCATGGCGCAGCACATGGCTCAGCAAAATGCCGAGGGCTCGCGCGATTTGTCCACGCTGGTCGACGCGTCGGCCGAGCTACAACATCTGGTGCAGACCGTCTGGCGCTTGCGTCAGCCCGACGGCTGCCCGTGGGACCGCGAGCAGACGCACCGCAGCATTGGCAAGAACATGATCGAGGAGGCCTACGAGGCGCTCGACTGCATCGAGGCGGACGACGCGGTTCACCTGCGCGAGGAGCTGGGCGACGTGCTCATGCAGGTCGTGCTGCATGCGCAGATTGCTGCCGACGCCGGCGAGTTTACGCTGGCCGACGTGGCGCACGATATCGACGCCAAGCTCATTCGCCGTCATCCGCACGTGTTTGGCGATGCGGATGCCGACAGCTCTGACGAGGTGCTCAAGATTTGGGACGAGGTCAAGCTTGCCGAGAAGGCCGCCAAGGACAAGGCCGTGGCGGCAGGCGAGGCCGCGCCCGAGGGACTGCTCGACGGCGTGCCCACGCACCTGCCGGCGCTGATGCAAGCGCAAAAGGTCTCGCGCAAGGCGGCGGCCGTGGGCTTTGAGTGGGAGACGGTCCAGGATGTGTGGGACGAGGTTGCCGAGGAGCGTGCCGAGTTTGAGGCCGAGGCTCCCGGAACGCCCGAGCGCGAGACGGAGTTTGGTGACCTACTCTTTGCCCTTGTCAACGTTGCGCGCAAGGAGGGTATCGACGCCGAGAGCGCCCTGCGTGCGAGCACGGCCAAGTTTCGCCGCCGCTGGGCCGCGATGGAGCAGATGGCGGCCGATGCCCACGTGGATCTGGCCGAGCTCTCGACCCACGGCCTCAACGACCTGTGGGATGCCGCAAAGGCGGAGGAGTAAGACTGCGGGAACGACGGGCTGACGCGCCTCATCGTTCCCGCTAAATTTTTCGAAAATCAAGTGTATCCCTCGACTAACTTAGGGCATAATGCAAAAAGTGCGACATGGCTAACTTACGGAGGCGCACCGATGGTGCACGGTCGGCCAGTCGCTTGCATCAACTACGTTTCCAAGTGAGAGGGAGACAACATGAGCGATATTTTGGACGTCTACGGTCGCGAGGTGCTCGACAGCCGCGGCAACCCCACCGTCGAGGTCGAGGTCGTGCTCGAGGACGGCAGCTTCGGCCGCGCGATGGTGCCTTCGGGCGCTTCGACCGGCGCCTTTGAGGCATGCGAGCTGCGCGATGGCGACAAGGGTCGCTACCTGGGCAAGGGCGTCTCACAGGCCGTCGAACACGTCAACAACGAGTGCGCCGATGCCGTCGTGGGCCTCGATGCCTTCGATCAGCGCGCCGTCGATGCGGCGCTGATTGCCGCGGACGGTACCCCCAACAAGACCAAGCTCGGCGCCAACGCCATTCTGGGCGTGTCGCTGGCTGTTGCCCGCGCCGCTGCCGAGTCGGCGGGTCTGTCGCTGTACCAGTACCTGGGCGGCGTCAACGCTCACCTGCTGCCCACACCCATGATGAACATCCTCAACGGTGGCGTGCATGCCGACAACAACGTTGACTTCCAGGAGTTCATGATCATGCCTGTGGGTGCTCCGAGCTTTGCCGAGGGCCTGCGCTGGTGCGCCGAGGTCTATCACACCCTCAAGGGCGTGCTGCACGAGGCCGGCCTTGGCGGCGGCGTGGGCGACGAGGGCGGTTTCGCGCCCAACCTCAAAACCAATGCCGAACCGTTCGAGTACATTACCAAGGCCGTCGAGAAGGCTGGCTTTAAGCCCGGCGTCGACTTCATGTACGCCATGGACCCGGCGTCCACCGAGTTCTACAACGCCGAGACCGGTATGTACGAGCTCAAGGGCGAGGGCGTGGAGTACACGAGCGCCCAGATGGTCGATTACTGGGAGAAGCTCGTCGACACCTATCCCATCATCTCCATCGAGGACGGCATGGCCGAGGAGGACTGGGACGGCTGGGTTGAGCTCACCCGTCGCATTGGCAACAAGGTGCAGCTGGTGGGCGACGACCTGTTCGTTACCAACACCGAGCGCCTCAAGAAGGGCATCGAACTGGGCGCTGCCAACGCGATTCTAGTCAAGGTCAACCAGATCGGCACGCTCACCGAGTCGCTCGAGGCCATCGAAACCGCCAAGGAGGCCGGCTATGCTTGCATCGTGAGCCACCGTTCCGGCGAGACCGAGGACTCCACGATCGCCGACCTGGTCGTGGGCGTCAACGCCGGCCAGATTAAGTCGGGCGCCCCGTGCCGCAGCGACCGCATCGCCAAGTACAACCAGCTCATCCGCATCGAGGACGAGCTCGAGGGCAGCGCGCGCTACGCCGGCAAGTCTGCGTTCTACAACATCCGCTAGACAGATGAGCCTGGCGGGGAGGGGGTGGACTCGGTTCCGCCCCGCCTTGGCCGGATGCCGCAAAGCACTATTGGCGCTGGGCCGTGTGGCTCAGCGCCTTTTTTATGTCGAGCAAAGGCTGGCGAAGGCGGTGCGGGCGCTCGTGCTATAACTAAAGGACTTAGCGCAAACAAACCTCAACCGCACAAGGCGCACATGGATCAGATTTACGACAACAGGTACTATTCCGCCGGTTCGCGTGAGCCGTCGCCTCGCCGTGCGCGCACGGTGCAGCTCGGTGGGTCCGCCTACGCCGGCGCCGACCGCTCCATGCAGCGCCCGACAAGTGCCTCACACTCCCGTGCTCAAGTGAATACGTCGACGGACCGCCCGCTACGTTCGGTGCGCCCGGCGCACTCGGAGCATGCTCAGCGTTCCTCGGCTCAAACGCATGAAAAGCCGAGTAGGCCCTCGAACCGTCTTTCGGGCTCGGACTTCATGCATTACGCCAACGATAACGCGGTGGTCAAGGCAATCTACGACTTTACCCACGGTCCCCAGCGGGGGCTGTTTGTTGGCATTGTCGTCGCCCTGGCGCTCGTGAGCCTGTATTTTCCCGTACGCGACCTGTACGTGGCTAAGCGCTCGAGCGACATCTTGGCCAAGCAGGTCGAGATTCGTCAGCAATACAATGATGAGATGAAAAAAGACACTGATAAGTGGTTCTCGGAAGAGGGCATTAAGGATTCGGCACGGGGCCTGGGCATGGCGATGCCCGGCGAGAAGAGGATTGAAGTGCTGGGCCTGGACGATGATTCGGATTCGTCGTCGAGCAAAAAGTCCTCAAACGCCAAGAATGCCAGCGAAGTGGCCAAAGAGATCGAAGAGGTCGGCAAGGACGCACCGTGGTACATCAAGACGCTCGATATGCTGTTTGGATTTAACGGCGTCGAGGGCCAGACGGTCGCGTCCAGCGGCGAGTAGGCGAATAGCGCCCGGAGGGGAGCCCGCAATGGCAGATTGCAAACGATATAAGGTGGCCGCGATCGACCTGGGAACGGTGTCGTCGCGACTGGTGCTGGCGCAGGTCGAGGGCGGGGCGATCGTGGAATCGTCCAAGCATACCGAGATTACCGATCTGGGCGAGGGCGTCGACGCGACGGGCCGCTTTTGCGAGGCGGCTGTCGAGCGTGTGCTCGCTGCGTGTCGCATATTTGTGGATGAGGCGCGTGCCTTTGGGGCCGCGTGCGTCTGCACCACCTGCACGAGTGCCGCGCGCGATGCGTCCAACGCCGCGCTACTGCTGGACGGCCTGCGCGGGCTGGGGCTCGAACCGCAGGTGATTCCGGGCGAGGTCGAGGCACGCCTGACGTTTTTTGGCGTGGCACACGACTTTGCCGGCGAGCGCATCATTGTTACCGATTCGGGTGGTGGCTCCACGGAGCTCGCGACGGGCGTATACGCTCCGGAGCGCGGGGTCTTCGCGCTGGAGGGAACGCGCTCGCTGGACATCGGTTGCCGTCGCGTGACGGAGCGGTTTTTCTCGGCGCTGCCGCCAACGGACAGTGAACTTGCCGCCGCTGGTGCATGGGCGGGCGAGCAGTTCGGGGCTTACTTTGAGGGCCTACCTGTCGACTTTGAGCGCGCCGAGCGCCTCGTCGCGGTGGGCGGTACCGTCACCACGCTCGTGGCACTCGTTCACGAACTGGAGCCGTACGACTCGAGCTTTGTGCACCTGCGTGAGCTTTCGATGGAGCAGATCTCGGCCGCTATCGAGCGCATGTCCACGCTGGACGTGGAGGGCATCGCCGCGCTACCGGGCGTGCAGCCCAAGCGTGCGGGTGTGATTCTGGCTGGCGCCGTGGTGATCCGCGAGCTCATGCGAGCCGGCGGTTACGACATACTCACCGTAAGCGAGAACAGCCTCCTCGCCGGAATGGCCGCCACCATCAACGAGGTTCTCGACGGTGCAACCCCCACCATCGCCTGGACCCCCGCTCTCAGCACCCTCTAAATAAGTTGCGGTGAAATAGTTCTTAAATGGGCCGGTAAACGGCCAAAACAGGAACTATTCCACCGCAACTTCTAAGGGACCGAAGCAGTCTTTTTAGCCAGTCCTAAATTAGTTAACTTTCTGAAGCGCGGGGCGGTGGGACGTCCGCGTATTTGCTGCGCAAATTCGCACCGGCTTCGGCCGCCTGCCGGCGCCCTCGCCGGCTCGCTGCGGACGCTGCGCGTCCGCTTGACGCTCGCCCCCTCGCGGGTTCGAGTCCCACCGGCATCCAAAAGAAACGAGCCCGCATCCCAACGGGACACGGGCTCGTAAGCAATCACATGGTAGGGGCGGTGGGACTCGAACCCACAATCCTTGCGGCGAGAGATTTTAAGTCTCCTGCGTATGCCAATTCCGCCACGCCCCCGTGAGACTAGAAGTCTAGCACAAGCCGTCCGTTACGCGTTGACGGCCATCGAGTGCCGGCCCGACTTTTCCAAGTACTCGGCAAACTTGGCCTCGTCGCCCTTGTTCTGGTACTGCAGGGCCAGCAGGTACTCCAAGCGGCAGCGCTTGACCGGGTCGTCGCTGACATCCTCGAGCATGCGCTCCAGCTCGGGAATGTCGTTGTGGCGCTTGAGGATCATCGTGTCGTACATCAGCTGACACTCGTGTGCAACCGCTTCGGCCTGGCCGCCCTCAAAGCCCTTGATCTCGTGCAACAGCTCTTTGGACTTTTTGCGGTCCTCCTGGCCAACATAGTAGTTAAAGGCCTTAATCACCAGGTCGACGCGCTGCATCTTGGGGAGGTTGAGTCCCAGCAGTAGGTCGAACATCTCGCTGGCGCGCTCGTGGTCCTCGCGCAGCAGATAGGAGTTCAGACGCAGGTAGTCGCGGTTGTAGCGCGGGTACAGCATGCTGGTGAGTTTGCCGTCGAGCAAACGATCGAACTCGTCCCACTGCTTGGCAGCCATAAGCTGCTGCAGGCGCTTAAACGTGGTGCGTTTTTTGACGCTAAAGAACACCGACACGGCGATACAGATGATGACGACGGCGGTCCAGAGGGTGCGGGAATCGGGCATATTGGGGTCCTTAGTCGCTCATAAAGCGAGCGGTATGACAACACGTACTAGATGTATTATACGCAGCGCGCAAGCAAACTGGCATAAAAGCTCATCGAGGCTGAGTGCCATCGCTCGCTGCGGTACACTTACCTAAAGTAAACCACGAAGGGAGACATTACCTATGAAGAAGATCGTTTTGGCTTGCGGTGCTGGCGCTGCTACTTCCACGCTCGTTGCCCAGAAGGTCGCTACCCTGCTCGACGCCAACGGTTACGCCGACAAGTACGAGATCGTGCAGTGCGCCATCTCCGAGGCCAAGGACGTTTGCGACGAGGGCGCCGACCTGCTGATCGCCACCACCGTTGCCCCCGAGGGCCTCGCCTGCCCGTACGTGAGCGGCGTGCCCTTTATGACCGGCATGAACCGCGTCGCTGCCGAGAAGGCCGTTCTCGACGTCATGGCTCAGTAGGCGCTGACTGCATGAGTGAGCAGAACGCCAATCCGGTAGAGCTCTTTGGTATGCTCGTCGCTCACGTGGGCATCAACGCCACCGACCCGGCCGATGCCCTGGAGATCGCGGAGCTGTTCTCGACGATGATGGGCCTGCCCGTTATCGAGACCCCGGTTTCGTACTTTAACGATTCGCTGGTCGAGGTCATGAAGCAGAACGGTCGTGGCGCCAAGGGCCACATCGGCTTTGCCGTCAACGACATCGATGCGGCTGAGAAGTGGTTTGCCGAGCGCGGGCTCGAGGTCAACGAAGAGTCGCGCGCGCTGCTGCCCGACGGTGGTACCAAGCTCGTGTACTTTAAGCGCGAGTTCGCCGGTTTCGCCGTGCACCTGTGCCGCGAGTAGCGCACAAGCTGCCATAGCTGGCAAAAAGGGATAGGGTCGCGTGGCCCTATCCCTTTATTTATGCCGAGGGGCTTCCTATCGTGGCAGGCGAATCGTAAAGCGGCTGCCGACCCCTTCGACCGAGGTCACACCGATGACGCCGCCGTGGCTGTCGACGATCCACTTGGCGATCGCAAGCCCCAGACCCGAACCCTGTGCGCCGGCATCGCGCGCGTTGTCGGCACGGTAGAACCGCTCGAACGCGTGAGCTGCGGATTCCTGGTTCATGCCGATGCCCTCGTCCTCAACACTTATGTCGATCGTGCCCGCGCCCGCATCTGGCGTTATGCCAAATGTGACGGTCGTTCCCGCATCCGAGTACTTGGCGGCGTTTTGCACGATCACGCGCAGAGCCTGCTTCACGAGCGCCACGTCGACGGGCGCGTCGCAGCGCGGGTCGCTGGCAAGCGCAGCGTCAGAAGCCAGCCGATACGTGTGCTCGGTATCGATCATCTGCGATTCTTCGCATACCTCGCTGACCAGTGCAGCCAAGTTGGTATGCGCACGCCGCAGGACCGTGCGCCCGGCATCGCCGCGTGCCAAAAACAGCAGCTGCTCCACAAGCTCTTGCATGTGCTCGCTTTCGGCTTTAAGGGACGCGATGGATTCCGCCAGCACGTCCGGGTCGTCCTTACCCCAGCGGTCGAGCATGTTCACGTAGCCCTGAATCACCGCGATGGGCGTGCGCAGCTCGTGGCTCGCGTCGTTGACAAAGCGCATCTGCTGCAGCTTGGCCTCTTGCATCTGGCGCAGCAGGCGGTTGAGTGCGACCTCGATGCTTGCCAGGTCGGCGTCGCCGGTGGTGACGCTCGGCGAGTCGACGCTTGCGCGCTCGATGGCCTGCTCCAGTGTCTCCATTTTGCCGCCGGCGAGTTGCATGCGGCCGAGTTCGTCCACGCGCAGTGCCAAGTCGTTGAGCGGTGCCATGGTACGGCGCACACGGCGGGCACCGCCGAGCATGTTGAGCACGCTGATGACCTGCCAACCCACAACGACAAGGTAGAGAGGCCATAGCGCGACGAGGTCCTGCGCGAGGGGGAAAGTCTTGGTGGTGCGCGCAAGCTCGACGGTATAGGTGAGCGTTGTCAGGTCCCAGCCGCGCGCGGGCGTCAGCGACATGCCGTGAACGGTGGCGCCGGGAATCCAGCCTGCGGTAAACGCGCCATCGGGCAGCGTCTGGTTGTATCCATAGACGAGGATCGCCGCCGCAATCACCATCAGCAGCAGATCGAGCCAGACGTAGCTTATCAGGCGGCGCCACATATAGCTCCAGTTGATGGCACGGGCGATGGAGGTGACGCGTTTGGCCTCGGCGTTACGCACGGCAGACATAGCCCACCCCGCGCACGGTCTGGATGATGCGGGCGCTGCCGGCGTCTTCGATCTTGGCGCGCAGGTGCGCGATGTGCACGTCGACGTTGTTGGTGTCGCCTACGTATTCGTAGCCCAGCGCCTCGTGCGCGATGCGCTCGCGCGTGAGCACGCTGCCGGCGTGCGCCATAAGCAGGGCGAGGACATCGAACTCGCGGGCCGTGAGCGCGATGGGTGAGCCGCCGACCGTGACTTCGCGGCGATCGGGATCGAGCACGACCGAACCCGCGGCGAGCGTGGCGGGGGAGAGCGAGGCGGAAACCTGGGTCGAGTCACTGACCGGGGGCATCGCAGTGGCGCCGACACCCGTGCCGCCTGCCGCGCCCGTCCCGATGCCGCCAACGCCCGAAGCCGCCCGCACGGCCTCCGAGCGCTTCAACGCCACGCGGATCCGTGCGAACAGCTCCTCAATCGCAAACGGCTTGGTCAGGTAATCGTCGGCGCCGGCATCGAGCCCGGCCACCTTGTCCATCACGGCATCGCGCGCGGTGACCATTATCACCGGCACATCCTTGTGCTTGCGGACGCGCCGCAGGACCTCCATGCCGTTGAGCTGCGGCAACAGCACATCGAGCAGAATAAGATCGTAGTTGCGCTCCAGCGCCAGGTCCACGGCGGTGCGGCCATCGGCGGCGTGTTCCACCTGGTAGCCCTCGTGCTCCAGCTCGAGCGTCACAAAGCGGGCGATTTTCTCCTCGTCCTCTACGATCAGGATCCGTGCCATGCGTGCCCCCGTCTGCGATTACTTGTCGTCGTTCAGATTTTGCTTGATGCCGTCCGCGGCATCGGCGGCGTGATCCATCAGGTTGTTGATGCTGCCGGGCACGTCGCCGTCGCTATCGATGCGGTAGCGCATACCAAAGAACAGGCCAAGCAGCATCAGCCATATCGTGGCGCCCCAGGCAAACAGCGCGACGATGGGGATCAGGATGGGGATGTTGAGGATGATCGCATCGCGGCGCGTGGCGATAAACTTGGTGTCCAGGCTCAGACGGAAGAGCTTTTTGAGGTACTCCCACACGCTGTCCATCTTCTTGGAGAAGTCGGTCTTTTCGCTCGACTTCTCGTAGGCGGCCTGCGCGGCGACCATCTCGGCAGAGGGCTCATCGACCGGCGCGGACTCGGTGGCGGCATGCGCCGATGTGGTCTGGGTCTTGCCCTGCGACTCGAGCCAAATGATGGCATCAAGGACGTTGCCGCCGGCGGCGTCGAGCGCTGCCTTGGCATCGGTGTAGCTCACGTTGCACTTGGTGCGGATGGTTTCAACTTTTTCGAGGTCGTCCATGACCTGTCCTTTCGTTCGATGGGCGCGACGCCGGGCGATCTGCCCGGGCGCGAGCGTTGCGTTCGGCGGCCTGCGTTGCGCGGCGCCGCCCCGCCCTTGGTCGAACTCTATAGTGCAGGTTATAGATTAAGCGATTCTTGAGCCAAGATTAACGTTGGATGAGTTTTTGGGTAGCGGTGGGAAAAGTATTAGACCTCGATAGCGGGGGATGTGGTGCCGGTGCAAAACGGCGTCAAAGGTTGGTCGAGCAGGCGGTTTCTCCATTGATGTCCGCACAGCATGTGACACTTACCCTGCCGCCCCGCTCTGTCGCGGCGGCATGTATCTGAACAACGACCCTCTAAGGAGTTCGATATTGATGAGTGACAACACCAAGCATCTCGCAAAGAAGTGCGTCAAGGACGCGTGGCCGTGCCTCGCGCTGTGCGTAGCCGGCGCAGCGGTCGCGCTGCTGGCTGTTCTGGGGCCGTTCGACGTGCTCCGAAGTGCCAGCTTTCTGCATGTTTGCATGGCTCTCGCCGGCGCCACGATGACCGGCGGCGTGCTCGATCTGATCTTTTGGGTGTTTGACCCGTTTGGATGGAAGAGCGAGGGGTAGGTCCCAAAGGATGGAAGGGCTGGAACGGTTGACTTAGTGATCGTGCAGAATGTGGGCTAGCGACTTACAGGGAAGTGGTGATCCGATGACGGTCTATGTGACGGGCGATATTCACGGCGGCGTCGACATGCAAAAGCTTCGCGACTGGGATCTTGGGGATGGTCTGACAAGTGACGACTATCTCATCATCGCGGGCGACTTTGGCTTTCCGTGGGATTTCTCTGCCGAGGAATGTGCCGACATCGCCTGGCTGGAGTCGCGCCCCTATACCGTGCTGTTTGTCGACGGCAACCACGAGCGTTTCGATCACTGGTCGGAGCGCCCCATGGAGCTGTGGCACGGCGGCCTGACGCAGCGTCTGTCGGACACCTCGCCCATCCGACGCCTGACGCGCGGTGAGGTTTTTGAGCTCGACGGCTCAACGATCTTTACCATGGGCGGCGCCACGAGCGTGGATAAGGAATACCGCATTCCGTATTCCAGCTGGTGGCCGCAGGAGCTGCCGGACGAGCGCAACTTTGAGGAGGCGCGGGCAAAGCTCGACAGCGTGGGTTGGAAGGTCGACTATGCGATCACCCATACCTGCTCCACGCGCATGCTTTCGCCCACGCTTTACCCGGCACCTGGCTGGAATTATCCCGATGTCGATCGACTCACCACGTTTTTCGACGAGCTGGAGGACCACCTGGACTACAAGCGCTGGTACTACGGGCATTTTCATCGTGACGCCAACCCAGTCGAGTGCCACACCGTGCTCTACGACTGTATTGTCCGCCTGGGCGACGAACTCCAGCCCTGGGATGTCGCGTAGGGGCGGGGTGGCTGGCTACTCGACCGTTACAGTGATGTTTTCCCGATGCGTGCGGATAACATCCCAGCTAAAGTGCTCGACCAGCTGCTCGGCAGAGCGCGGTGTGGCGTCCGGCGCGATGCCTGTTTGCCCGGCGAGCCAGCCCAGTAGTGCCTCGGGCGCGCCAAAGCGGGTGCGGAGCTCGCCCAGGTCCAGGTCGCGGTCGCGCTTGGAAAGGCGGCGGCCATCCGGCGACATGAGCAGCGGAATGTGCGCGTAGTGCGGCGTGGGAAGTTCCAGCAAATGCTGCAGGTAGATTTGGCGCGGCGTGGAGCCCAGCAGATCGCATCCGCGCACGACCTCGGTGACGCCCATGGCAGCGTCGTCGACCACCACGGCTAACTGGTAGGCAAAAACGCCGTCGCTGCGGCGCACCAAAAAGTCGCCGCATTCGGTGGCGAGTGCTTCGCATTGGGCTCCATACGTGCGGTCCACGAATTCGATCACATCGTTTGCGAGGTCGTCGACGGCGGGTACGCGCAGGCGCGTGGCCGGAGCGCGCAGGGCGCTGCGGCGGGCAACCTCCTCGGCAGAAAGGTCTCGGCAGGCGGCGCGGTAGATGGGCGTGCCGTCGCTCGCGTGCGGCGCGCTCGCGGCGTGGAGTTCGGCACGCGTGCAAAAACAGGGATAGGTGAGGCCGGCGTCTTGCAGCTGACGCAGGGCGTCCTCGTACAGATCCAGGCGATCGTGCTGGTAGTAGGGGCCTTCGTCCCACTCCAGTCCCAGCCAGGCCAGGTCGTCAATCAATTGAGTGGCAAGTTCCGGGCGCTTGCAGCGATCGTCCAGGTCCTCGATGCGCAGCACGATGCTGCCGCCTTGGCTGCGGGCCGAAAGCCACGAGCACAGGCAGCTGAACACGTTGCCCAAGTGCATGCGGCCCGAGGGCGACGGGGCAAAGCGGCCCACGACGGGCGCGGGGGCAGAGGTGGGCGGCATCGCTGGCGCGTCCGCGGCGTGTGTTGCTATGTTGCGTGCGTTGATATCCATGCGGACGAGTATAGCGCGGGGCTTGGCAGGGAAGGCGTTGCTGCGCTCACAAGTTGGCGGCGGTACGCATTGCGCACGGTGGGTTTGCGGCTCAAGGTCTCGATCGCTGCGTACCGACTTAGCCTCACAAACGACAGAAACCCCGGCAGCTCTTCGCAACTGCCGGGGTTTCCGCGGAAAAGGGGGACATGATCCTCGAGCGAACGGCAAAGGGGCAAACCGTTTTCGCTCAACTGCTTTATGCCCCTCGGCTGGCGGCTCAATCAGCGCGTGCCGCGCCCACACAAAGCCGCTACACCTGTGACGGAGCTGTGAAGTGGTATCTATTGCCGGGGCGGGCTATGCCAAGGGTGTCCCTAATGACTAGTCATTTAAGAACGTCCCCAATGACTAGCTGCCGGGGTGCTGGTGTGACTTTCATCCCGTTTGGCGCTCCGGTCGCCTAGATGTTCGCCATGCGTACCCGCAAACGTGGGACAATGGCGCTGTTGGTTTTACAGACAAAGGATGTGCCTATGAACACCCTCGCCGCCAAAGTCAGCCGGCAGCGCCACCTGTTTGCGCGATTCGCTTCCGTCTGCGTGCTCGTCACGCTTGCGTTGTTGCTGCTGCCTGTCGCCGCGCACGCCGACGGCTACTCCATGACCCAGACCTATATCAGTGCCACGGTCGAGGCCGATGGATCGCTGACCGTTGTCGAGGGACGCCAGTTTGATTTCGACGACGACATCAACGGCGTGTTTTGGGAGATCAATACGGGCTCCAACCAGCAGGGCGGCACGGCGGGCGTCGACGTGCTGAGTGTCGAGGAAGAGGACACCGCGTTTAACAAAGTCGATAGCGCGAACAAGGGCGACTCTGGCGTCTACACGGTCGAGCAGACCGGTGACGGCGTAAGGATTAAGGTGTTCAGCCCCCACGAGAGCGGCGACAGCGCGATCTATTACGTGAGCTACACCATGACCGGTGCGGTCATGAACTGGGCCGATACCGCCGAGCTCTACTGGAAGTTTGTGGGCGACGGCTGGTCCGCGGACTCCGATGACGTTGAGATGGAAGTGTACTTCGCAAATGCCGCTGCCGGGACGGCGGCCGTCAAGGGCGATAACTTCCGCGCATGGGGCCACGGCCCGCTGACGGGCGACGTATCGCTCGATGCGGATGAACCCATGGTTACCTATACCATACCCTGCGTGCATCAGGGCGAATTCGCCGAGGCGCGCATCGCCTTCCCCAGCGACTGGGTGCCGCAGCTTGCCGCCTCGGGCGAAGAGCGCACGTCAACGATCCTGAGCGAAGAGAAGGAATGGGCTGACGAAGCTAACGCCCGCCGCGCTCACGCTCGCATGATTGCCAATGCACTTGCCGTGCTAAGTGTTGTCGCGGCAGTGGCCTTTACCGGCACAATCGTTGTGCTCAAGCTGCGCCGCCGCAAGCCCAAGCCGCTTTTCCAGGACGAATATTTCCGCGATGTGCCTTCGGCCGACCATCCCGCCGTGCTTTCGGCCCTCATGAGCTGGAACGAGGTGCCCGATCAGGCATATATCGCCACGCTCATGAAGCTCACTGACGACCGTGTGATCAAGCTGGAGCAGGCGACCGTGACCAAGGCCAAGAAGGGTCTGTTGGGGCGTGAAAAAGAAGAGCAGACGTATCGCGTGACGGTGAGTGATGCGGGCTGGAAGTCGGCCAAGGGCATTGACCACATGGTGCTCAAGGTCTTCTTTGCCGGTGCTAAGCCTGACGAGAACGGCGATCGCTCGCGCACGTTCGACGAGCTGCAGCACTACGTCAAGCAGCACGCTACACCCGTGGGCGACAAGCTCGAGGACTATCAGAACACCGTTAAGGGCAAGCTGGCCGATAGCGAGTACGTTGCCTCGGACGGCATTGTTGCAATGGTGTTTTGCCTGGTTCTTGGTATCCTGATTGCCTTTGTTCCCGTGGGATCCATCTTCTTTACCGATGGCGCGCAGGCGAACATTACCGCCGCGGTTATCTCGGTGCCGATTGTGCTGGTGGGTATCGGCGTGGGCCTTACGTTCCGCCGCTTTACGCCGGAGGGCGCCGAGGTGGCGGCTCGCTGCAAGGCACTTAAGCATTGGCTCGAGGACTTCACGCGTCTAAAGGAAGCCGTCCCCGGCGATCTGGTGCTGTGGAACAAGCTGCTGGTGATGGGCGTGGCGCTGGGTGTTTCCAAGGAAGTGCTGCGTCAGCTTGCCGAGGCCGTGCCGCCCGAGGTGCGCGAGGCCGACGGCTTCTATGACAATTATCCCTGCTACTGGTGGTACTACCATCATTACGGCAACGAGTCTCCGCTCGATTCGTTCGATGACGTGTATCACGAGAGCATCCGTGAGCTGGCGTCGAGCTCCGACAGCTCGGGCGGCGGCGGAGGCGGCGGCTTCTCTGGCGGCGGAGGCGGCGGCGTCGGCGGAGGCGGCGGCGGAACGTTCTAACGGTCGTAAATTATGGGATGGGCTTTTCTCGACAGCCGTCGGGGAAAGCCCATCCCCTTTTTACGCGCTACCTACGAAGACTGTCCCCAGCAACTAATCATTTAAGAACGTTTCCAACGACTAGGTGCGGTTGCTGCCAAGGAGTGTCCCGGGGTGCCGGCACAAAAGGAACGTCCCTAACTGCTGGGTTTAGGCTGTTAGGTCGAGTTCGTAGAGAAAGCTTTCGCGCGGCATGTCGTGACGGCGCTCTTCGCGGTTGGCGCGGTGCGTGGCCGTGCGCTTAAAGCCGTGCAGCTCGTAGAACTTCCACGAGCAGTTGGAGTCGGTGTACAGGTGCGCCCTCGTCGCTCCAAGCGAGGACAGGTGCGAGACGGCGGCATCGAGCAGAACCGTGCCAACGCCCAGGCCATGGACATCGCGATCCACGGCAAGCAGCGTGACCTCGTTGTCGTGCGGCAACGGGCTGCTCTCGAGCAGGCGGTTGTTGGTTCGGATGGTTGCGCGCACAAACGAGAGATACTCGGCGCACGCATCGGGCTCTAGCTCACGCATCTGCGATAGCAGCGCGCGTTCGGTATCCATCCAATGCTCGTTGATAGTGGCGCCGGAGCTCTGTCCCGCACGCGCGAGCGAAATGCCACGCGCCTGACCGTCGATTACGGCAACCTGTGAAAACGTCGACGACGAAAGGCAATAGGCGAGGTCGCACGCGGCCTCAAGGCGGTTGTACTCATCGTTATCCGAATTGTTATGCCAAAGCTGCTGCAGAATCAGCGCGATGGCGTCGAAGTCTTCGGTATCAAACGGTCGGTAGAGAACCCGCGAGACCATGGTGCCTCTTTCTTTTGCGGATGCATATCGAGCACAGTTCTACCACGCCATTGGCATCTAATTATGGTGCCCCTGTGTTCCATGAACTCACCGTGCCCGGTGCCATGCCCATCCCCTCCGCTCGCAAACTTTTTCTGCACATGCGCCCGTTGCGGGGTGCATCGATGCGCTCGATGCGCTACATTAAATCAGTATTTTCAATGCCGCTGCGCGAGCGCTGCAGATCGACGTATCACCGACT
>CATVZP010000039.1 GCA_958348565.1 uncultured Collinsella sp. | reverse complement strand
ACCATGTTTCCGCAGCCCACACTACATTCCCGTAAAGAACCCGCAACCTTCCACCTACTCATTTAAGCCTGTCCCCAATGAGTACCCAGCCAAAAAGGGGGCGCGACCGCAATGGTCACGCCCCTCAGCATCGGCTATGTGTCGGCCGGCGCTTACGCCAATTTTGCACCGACGATCTTTGCCGCGGCCGGCTTGTCGAAGTTGCCGCCAGTGGCCTTGCCCAGAGCGCCCATGACCTGGCCCATCTGCTTCTTAGAGGTCGCGCCCAGCTCGGCGATGACCTGCTCGATCAGGGCCTCGAGCTCCTCGCCCGAAACCTGCGCGGGCAGCAGGCTCTCCAGAATCTTGACCTGCTCGGTCAGGTTGTCGGTACGCCCCTGGTCGGTACCGGCCTTAATGGACATCTCCAGCGTCTCGCTCGTCTGCTTAATCAGACGCTTGATCATGCTGTTGACGTCTTCCTCGGTCACATCACGACGCTCGTTGACCTCGATGTTCTTCACCTCGGCCTTAACCTGGCGAATGATGGACAGGCGAACCTTGTCCTTGGCCTTCATGGCCGCAATCATTTCCTTCTGCAGTTCTTCGTTGGTCATCTGCAAATCCTCCTCAACAGTGCGGGCGGCACTCGCACGAGCGCCGCCCCATGATTACTTAGTCGTCGACGAATCGTCGGTCGAACTCTTGGTGACGCCCTTCAGGCTGACGTTGTACGGCACGTCCTTGGGCATGGGGTTAACGGTGATGTCGGCGTCCTTCTTGTACTGCTCCAGCCACTCGCTGTACGCGGTGCTTGCCGCCTGCGTCTTCACCACGTTGGAGACGTACTTCTTGATGTCCTTGGGCACCTGCTTAATGTCATCGACCTGATTATCGACATGGAAGTAGTCGGTGCACTTGATGATGTGATAACCATAGGTCGACTCGACGACGTCGCTCACGTCACCCTTGTTGAGTCCCTCGAGCGCCGCCTGGTAGCTGTCGACGAAGGTGGTGAGCTTGTCCCAGCCCACGTCGCCCTTCTTCTCCTTGGAGCCGGTGTCGTCGGAATACTGCTCCACGGCGTCCTCAAAGCTCAGCTCGCCGGAGTTGATCTTGTCCAGGCACTCCTGCGCCTTGGCCTTGGCGGCGGCCTTGTCCTCGTCAGATGCGTCGGAAGCGACCTTGATCAGGATATTCGACGAACGACGGGCATCGTTGTAGTTAGACAGGTTCTCATTGATGTAATCGACAATCTCGCTGTCCTTGGGCTTGCTGGTGGGTGCCACGGCATCCTTGAGCTTCTGCTGCGCCAGGCTCTCCTTGAGCGAATCCTTGTAGGTGTCCTCGGTGTAGCCGTAGGTCTTGAGAGTCTCCTTAAAAGTCTTGGCGCCGCCCGCGCTCTTGCACGCGTCCTTCCAAGCCTTCTCGACCTCCTCATCCGACACCGTCACGCCGTTTTCCTTCTGTGCCTGCTGAAGCAGGATCTGCTGCGTGTAGGAGTCGATGAGCTGCTTGCGGTACTTCTTGGGCGTGAGGTCGTTGTCGACCAGGTACTGTGCCCAGTCCTTGTCCTTGGTGTAGCCGTAGGACGTGCGCATGCTCATGATCTGCTTGGTCACGGTGTCCTCGGTGAGGTTGGTGCCGTTGATAGTGGCAGCCACACCACCAGTGAGCTTATAGCCCGAGCTGGCGCTTTCGGTCTGCGACATCAGGCCGGAGCACGCCATGGCCGAGACGGAGAGCAGCATCGCCAGCACGCCGATGACCACCAGGACAATCTTGACGGTCTTGGACACATAGGTCTTGCGCTGCTTCTTGCGAGAGCTGGAGGCGGCGCGGGACCGTTGCTCGGACGTCGGCGCGACCTCGGGGTTCTTTTTCTTGTTTGCCATGTTTGGCCTTTCGCATCACGAATCGAACAAACGCCATTGTGTCACAACGCAGCCCCGCGGCACACCTGGTGCATGGGGGACAGGTTAATCTGCACCATTTTGGTGCAAAGGGGACAGGTCTGGCAGCCGGCAGTTAGGGACAGTCCCCAAGTGCCGGCTCAGCCCCACCTTAGAAGTGACGGCGAATGGCGTCGACCATGCCCTGGGGCGTGGTCTGGCCGAGCACGTCGGCTGCGGCATCGGCGTCCATAAAGATGTTCATGAGCGCCTGCAGGGCCTCGACCTGGCCGCCCGGCTCGGCGATGCCCAGATTGATGACGATCTGCGCCGGCACCGGAGCGCCCATGCCAGCCATAGCGTTAAATGTCACGGGCGCGGCGGGCTTCACCACCGCGATATAGGGCTTGGCCACAAACCCCGGATCGGTATGCGGAATGGCAATGTTTGCCGCCGGCATGGCAAGACCCGTGGGATAGGCATCCTCGCGCGTGCGAACGGCGTCGAGCCAACCGGACGCAATGTAGCCACGTGGTGCAAGCTCGCCCTCGAGCCCCGCAAACACCTCATCCGGCGTTGCACACTCCCAATCAAAAAACACCAGCTCAGGCGAGAATAGCATCTCGGCGTTATCCGCCATACCGTCCTCCAAAGTTGTATGAGGTTCACAATGCCCCATATGATAGCGAAACGAGACAGGCAAGGTTAGTTTAGGATCCCAATCATATCGAGTGCGCGGGCAGGCGTCAGGCAAACTTCGGGCATCTCCTCCAGCATGCGCCGGTCACTCGTGACTACGTAGTCAACGTCTGCTGTCTCGCCCGAAGCGATGATGAGGTTATCTTCAAGATCCGGCATGCGCTTGCCAAGCATGCGCGCCATCTCGCACTCTGCCAACGAAAGCGGAGAGGCGGTTGCCACCTGCATCATGTGCTCAATGCAGGCCCATGACGCCGAGGCAAACGACACGTTCATCCCATTTACGTTCCGCCGGGCTAGACGCCGAGGCAAAATATAGAATACATCCTTTGCCGTCGTTGGCGCATACAGAAGGTCGATCTTGCCTGCCTCGGCCAGTTCAACCAATCTTCTCGCTTCGTCGAACGCCCCCTCTTGCAGGTAATAATCGAGCCAAACGTTCGTATCTACCAAGAGATGCTTTGCCTCAATCATCGGCAATTCGCCTCGATGTCGGCAATCATCGCATCATACATATCATCCCGTACGGCATCCCAGTCTTCCGCCGAAGATTCGGCCGGTGCAAAATCCGACGCGCTCAGCCCCAACGAAGAAAAAGCTAGGCCACTTCCCTGCTCGGCCAGACTCTCCGCACGGGATGCCTCGCGCTTATCCGCTACCATAAATCCCGGCAACGTTTGATGCTCGACGAGATAGGCCCAAAGCGCACGAATGGCATCGCTCGGCCCCAATCCATTGCGAGTGAGGACCGCATCGCCACCAGCTTTGAGCATAGGATCGATTCGCGTGTTGAGCTGCACCATTGTCGTTCCCATAGCGGCTCCTCTCTACGTGCTAGCAGTATAGCAAACATGAAAGGCCGCACAAAGGGCCCCGCTCGAGAACGGACGAGGCCCTGTCAGATTGGTGGTGTCGAGAAAGGTGGTGTAGCGCCCGATCCGAAGCGAGTCGGCCTGGCGTCCAAGAACCTAGAATACGGTTGATGCCCTATGCCGCCGACCGGCATATGAAAGCCAGCGGGCCAAAAGCCCCATGGCTTCTAGCCCGCAGAAACATCGATGTTTCCAAATGATCGCAGCTTGTGCTTCAAGCGCTTTTCTACGCTACCGGCGGATGCAAATCCCAATCGGGAAAGCAGTTTGCAAAGCCCGTGAGATTTTGGGTCAAAACATTGTTCTCAGCTTGCTTCAGTCGCTCGTCCTCTTCAAACAGACTATCGAGCTCGCTCAATGCATCGAGGTCCTGCATTGCAGCATCGTTATGGTCGAAATCAGTCACTTCATCAGCCATCTTTTTCACTCCATTCATGGATTATCGAGACAAATCCTACCGGCTAGGCAACCTTCTCAAGCTTAAGCAGGTCGCTGCGCTCGGCCGCAGCTTCCTTCGCGCTCTTCCACTGATTAAGCGCCAGATCGATCTCGGAACAGCCTTCCTGGATGCGTTTGGAGTATTTGGCCTCAATCTCTTCTGCCTCCGCAGCGCACTGCTTGCCCGAGAGGCTCGTCTTTACTAGACAATAGCCAGCCCCCGCAAGAAGCAGAATGCCAATAACCTGGTTTACAAACGCAAAGAAAGCTACTCCCAAAACAGCGAGGACAACGGCCGCTATCTTGTGGCTCTTGTTGCCCTTCGCAACCTTGACATCAAGCTCAGCGAGCTCCTTTTTCTTCTCTTCACCGACATAGCGAACATAATCGCCGCGCAGCGCATTACCCTCATCGCCGGTAACCACCCTGCTTGTCCATCCGTCGAAGTCAAGGGTTATCGCCTGCGGAAATTCGGGGATGTCGCTCTTGCGATACCGGTTGAAACCACCGTTGATATAGGAACCCAAAAACTGAATCGCGGTCTTCTTCTTATGCACATCCACAGACGCACTCTGGTCGCGCATCGAGCGTGTCATCTGGTCGATGATGTTCATCGTCTGCTGACGCTTCTCATCGCGGCGACGATTGACGAGCTCTCGGGCGCGCTCCACGTCTCCGCCAAATGCCTTGACCGCAAGAAGATACTCCTCCTGGCGGCGCAAATTTCGCTCCTTGGAGTCATCGGAGTTAACGAGCTCCATCAAATGCCTGTCAACCTGCTCGGCAAGCGTCCTCTCGTCAACATCAGAAGCCTTGAGGTCGGCGAAGTCATTGGAGATGCTCTCGATTGCCTCGACTTTTCCGAGATACTTATTGATGTAGTCAAACTCCTTGACCACTACCTTGAGCGCCGGATATCTCGAGCTCATATCCTCCTCGTAGCCGGTAAAGTACTCCGCCCATGACTCTGACTGCTCATTCTCGAACTCAGGGCTCTGATTTCTGATCTGCTCGATCCAGCCCGCCATATAGTCGTCGCACAGGTGCTTTTCGTCGGTTCCGAAGATGCCGTTGATATAGGCATCGATGTAGACCATCGCATCGGCATCGATGCGGGCGGCGTTTTGCGTCGAGAAGTAGCGCGCTAGCCATTCGTAGCACGTAGCCGTGCGGTTATTACGTCTGCAGATCAGAGCCATCGCAAGCGACGTGTGCTCGTTGTCACGTTTGACAGCCTCGCGTATTGCGCGCTCTGCAAGATCTCGGTTGTTGTTGATCCATGCCGCAAGGGCAACCAGGACAGGTGCCAGCCAGTAGTCCGGGGTAGAGATCATTAACTCCTCGGAGACCGTCGAAATCGTCGCCTTGCGCACGAGCGCCGCATCGGTTGCCTGGAGAATACCGACCATGGTGTTTCGAACCACTGAGTAGTTGCCGAACTTTTTGTCCATCTCCTGCCGGACGCTCACGAGCTCCGTAGTCGCCTGCTCAAGTGCGGCGGTACGACGCTGCTCGAGCATCATCTCGAGAAAGTCCTTTCGGAGCTTTTTAAGGTCCTTCCGCACTTCCTCCATTTGCGATTCGACCTTATCGACCTTCGTGGTCATCTGGTCAACTTTTGTTCCAATAGCGGCGATCCTGCGCTCGATAAGGACAGTATCTACTCCCGAATCACTCATCTGTACCACCTTTCAGTTTGCACTGTTTAGATCATCCAATAGCTTTAAGCGAGTAAGCGCCCGCCATCTGCTTTATTGAGAGGCCATGCTTCGGTATTGCTCGGACACCTGCTGATAGGCCACAAGAAACTTCTGTTTGTATTGGCTTGCCTTCATCGAATTGACGATGCGCCCGACGGGCTCCACATAGTGTTCGAGAAAGTACGAGGTCCTTCTTCGTAACGCAAACGAACCAGTTTTATAGGGGGACCCGGGGTTCTCTCTAATGCCCTTGAGTAGTGCGAGACACGTTTTGGGTATGTTGCAGTTGGCGGCGATATCTTGATAGAAACTCTCCCGCTCTGCAGTCATAAAGTCTTCCGAAGCATACCGCGCTATGCAGAACGGGCACACAGCATCGATAAAGCTCTCAAGCCGAGGCCGATCCTCCATGCTCTGCATATTGGCGACCACGAGCGATACCATCTGAACCTCAAAGTCACGCATGTTGTAGAGCGTCGACTCAAACAAGTCGATCAAGTCACGCACTTCGTCATATTCGAGAGGGATATCTTCGGCCCTTTTAAAGAAAACCACCATCGAACCCGAAAGACCTTCACAAAACTCATCGCAGTACGCAACCATAAACTGTGCCGCCGCGTTGTCTTGCATCATATTGAGCACGTCCGCGGCAAATTTGCGGGCCTCCGGAAAGTTACCACCCTTAAAAAACTTGATGGCATTGTCCTTGGCAAACGCGACTTTGCCCGTGGCCCCCAGACGTGCCCGCGAATAATACATCTCGCGGCCGCACTGGTTGCAATGAACCTTTCGCGTTGCGGGGTCAAACTCGACATCGGTGCTGCCGCAGCCCTCGCAAGTTATTCCGTTGATTTCCAATAGCTTCCCCCACTTCAACCATCAAAGTGCCCTGGCAAAAAGCAACACGAGTTCTTATTTGACAGCGGTCAGCGCCGCATTGCGCTTTTTCCAGATACGGCGCGCATCATGGACAAGGCCAACCGTAACATCTGCTGGCTCATCGGCACTCATGGAATTCGAGACGGCCTCGAGCGCAGCGGAGAACTGTCGCTCAATCTCTTGAGCATGGGGCTGCGACATGTTGGAACTAAAGGAGATGTCGTCTTTGAGCACTTTGAGTTCGGCTTTGACCTGAACGTCTTGCGCTACGGCAAGGAGCTGTCCCACATACGATGCAAATTGCGCCGTTTGAACCGTCTTTGCCGCCACGGCGGCAACCTTTTGGTCCACCTGGCGGGCATTGAAGGCTAGACCCATCTGCACAAGGACAAGCACAGCAAGAAGGACAACGTTTACGACAACTGGAATCGTGCTGCCGCCCCACCCATATGCCGCAAACACAAAGTACGTGTTGGCCAGAAGGGCAACGACAAAGTAGGCACAGCTGGATGCGACCGGCAAATAATGGATTTCGGTCGTGCTTTTGACCGTGGACTGCCTATCGGACATGGTAGCCGAAATCGAAGCCACCGCAAAAGCCAAAACCCCAAAGCCAAGCGACATAGCAAAGACGATAGGATTCATCAGCGCGTTTTTGCAGACAAACATGATTACAAGCCACGCCACCAAGACGATTGCCTCGCCCAAAATGACACGTTTAACAGAACCGTTCATCTTTGTTTCTCCTTATTGGATCTTAGTTCCGCAATCGGGGCAAAATTTGGTCCCCTCGGGCAACTCAGCTCCGCAGCTCGGACACTTTGGTGAGGCCAACCGGTTCCCGCACTCAAGACAGAACTTGGCACCGGCCGGGTTAAGATGCCCGCACGCCAAACACGCAACGCCCTGCTCGAGCTTCTGTCCGCATTCCGGGCAGAACTTAGCACCCATCGGATTAACGTTTCCGCAACTGGGGCACACGGGACCGTTTTGCATACTTGCGGACGCGGGAGTCGTTCCGACCATGGGGGCAACAGTGCCCAGGGTCTGGTTGGCCAAGTTGGAAAAGCCAGCTCCAAATGCACCGCCCATGCCAACGCCCATGCCGAGTCCCATGCCGGCTCCCATGAGGCCCGATGCGGCACTTCCCTCATTGCCCGCAGCGCTCTGCATTACGTCCATACCGCGCTCCTGCTGATAGTCGTAGCCTTCGCGCGCACGTTTCCTGGCAAGCGCCTCGGACTCGATGTCCATCTGGGCGGCGTTACCCTGCGCCTCGAGAATGCTCCGCTTACGTTGGATCTTCATCTCGTTGATGGCGGTAAGATCGTCTTCGAAGGGTTTGATGCTATTGAACGAGAAGTTATCGAGCGTGAGGCCAAACTCATCGAAATAGTTAACGAGCCTTCCCTGCATCTGAGACGAGAAATCGCTCAGATGTGTCGCGATTTTTAGAACGGAAACCCCTTGGTCAACAATCGCCTTAGCAAGCAAGTCGGGAACATACTCAAGGATTTTTGCCCGCATAAAGGAGGTAAGTTCTTCTCGCGTATAGCGATCTCGCGTGCCCACGACCTTAACAAGGAACTTCCTCGCCTGAATGGGAACCAGACTCGAGTCGTTCTGCTCGATATGCACGCCAAACAAACCGAAGGCGCGAACGTGAACGTTGACGTCTTCCTCAGGGTCTTGAACGATGATGGGCTCGGTCGTGCCCCAGCGTAGCTCGTTCATGTAGTTGGTATTGATAAAGTACACAACGGAATGAAACGCCGAGCTACCGCCGGTAAGCGAATGAGCGGCATTGCGGAACGGGGCGAATCGGCTGTCTCCCGTGTCGAGCTTGATCTTGCACGGACCGACAAACACGCTTACCTGAGAATCGCCGGCACCCGTAGCGTCAGTAGAACTGCCCGCCCCCATATTGTTGGTAAAAACGGCAATCTGCGATTGCGCAACCTGAAGATAGGACCCGTTGGGAAAATCCTCGTAGGGATAGCGGAATGAGACAAGCGAGGCATCTTCGTTGTTGCCAGGCTCCCATTTGATATTGTCGACAGAAAAGGCACCGAGTATTCCGCTGTGCTTTTCTTCCTTTTCGTTATCGCTATGGAACAGAGACATGCTGATTCCTTTCGTTAATCCCAAACCACGCGCTCCGCGTGTCTAATGAATTGCGAAATGCCGAGCCGACAGGCGCATCGAAAGCCCGTGCGTCTCAATCTATCCCCCAACTTAGCTCGGTTAATTATAGCCCGCAAGTCATCGCATTTAGTCACCCGCCGGCGAGCGGTAATAATGTCGCACCTTTGGTCAACTGACGAAGAACCGGGAGGGTTCGAACCCCAGATACCCTTTTGGGGCATACCCGCTAGCGGGCGAGTGTCTTCGGACTCTCGGTCAGCTCTTCGTAACGGCCGTTTTAGCTGTAACTAAACTCGTCGGATGGAACAAGGGGAAAGGTATAGGAGCCGCGCACGCCGTAATGCCAAAATGCCTCGGCTAAAGTTACTAGCTCTCGTGATAGGCCATAATCGACCGGCACGGATACCCTTCAGAGCCGCATTCCGCAGACGCTACGACCTTTCCGTCTTTATAAAACTCGACGTACCAAACGTACGTTGCCGCCCCCTCCCAATAGCTTGGCCTATCAGCGACCTTGTACGTAATAGAGGCGTCATCTGGCACAATCAACTCGCGCTTGGCGTTTGCAATGAACGCATCCATGTCGGCGATCACGCCATCGTCGCCCGCAGCGGCCTCCCCATCGTCGCCGCTATCGGATGCCGCTTCAGATGGTGCTTGAGATGCGCCAGTTCGATCGTCTGCAGTGCCAGAGCCGTCCTTCAAAGAGCTCTCCGAAGGCTCCGCTCCTTTGAATGCCTTCCACATATCGCTGCTTGCAGACGGCTTTTCAATGTCGGCCTCCGGATGCTCCCCGGCAATCTCGTCAAGAATTTTGCACGCTTCTTCACGCCCCTGGACCATCGTCTCCTGTGGTTTGCCACCATCCTCGACAGTCCTCACCAAGTAGGCGCCATTCTGTCTATCGAATTCCTTATTTTGAATTTGCACCGCGTCTACGACCTCAGGACCCTTTGCAGTAAGCGAAATATAGAAATCTGCCTGGTTACAATCCTGACTACAAGTAAATTTAACGATGCCGTCCTTGCAGACAGTAATGACTTGGCTCTCACCCTGAGCAATAAAACCGTCATACCGATTCGTCATATTGCTGGAGCCTTCTACCATCTCTGACGAAGGCATAACCGAAACGGCCTTTCCATCAACAAAGCAGTAGGCACCTACAATCGCCGAAATATCGTTCTGCGCATCGACAGACCCAATAAGCAGCTCGTCAATTCCGTCACCGTTCAAATCATCGAAAGCATAGTAGTAGTTTAAAAAGCCGGGAGCATTCTGGCTGTCATAAACGAATATCTTCCCCAGCCCAGAATCATCGCCGCGCCCCAGAGCCCAGTCGTCGTAGTTGGCAGTACCAGCTCCCTTCTGCTCGCAATAGCTCACAAAGTCCTCGTAACGCGCAACCACGCCCTCGTAGGCCTCGTGCGCTTTCTTGTTAGCTGCCGCGACCTTCTTTTTAGACGACTTATTCTCGACTGCAGCCGGCTGTTCCTGCTGCTGCAGCTGAGGCAGCACAAAGGCCTCGTAAGCTTTGACCAGTGCGTAGGCGACACCAGCGGTAAAGATGATTGCTGCAAGAATGGTGACAAACGTAGGCACGGCAAAACGGCCGATCTGCCGACGCTGCATCATAAAGGCCGCAAAGGACATATGCTCAGAGGGCGCCGGAGAAGCGCTCTCTGCGCGAGATGCAGCAGGATCGCTCGTCGCTTTTCTATCAGCAGGCGCCTTTGGTGTACCTGAAGGAAGCGGCTGCTGAGCATTCGCCGGCGCATCATCCACATCCAACGGTTTTCCGCATGCGGAACAGTATCGCGCCCCGTCTTTGATCTTTGCCCCGCAGCTTGCGCAGTACATATATCCCCCCTAGAACTTCAGCATATCGAAACGATAGCCCACAGCCTGCAAACAGAAAAGGCCCAGGACAATTTGCTCGACTGTAAACCTTTTCTTTCACCTTTCAAATTCGCCTGACCCCACGCGGAAGGCATGCGACGGGCTACTTGCTAGGCGCGAGCCATGTGCAGCTTGATTGCCTTGAAGATGATGTTGGCAACCGAGACGATAGGCCAAAGTGCCACCATCGTCATCGGGGCTAATTCGGGAACAACCGGAACCGCTCCGTGAATCACGCTGCCCAACCAGTAAAAAAGCATCAGAACAACGACAGGAAGGCCCACGAGAACCACAAGTTCGATTAGCATAATCGTGATACCGATAATGCCGCCACCATAGACAAAGGGAAGCCTTACACCGCTGCGGTACAGCGAGATAATCACCTTCCAGGGACCAATCAGAAGCAGCGCCAGCAGAATCATATAGTCGAGCCCCAGCGAGCCCCCTCCCAGCACATAATTGAAAAAGAGCACATAGAGCAACGAAATCACCGACGCTCGCGTAAGGGACCCGATGGACTCGCGAAGTGAATCTTGCAGGCAAGCAGCGGCCTCTGCATCCTCCGCCGCTTGAAACTGAGCCTCGACAGACTGGCTCTCAATCGGCCGGGCCTCAACGTAAATCGCATCTCCCGCCGTGCTGGCCGCAGCCGCGACCGTAGGCGTTCCGCACACGCCACAGAACTTGGCGCCGTCGTTAATCTCTGCTCCACACTGTTTGCAATGCATGATCGGGTCCTTTCTCGTTACCCCTTTTCTTGACGATCACAAGATACGATTTGTCGTTTATCCGATATAGAGATTTTGACCGGGTAATTTTCCTAAACGTGCTACGCTATTAAACCTGCAGCTAGAGACAGGGGTAACAATGTTTGAGTTCTCCCAAACACGCACCGTTGAAGGTTCGATTCCGTTTAAGAAAGTCAACCTCATAGAGAACGAACCCAATAGGCCCGTTGGCGAGGCCCAGCTTGTCTTTGAACTCTACATGCCCACCGAGCTGGCCGGCAGCAAAAGCAACGAAGGGCCCGCACACAGCGAGCGCCATGCCGATCTGATCAGGCTGGCATCATGCATCGAACCCACCGCCGTTAAAGAGCGGCCCTTCCGCGCAAGCCTCTTTAACGTACTTGATTACGCCGAACAGACCGGGCCGCTTTTTGGCAAGCACGCAATAGAATCCGTACGCGATTGGGCCAATGCCGCGATGGCAGCACTTATTGCTATGCGCATCCAGGAATACCTCAACGGGAGCTGCACCATCGCAAAGGTCTCCGCATTGGAAAGAATCGAGAAATCAGTGGTAACCTGCGCGGAAAACGGGTCATCCTTCAAGATCTACACCACTATCCTGAGGGCGGGCGGAGATTATACCGACTCATTCAAAAGCCTGCCCATCGTGCGCAAAATCGAATCCGATGCGGGATATTTCTACGCCTTTATGTTTATGATCGAAGAGGAAGAATCCCTCGTTGCACTCAACGTGCTCTCTTTTGAACACGAGCTCACCGCCAATGACTTCAGTGTTTTGCAGGCGATGTTCTACATGGACGAAGACTCCAGCTCGGAGATTTCAGCGCGACTCAAGGTCAGCAATAGCGAGGAGAGCTTCTATGTAATCGACCCTCAAGCAGATATCCAGGAGCGCCGCGAAGAACTCGACAACGATGACCGCGATGCACTCACCGCTTTGGTGCAGGCGCTCGTGATCTCGCATCTCTCGGGCGCGCACGTGGATGTGTTCCAGGGCAACGAATCCACAGGGTTCCTCTCGTTTGACAGCTATCTCTCGTGGCTCTGGTTTGATTTTTCGCGCAAGCTGAGCACCGTCAAGATCGGCTATTGTGAGCAGTGCGGACGCGCCTACTCACTTGCCGGGCATCGTGGCGTCAAACGGCACTACTGCAGCGATCGATGCAAGACCGATGCCAAAAACGAGCGCACGCGCAAGGAGACGGCAAAGATACGCGAGTTGTTTGGAACGGGCGCCAGCGTACGCGACATCGCCAACGAGATAGAACGTCCCGCGGCCTACGTGCGCTCGCAGCTCAATAAATGGACCAAGCTCAAGCACGATCTGGATGTAGACATTGAGTTAAACGGCTTTGACAGCTCCGAGCTACTCAAGCGCTGTACCATTGAGAAGCTCGACCTCAACAACCTCCTCAACGCCAAGCGAAAAAAACAGATTCAGGACTTCGCCAAGCTCAAGCGACTCGTTAAGTAGAAGCCCTGTCATTTCTTCTCCGTCCGACTGGAAAATTGCTCACATACGTGTTAGTACTATATATGTTAGTAACACGTATATGAGCGAGGCATGCCATGTTTGTCGGACGCCAGAGTGAACTTGAGTCCCTAGAAACCGCTTATCAAAAGGGTTCCTTCCAGTTTGCCGTAGTCTACGGAAGGCGCCGCGTGGGCAAAACAAGCCTGCTTCGCGCTTTTACGCAGGATAAGCCCAGTGTGATCTTCTTTACCGGGCAGCAAACCGTTGCAAGCGAAAACCTTGCGCTGCTCAGCCGCGAGATGCTTGGTGATAGTGCCGCAGGAGCAGCATTCCCTTCCATCCAGGTTGCACTCGAGTCCGTCTTTGAACGCGCCAAAGCGGAGCAAGTCATTCTGGTCATTGACGAGTATCCTTACCTCGCCGAGAGCGACCCGGGCGTGTCGTCGTGTCTGCAAACGCTTATCGACCGACACAAAGACAAGAGCAACCTGTTCTTGGTGCTCTGCGGATCGTCCATGAGTTTTATGGAACACCAGGTGCTAGGACACCAAAGTCCTCTCTATGGGCGCCGCACCATGCAGTTGCGCATCGACCCCTTTGTCGTTTTCGATGTAGCGCAAATGCTTCCCGATGCACCCATCGAGAGAATTATCGAGCTGTATTCCGTTGTCGGCGGCATGCCGCTCTATTTATCGCAGCTTGATAGCACGCGCTCCACGCAATGGAACCTTGAGCACGCTCTGTTGCGCCAAGATGCGTTTCTGTACGCCGAGCCCCAGAACTATCTGTTGCAGGAAGTCCGAAGCCCGGCTATCTACAATGGCGTCATAGCCGCCATCGCTAACGGCTGTGTACGTCCCAAGGAAATCGCCGATGTCACCCGACTCGCAACGCCACAAGTCGCGCGATTACTCGACGCATTGATTGATCTGCGAATCGTTGAACGCGTCACGCCCGTTGCCAAAGCAACAAAACGTCAGGTGGTCTATCGAATCTGCGATAACCTGTTCAGGTTTTGGTATCGATTTGTTCCGCAGTACACGGGAACAATTGAAGAGGGGCTCGGAGCCGCTGTTGCCGCGCGTATCGTCAAGCGCGATTTGTCTACCTTCGTGGGCCCCACATTTGAAGAGGTATGCCGCCAGTGGTTGATACGACAGGTCGTTGAGGGCGAGCTGGATGTACTGCCCAAGGCAATCGGCTCTTGGTGGGGCACTAACCCGGCAACGCGTCACCAAGAAGAGATTGACATTGTATTAGAGGATGCCGATGGCGAGCTCGTCGTTGGCGAGTGCAAATGGAGAAACGAGCCCGTAGATACCGACGTTCTTGAAACGCTCGAGCGGCGCAGTGCGCTGCTGGGCCGGCCGATCAAACAGTATTACTTGTTTAGCAAGGGTGGATTTAGCGAAGCGTGTCAAAATAGAGCGGCTCAAGCAAGCAGCGCGAGGCTTGTTGGACTCGAGCAACTACTATAAGAAAGGGGCTTGGAAACAGTTTTCCAAGCCCCTTTCAGTTTTTATTCGATTCCCACCTTTTTGAGCGTTTCTTTGGTGACTTCCGCAACTTGATTGGGATCGACGTGGGATTCCCCCGAAATAGTGCCGTAACCTGAGTTTGAAAAATCAAGGAAATAATATGTCCGGTAATTGTGCCCATAGCCAAATTGCTGATATAGGGCATTATAGTCCGTCTCGGAAATTTCCTTGCCCTCCGACGCACAATAGTATTCGTAGCCATTGCCCTCGCTCGGCGCAACTCCCCAGGACTCGTAGTTGCTTACAAGCGAAAAAGCATCGCTTTTCTTGCCATATACCGAAGTATTGTCCCCGGCCAAAACCCGCCTTCCAGCAAGCAATGCCGTAATAGCATTGCTCATCTCATATGTTCTTTGGCTTACGAGGATGCTGTCGTCATCCGCTTTAATCAGCGGAAGAAACATCGTTCCTCCGTTGCTGTTATCAAGCCAATTTTGACTGTAAAGCCTCTTGATGCCACCATCAGCTGACGACCAAACCTCTACAGTGTAGGACTTCTGAAGTCCCTCCATATCTCCATTCCAGGCACTCTTTAGTTCGGCATCACTCATACCGTTCACAACGGTCAAGAGCTCAGGCTGGCCATCCTGATCAAAATCAACGAGGTCGACAAGACAAAGCCCTCGCATCGCATAGACAGAATCAGTCACCTCAGCAATTTGCGGCTCTCCATAGCACGCGAGGTATTCCTGGCACTTTTGCTTGTAAGCGGCATGCGTAGCGGTATTGTCCGCAGCGGTGCCTCCATCCTTCTTGTCGCCTTCGCCTGTCTTTGTATCGGCCTCGTTGGCCTTAGGCACCTCGAGGGAAACCTCTTTTACGGCATCAGCGGATTTAGAGTTATCGACGACTTTGACGGGAATACTCCACTCGACTTTTGACTTGGAGTCCTTAACGGTGAGGGTATATTTTCCCGGTTTAACATCGGGAAACTGGCTTACCGTGAAGCCCTTGTCACCCTTAACCTCAGCGTTGGTGCTGTAGCCGTTGTCGCCGTTCAGGGTCACCGAGTACTTCTTGAGTTTCTCGCCCTTTGCGTCGGTCGGGGTGATCTTGGATTCTTGGACCACCACGATGGCCTTGTCCTGGCCGTAATGGGCAACGTCGCCGCCGGACTTGCTAAAGAACAGCAGGTAGCTAAAGATGGTAATGACTGCCAGGCCAACGACGACACCAACGATATAGAGCGCCTTGGGCTCCTTTTTCTGTGCGGATGCATTCGCCGCAGGAGCAGGGGCTGGCGCCGCGACGGGCTTGGCGACCGGATTGCTCAGTTTTGGTCGGTCGGCACGCACGGCTGGAATCGAAGGCGTTGCACCGGACGACACGTCGTCTTTAGGCTGGTCGTCTTCTTCGTCCGCTACGGGCTCGCTCTCCACGGGCGACTTTTCCTCCCCCGCCTCGGCACCGGCGAAAGGCTCCTTCTCCGTTTCGTCGCTAGCGAAAATCTCTTCCGCAGCCTCATTGATAACGGAAGGTTCTTCTGCCACTTCGTTGCTGACAGAGTTCAGCACCGCCTTTGCATCTTCGAGTGCATAGCCGCACTCGGTGCAGTATCGCAAATCGCCATCAAGCTCAAATCCACAGTTGGGACAGAACATGTTAGTCCTCCTTATCGACTTTCACCGTTGTACCGTCCTTGACCTCATCGGGGGTTACTTCGGACCCCACTTGAGACCCATCATCCCAAGACGCAACCAAAATCTCGCAATTGCCGTCCGCAAAAGAACCGAGCTCATAGTCTTCGGTGCGATACACCAGTCCCTTGGATGTCACATACAAGCATGTTGAGCCCTTGATTGAATAGTCTGAAGAATTGCTCCGCATGAGCATAGAATTGTAATCAGACGGATACTCTCTGCCCATTTCCGTAAGATACGGCCAAACTGCCGAACTCATAGAACTGGCAAGATCCTCGGTATCAATGCCAAACATGTCCTGAGGGCTGACAGTATCACCCGTATGCAAATCAAAAATAACACCAGTCACATACGTGTCGCCATGCGGACCCCATCCCGTCGAATAGCGCTCGTCACGGATACAAAAATAGTTCTCATCCATGTACGTAACCGTCACGTTTCTCGATATGCAGGGAAATTCGCCGTCGGGGTACAGCTCAGCATCTGATTGCTCATTATCTGATGCTCGATTCGTTCGCTCCGCATCAATTTGAAGGGGCTCGAGAATCGCCTTGTTAATTTTGTCTGCGACGTCGTCTTTGGCGGAGCTCTTAAGTTGCGGATAGGACCATTCCATGTCAGTCCGCTCGCCCTGATTGAGCATAGGGTCGACCGGAGCAGACACCGTCAATGACTTCGCCTCCAACGTATAGACAACTTTTTCGGCCGCCCTCTCGTCCTTCTTGGGTCTTTCGGTCGCTTGCTCCTGTTGCACGGATTGCTGCTGGAGATTGGGCTCGATGACGTTCTTGTAGAGCATGAAAGCAGCGTAAGCGATGCCTGCCGCGGCGATAAATGCGGCGATCATGATAGCAAACTGCGGCACCAGGCGGTTACCGACCTGACAACGTTGCATAAAGAGGTTGTACATCTGGGAGTGACCGCTACCCGCGGTCTTCGAGACCGGCTCGGGACTCGGTTCTGCCGTGGACTCGACATTCGCGGATCCTATCGCAGAGTCCGTTTCGGTATTTGCAGACTCCAACATGACTTCAGCGGACGAGGACTCTCGCGCCAGCGGCTCGGCGCCGGACCCTTCCTTGGCCGCAGTTTTACCCGAGAGTCCTTCCAAGGGCAGCCCGCATTCGGTACAGTACCGCGCATCGTCACTGATCTTGCTACCGCATTTGGGGCAAAACATGGGCTTTCTTCTCCGATTCCCTTTAGTCTCACTGAGTCGTAAGTTACTCACGTGCTGTACGCTACGTAGTTTAACCATTTCTTAAGCAAGCCAATGGACCGCTTGAACAGACGCATACCCACTCAAGTGACCCTATACCGGCTAGTTATCCTGGCTCATGGCATGAGTGTCAGTGTAAGAATTTTCGCTGAACAGGTCCGCCCCCTCGAAGTCCGAGCCGATGCTCAACTTGAAGCCATTTTTTGCCGAGATGGAGAAATCGCCGCTGATATCCATATCATGCTCGCGGCCAACCGCCCTCATTTTCCGAAGTCCCACCCGTCACGTTATCAGGAGCCCGAAGTCAAAGAGATAGTAAAAGCCGATTGGGGCACATGTGATTCCATATGCCCCAATCGGCTTTATAGTCGTTTATGCCTCAGAGAAACCTAGGTGACCCGTTTACACGCGCTAGCGCACCGGGTCAATTGCGACCTTGCCGCTCTCCAGCACGTGAACGCGACCGTCGGCGAGCATTTGCACGACCTCGGGATACAGCACATGCTCGATCGCGTGGATGTGCTCCTCGAGCGTGTCGACGTCCCAGCCCTCCTCAACAGCCAGCGCACGCTGGGCGATGATGGGACCGTTGTCGTAGATCTCGTTGGCAAAGTGCACGGTCACGCCGGTCACCTTGACGCCGCGCGCAAACGCATCGTCGATCGCATGGGCACCGGTAAAGCTCGGCAGCAGCGCCGGATGTAGGTTGACCACGCGATTGGGAAACGCTGCTAGCAGCGGCGTGTGCACCATGCGCATATAGCCGGCCATCACCACGTACTCGCAGCCGCGCTCGAGCAGCTCATGCGCGATGATCTCGTCGGCCGCGATGGGGTCGGCATAGACGTCCTTGGACAGCGTGAGTGTCTGGATGCCCGCACGCTCGGCGCGCTGCAAGCCCTTGGCCGAAGGACGGCTCGACACCACAAGTTCAATCGAGGCGTTGAGCTTGCCGACGGCGATCAGGTCGATCAGCGCCTGCAGGTTGGTACCCGAACCGCTGATAAGCACACCGATTTTGAGCGGCTCGGCCGTATCGATGCCGGTCGGACGGGTGTAGGGCACATAGCCCAGGCCCTCGGCAGCAGCGATCTGCTCGTTAGCGCTCATCGGAGTACACGACCTTACCGGAGCCCTCGACGCAC